>NZ_BAAAQM010000002.1:0-307933 GCF_039531675.1 Catenulispora subtropica
TCCGCGGCGCCGGCGGCCGGCGGCACCGGCGTGGGCTGCGTCGGCCGGCCCGGCTCGGCCGGCTGACCCGGCTGACCCGGCGGCGGGCTCTGCGGAGTCTGCGGAGTCTGCGACGCCGGCGGCGGGGTCGCCCCGCCCGGCGGTGGCGGGGGCGGCGGCGAAGCGGGCTGTCCGCCCGCCGGGCCCGGCGGCTGTCCGGCGTTCGGGTCCGGCGGAGTGTTCGGGGTCTCGGTCACGACATCAGTCCATTCATTGCGGTTCCGACCATTGTGACCGGATCTGCGCCGTGATCTCGCCGTGGCGCTCCGCCCGCCGGTGCTTTTCCGTCAGGCCCCTTGTTCGTTACCGACGGGTCAGTAATATATGAGCGATCGTCATGTTCCACTCCTCCTGGCACCTCCCACCTGCAAGGAGCACTCGGTGAACAGAACCAGACGCAGATCCCTGACCGCCCTCGCCACCGCCGCCGCGCTCAGCGGGGCGCTGGTGACCACCTGGAGCGGCACCGCCCAGGCCGTCACTCATTCGGGTCCCGCCGCGATCGTCGCGATGGGCGACAGCGCGATCTCCGGCGAGGGCGCCGGGACCGACACGAGCGACGACTTCATCCCGCCGACGGACGGGCCGTCGGACTACTGCCACCGCAGCCCGAAGTCCGAGATCTTCGACACCGGGCTCAGCGGCGTCACGGCCTTCGACATCGCCTGCTCCGGCGCCCAGACCGGGGACATCGCCTCCCTTCCGCAGTACGCGGCGATCACCGGGGGCGGCAGCGGCGACTTCGGCGAGCCCAAGCAGGACGCGCAGCTGGCGGGCATCGCGAAGGCGAACGACGTCAAGATGGTCGTCCTGACCATCGGCGCCAACGACGACTTCGACTTCACCGGGATCATGGAGGCCTGCATCCAGGCCTACTTCCCGACCAACGGCACCCCGTGCCGCACCAGCATCGGCAACGCCGAGATCTACCGGCGGGCGGCCGCGGTGCAGCCGAAGGTGGTGGCCGCGATCGAGGACGTGCGCGACACCATGCGCGACGCCGGGTACGCCGACGGCGACTACCAGCTGGTGTTCCAGTCCTACTTCACGCCGATCACACCGGACCTGCGCAGCGGGGTCGACAACTACCTCGCGAAGGTCGCCAACGGCTGCCCCGGGTACACCGAGGACGGCGCGTGGGGCCACAACTTCATCGTGCCGCTGTTCGACGACACGCTGCGCGCGGCCGCGGAGCAGGTGCCCGGGGTGCGGTACCTGGACCAGCGGCGTGTCAGCTACGGGCACGAGGTGTGCGCCGAGTTCACGTCGTCGCCGTACGAGTACACCAACGGCGACTTCATCGACGTCTCCGAGCTGACCCGCAACGGGTGCGACCGGCAGGTGCTGTTCGGTGGCCTGATCTGCGAGAACGAGATCCGGCAGTCGTATCACCTGCGGGTGGCGGGTTATCAGGGTGAGGGCGCCTGCCTGGCGCAGTTCTACACATCCACCGGCGCCGAGGCCTACTGCACCCTGAACCAGCAGGACGGCACCTCGATCCGGCCGCTGGCCCCGGGGCAGCCGTGGATGGACCAGGTCGACGACGGCGGCTGGTTCCAGCTGACCAGCAAGGCGAACGGCAACGTGCTGGACTTCTCCGGCGGGGGCACCGACGGCGACTCCACGAACGGCCGGCCGCTGATCACCTATCCGGTCACCGGCGGGCTGAACCAGTCGTTCGTCATGGAGATCAAGTCCGGCGGCTCGTACGAGGTGGACTTCAGCGGCAACCGGAACATGTGCCTGGACGCCACCGGCGGGACCGCGGCGGCCGGCGTGAAGCTGGAGCAGTGGGGCTGCAACGGCGGCGGCAACCAGCGCTGGTTCTTCCAGCCCGAGGGCGGCGGCTACTACGCGATCGCGGCGTCCCAGAACCAGAGCCTGGTGGCCACCATCGGCAGCGGCACCGACGGGGCCGGCAACCCGGTGGTCGAGCTGCGGCCGTACACCGGTGCGGCGAACCAGCTGTGGAAGCTGAACCAGCTCGGGATCGTGTACCTGCACGGCTGAGCCGTCCAGCCACGCCGAAACCGGGCCTCTGAGCTGCGCCGCACTCATTCCCTGCTGGGAGGGGTGCGGCGCGGCATAGACTCGAGAGCATGAGCACGCCGACTTTCGAACCGGACACGGGCGGCTCGACGATCGTCGAGGAACGCGTCGAGTCCGACTACCGCTACGACCCGGGTGACGAGGAGCGCTTCGCGCACTACGCCGAGCGGGACAAGATCATGGAGGCGTCGGTGTTCGGGACACCCCTGACCGCCCTGTGCGGCAAGGTGTGGGTGCCCTCCCGCGATCCGAGCCGCTTCCCCGTGTGCCCGGAATGCAAGGAGATCTTCGAGGGTCTGGAGCCCGGCGGCGGCGACGACGGCGACGGCGGGACCAACTGACCGGGGACATGGGGCCGGACGCCTTCGGGCCGCCCGGCGGGGGGTTCGCCGCCGGCGGCGGAGCCGGGATCGGCGGCGCCTTGCCGCCGGACGGCCACGCGGTGCCGACCCGCGCCGAGTTCGGCGGCGGGGCCGAGCGCCCCGGCTTCGAGCTGGGCACGTTCGAGCTGACCGACGACGCCGACGGGGTCGTCTGGGCCCCGCAGCCCGGCGACGGCGACGCGTTCGACCTCGCCTCGAGCGGCCAGTTCGCGGCGGTCACGCGGGGTGGGTACAGCGCTCCGGCCGGTGGGATCACCGATCCGTACCGGACCGGCGGCCACGGCTCGGGCGGTGCGCCGACCGGTGCTGTCGGGGGTGAGTTCGGTGCCGGTTCCAGCGGTCCTCACGGTTCGGGAGGCGTGCCGGTTTTCGGTGCCGGTTCCAGCGGTCCTCACGGTTCTGAGCGCGAGTCGGGTTTCGGTCAGGCTGCGAGGGTGCCGACGCAGGAAGCCGGGAGCCGGTTCGCTGCCGGTCCGGCCGACGCGCCGATGCCCGGCCAGGCCGTGAGTCAGGCCGTGAGCGAGCCGACGCCTGTTGCCGGGAGCTGGTTCGCCACCGGTGCGGTCGGCACGCCGGTATCGGTGTTCGGCCAAACCGCGGGCACGCCGACGGTCACGGCCGCGGTCGGCGGTCAGTTCGCCGCCGGTCCGGCCGACGGACCGGTGCCCGGCCAAGCCGCGAGCGGCGCTTTCTCCGCCGCGTCCGATCCGGCCGCCACCGGCGGTTTCGCCCCCGCCTTCGCCTCGGCGACGGCCGCCGAGTCCGCGTCCGCGACGCCGACCGGCGAAGCCTTCGCCACCGGCCTCGGCGGCTCCGCCGTCGCGGCCGTCCCGGCGCTGTTCGGCCCGACGAGCGTGGTCGAGGCGGTGCAGGTGCTGGCCGCGCGGCCGGACGCCGTGATCGTCGCCGGCGGCACCGTCGTCATGCCCGACATCACCGCCGGCCGGCGGCACCCGGGCGCCATCGTCACCCTCCACCGCTGCGCCGAGCTGCGCGGGTGGTCGCCGGGTCCGGGCGAGGTGCTGCTGCACGCCGGGCTCACCCTCACCGAGATGCAGCGCCAGGAGCTGCGGGCCCAGGTGCCGGCCGTGGCGCAGGCGGCGCGGACCGTCGGGGCGCCGCACATCCGCGCCGCGGCCACGCTCGGCGGGAACCTGATGGTCGGCCCGGCGTCGGCGGACCTGCCGGTGGTGCTGGCCGCGCTCGGGGCCGAGGTGCTGGTGGCGTCGGTCGGCGGGGTGCGGACGGTGTCCGTGTTCGACTTCTACGACCGCGACGGCGTGCCGCAGCTGACCCCCGGTGAGCTGGTCGTCGGGGCGCGGGTGCCGGTGGTGCGCGGGATGCAGGGCTTCATGAAGATCGGCGTCCGCGGCGGCACCTCCCGCGCGATCCTGTCCACGACGCTGGCCGTCGACCCGGCGCGCCGCAGCGCCACGTGCGTCGTCGGCGCCATGGCGCAGGCCGCGCTGCCGAGCGGCACCGGCCGGGCCGGGCTGCCCACGCTGCTGCGCGCCGACCACGCCGACCGGTGGCTGGCCGACCAGGTCGACTGGGACGCCGGCGCGATACCGGACCCGGCGGTGTACGAGACCTTCGGACGCCTGGTCGCCGAGTCGCTGGTGTACGGCGACGGGGCCGGGACGCTCGGCGGGGGCGGCGACCCGTATCGTCGGAAGGCCGCCGAGATCTGCGCCCGCCGCCTGCTGCTGCGCGCCCTGCCCCCGCTGGGCTGGCTGGACCAGGTGCGGGAGCTCCAGCGCCGGGCCGACTTCCAGCGGGCCAAACAGCGGGTGGAGCGGGCGGAGCAGGCGAAGGGCCAGGACCAGTGAGAGCCGTCGGGCGAGGGGGACGAAAGCAGTGAACCAGCGGTGAGCGAACCGGCGGCGGAATGGCCGACCGTGGGTCTGACGCTGCGCGTCGACGGGCACGAATACCCCGTGCCGCAGGTGTGGATCGGCGACTCGCTGCTCGCCGTGCTCCGCGAGCGCCTGGACTTCGACGAGCCGCGCGACGGCTGCGGCGCCGGCGAGTGCGGGGCCTGTCTGGTCACCGTCGACGACACCCCCGCGGCGGCCTGCCTGGTGCCCGCCGTGGCGGCCGTGGAGCGGGACGTGCGCACGCCGCGCGACCCGGGCTTCGACGCCGCCCGCGCCGCCGTCGCCGCGGCCGGCGCCGGCCCCTGCGGGTTCTGCGCGCCGGGCCTGGCGGTCGCGATCACCAGCCTGCTGCGACGCAACCCGGACCCCGGGCCGGCCGCGGTGCGCGAGGCGCTGTCCGGCGTGATCTGCCGGTGCTCCGAGTCCGGGCACTGGATCGAGGCGGTCGCGCTGGCGAAGGAGGCGGAGGGCGGCGCGGCCGCCGGCTCCGGCGCCTCGCCGGACCCCGACGACGCGGACCTCGTCGACCCGGCCCGCCGACCGGAGGCCGCCGCCCCGTGACCGAGCCCAAGTTCCCCGCCGACCTGCGCGCCGACGGCATGCTCTGGATGGGCGTCACCCGCTCTCCGCACGCCAGCGCCGCGATCCGCGGCCTCGACCTGCGCGGCGCGCGCGCCATCCCCGGCGTGCACGCCGTGCTGTCCGCGGCCGACATGCCCGGCTACAACTTCCACGGCACCCGCTCCATCGACCAGCCGGTGCTGGCCGCCGACGTGGCCCGCTACGTCGGCGAGCCGGTCGCCGTGGTGGCCGCCGAGCACCCGGCGCTGGCCCGCGCCGCGGCCGAACGCGTCCGCGTGATCTGGGACCCGCTGCGCCCGCTGCACGATCCGGACCAGGCCTCGACCGCCCCGCCGATCCACCCCGACGGCAACGTCCTGCACGCCACCTCACTGGTCTTCGGCACCGAGCCCGGCGCGCTGCTGGACCCGGAGACCGCCGAGGTGGCCGGGCTGAAGGTGGTCGAGGGCGAATACGCCTTCGACGCCGTCGACGCCCGCCCCGGCGCCCCGGCCGCGGTGATCGCGGTCCCCAACGGCGAGCGCGGCATCGAGATCTACGTGGCCACCGTCTCCCCGCGCGGCGACCGCGAGGTGGTGGCCCAGTGCCTGGGCCTGCCGGTGGAGAAGGTGCACGTCATCCCCACCCGGGTCGGCGGCGCCGACACCCACCGCGAGGACGTCGGCCTCCAGGTGCAGGCGGCGCTGCTGGCGCTGGCCACCGGCCGCCCGGTCAAGGCCGTGGTGCCGCGCGACGCGCCGGCGCACCCCGGCCGCCCGGCCGCGCGGCTGCGCTACAAGCACGTGGTCGCCGACGACGGCAGCCTGGTCGCCGTCGAGGCCGACATCCTGCTGGACGGCGGCGCCTACGCCTCGACCACCGTCGACGTCCTCGACGAGGCCTGTCGCCTGGCGATCGGCCCCTACCGGGTGCCGAACGTCCACATCACCGGCCGCGTGGTCCGCACCAACAACCCGCCGTCCGGCCGGGTCCGGGGCGGCGGCGGGGCGCTCACCTGCGCCGCGTACGAGGCCCAGATGGACGCCGCGGGCTCGGCGGTGGGCCTGGGCGGCCTGGAGGTCCGGCTCCGCAACCTGCTGCGCCCCGGCGACCTGGTCCCGGACGCCGCCGACCCGCTCGGCAAGCCGGCCGCCGCGCCGGTCCCGATCCCGGACTGCCTGCACGAGGTGCTGGACACCCCGATGCCGAACTTCCCGCCCGGCCCGGACATCCGCGAGTACCCCGGCACCGTCGGCCGCACCGGCGAGCTGACGCGCATCCGGCGCGGCGTGGGGGTGGCGCTGGGCATGGCCGACCTGTCGAACCCGGCGCAGCAGGGCGAGTACGCGACCGCCGTCGTGCTGGTGTCGCAGACCCCGGCCGGACCGGCCGCCACCGTCGCCTGCTCGGCCGTGGAGACCGGCTCGGGCCTGCACGACCTGATCCGCGTCACCGTCGAGCGCACCCTCGGCATCCCGGCGGAGCGGGTCGCGGTGCGCGCGCCGGAGGACCCCGGCTCGCTGCCGTCGTCGGCGGCCGTGACCCACCCGGCGTGGGTGCACGGCAGCGCCGTCGAGGCCGCGGCCAGACAGGCCCGCGCCAAGCTGTTCCGGCCGCTGGCCGAGCACATCGGCGTGGACGGCGGCCTGCTGAAGGTCGCCGACGGCCACCTGCTCTCCCACGACGACGTCTTCCGCCTGCCGCTGGCCGACGCCTACCGCCAGTGCCTGCCGCCCGGGCGCGTGGTGCGCGGCGACGGCGAGTTCAGGATGCTGACGATGCCCACCCTGACCGGCACCTCGGACGCCGCCAGCGTGGCCGTCGGAGCGGTCCGCGCGGTGGTCGACGTGGACACCGAACTCGGTCTGGCGAACGTGGTGCAGCTCGCGGTGGCCCAGGACGCCGGCCGCGTCGTGGTGCGCGAGCGCGCCGAGTCCCGCGTCGCCTCCGGCGCCGTCGCCGGCAGCGGCCTGGTCCTGTCCGAGGGCGCCGATCTGCCGTTCGGCTGGGGCGAGCCGTCGCCGATGGACTCCCCGGAGGTGGTGGTGGCCGCGCTGCTGGAGACCGCGGCCGACGCCAAGGACGAGATCGGGCCGGACGGCCTGCCGGTGGCCGCGCCGCCGCTGGGCGGCATGAAGCCGGTCGGCGACCTGGCGGTGATGGCGACCCCGGCCGCGGTGCTGGCCGCGATCCGCGACGCCGTCGGCGATCCCGGCGCCGGTTCACCGCTTCGCCTGCCGTTGCGGCCTGATCGAGCATGGTGGGTGCTGGGTTGAGGTAGTCTCGGGGGTCGGTCCTCACGGGGTGTTTCGAAGTGGTGAGACCGCAAGACGTACGGCAGCGGGTGGACAACAAGAGGAGGCTCCGTGAGCATTTCGGCGGCCTCCCATCTATCCCCGGCCTATCCGGAGCGGGCCGTCCGCGGTACCGCCTCGCGGCTGCGAGCCTGGCAGCAGGCGGCACTGGACGAGTACATGACGCGCGAGCCGCGCGACTTCCTCGCGGTGGCGACGCCCGGCGCCGGCAAGACCACCTTCGCGCTCCGGATCGCCACCGAACTGCTGGACCGGCACGTGGTGAACACCATCACGATCGTCGCGCCGACCGAGCACCTGAAGACGCAGTGGGCCGAAGCGGCGCACCGCGTCGGGATAAGGATCGACCCGAACTACAGCGGGGCGAGCGGCGGCACGTCGCGCGACTACCAGGGGATCGCCGTCACCTACGCCGGCGTCGCGGCGCACCCGATGCTGCACCGGCGCCGCGTCGAGGGCCGCAGGACCCTGGTGATCCTGGACGAGATCCACCACGCCGGCGACTCCAAGTCCTGGGGCGAGGCGGCCTACGAGGCGTTCGAGCCGGCCGCGCGCCGGCTGGCGCTGACCGGGACCCCGTTCCGGTCGGACACCAACCCGATCCCCTTCGTCAGCTACGCGCCGGACCGCGAGGGCGTCCGCCGCAGCGTCGCCGACTACACGTACGGCTACGGCTCGGCACTGTCCGACGGCGTCGTGCGGCCGGTGGTGTTCCTCTCCTACGCCGGCCGGATGCGCTGGCGCACCAAGGCCGGCGACGAGATCGCCATGCAGCTCAACGAGCCGATGACGCAGGACGCGGTGAAGCAGGCCTGGCGCACCGCCCTGGACCCGGCCGGGGACTGGATGCCGCAGGTGTTGCGGGCCGCCGACCGGCGGCTGCGCGAGGTGCGGCGCGCCATCCCGGACGCGGGCGGGCTGGTGATCGCCACCGACCAGGGCGCGGCGCGTGCCTACGCGGACATCCTCAAGGACATCACCGGCCAGCGTCCCACCGTCGTCGTGTCGGACGACCCGACGGCGTCGGCGCGGATCACCGAGTTCTCCGGCAACGACGACCGGTGGATGGTCGCGGTGCGCATGGTGTCCGAAGGCGTCGACGTGCCGCGCCTGGCGGTCGGCGTCTACGCCACCGGCATCTCCACGCCGCTGTTCTTCGCGCAGGCGGTCGGGCGCTTCGTGCGCGCGCGCCGGCACGGCGAGACGGCGTCGGTGTTCCTGCCGTCGATCCCGAACCTGCTGCAGTTCGCGAACGAGCTGGAGAAGGAGCGCGACCACTCGCTGGACAAGCCCACGCAGGCCACGACGACCGAGGACGTGTGGGGCGAGGAAGAGGCGCTGCTCGCCGAGGCGAACCGCACGCAGAAGGAGCAGGGGTACGACGAGGACCTGTTCACCTTCCAGGCCCTGAACTCAGAGGCCGAGTTCGACCGTGTCCTCTACGACGGTGCGGAGTTCGGGCTGCCGGCCGACCCGGGATCGCGGGAAGAGGCCGAATACCTCGGGCTGCCGGGCCTGCTGGAACCGGAGCACATCAAGATGCTGCTGGCCAAGCGGCAGCAGATGCACCTGACGAGCGCCCGCAAGAAGGCGCTGCTGCGGTCGCAGGCCGAGGCGATCGTCGGGGCCGAAGAACGGCCGGTGATGACGCGCAAGCAGTTGCTGGAGCTGCGCAAGGAGCTGCAGGGGCTGGTCGGGGCGTGGCACCACAAGACGGGCAAGCCGCACGGCACGATCCACGGCGAGCTGCGACGCACGTGCGGCGGGCCGGCGGTGGCGCAGGCTACGGCGACGCAGCTGCAGAAGAGGATCGACATGGTGCGGCGCTGGGCCGCCGAGGGCGGCTACTCCTGACAGGCCCGGCTCGCCGTTCTCAGAGCCGGTAGGAGTAGCGGTTCAGGACGCGTCCGGGAATGGACCCGGATGGTTCGGTGCCGATGCGCACCGCGCCCAGAGCTTCGTAAAAGGGCTCCGCGTTGGGGTCGGCGGTCAGTTCCAGGCAGGGGTGGCCGGCGGCGCGCGCGGTGTCGGCCACGTGGTGGAAGAGCCTGCTGCCGTACCCCTTGCCGATGGCTTCGGGGGCGACGAACAGCCCGTCGAGCTCGCCGTGCGGGGGCTCCCCGGTGAACATGGCGACACCGACGATGCGGCCGTCGTCGGTGGTGGCGACGGTGGTGCGCTTCGCGACGACGTCCTCCGGACGGACGGTCAGCTCTGCTCGGCAGCTCTCCATGAACTCCTCGCTGTAGCCCCAGTAAGCCTTGGAGCGCAGCACGAGATCGGTGAGGACTCCGGCCTCGTCGGGCCGGGCCGGGCGGATGATCGTCGCCGAAGTCATGGGCCCGATGATCGCACCGGCTCCCGGAGGAGTACACCGAGTATGAGTCCGGCGACGGGGACCAGGCACAACGCGGTCAGCACCCCCTGAGGACCGTGGCGTTCGGCGATCAGACCGAAGACGGGCGCCATGAGGCCGCCGGCGCTGACCCCGAGGCCGAGCGTGACGCCGGCTGCGGTTCCAGGGCGTCCCGGAAGGTAGTCCTGGCCGAGTTTCACCAGCACGGCGAACGGGATGTTGAGGGCGAGGCCGGTGAGTGTGGCAAAAGCCAGCGGGGCGATCGCGCCGGGACACACGCGGAGCGCGACGAGCATCGGCACGGTGAGGGCTCCGCCGAGCTGGACCGTTCGCACCATGCCGATACGGTCCGCGACCCGGCCGCCGAGCAGGGTGCCCGCGACGCCGCCGATGAGGAAGCAGGCCAGGGCCGTGCCCGCGAGGGTACGCGAGGCGTGCAGGTACTTGAGCCAGTAGAGCTCGATGAACGTGTTGATGCCGAAGAAGGCGGCCGAGCGGACGACCTCGATCCCGGTGAGCGCGGCGAAGGGACGCCAGCGGTCGGGGCCCTGCACGGCCGCTCGGTGGTGCGGCTGCTTGGCCTTGCCCGCGGCGTGGTGCCTGAGGAGGACGAACGCGATCAGCCACGCGGGCGGGATGAACAGGGCGGTGGCGCCGACACCCCAGGCGTTGAGGGCCGGAGTCGCCAGGACCGGCGCCAGGAAGAAGCCGACGCTGCCGCCGGCCGCGAAGATGCTCATGGCCGCCGCGCTGTCGCCCGCCGCCTCCCGGGCACTGCGACCGGCGGCCGGGTGGAACATGGCGACGCCGAGCCCCGACAGCAGGATGCACAGCCAGACGAGGGCATAGGGGCCGGCGACGCCGGAGAGCCCCAGCCCGGTGCCGGCTATCGCGACGCCGATCGCCGCGAGGTGAGGGAGACGCCAGCGGTCGACGGCGAGACCGACGGCGGGCTGGGGGAGCGCGCTGCCGAGGGTGGCGGCGAGGGTGAGACCCGACGCTGCGAGGTAGCTGTAATGCCGCTCCAGCACGAAATACGGGACCGTGGCGGGGACGAGGCCCTGGTAGAGGTCGTCTATGGCGTGGGCGGTGCCCCAGAGGGACATGCGCTTCAGAGGTCGAGGGGGGCTCTCGGCCGGCGTCGGTGTCCGTGGTCGGTCTTGAGGTACGGCCCGGAGCGTGTCCTGATTCCTGCTCATGCTGCGACGATCTCGCGGCGTCCCGCTGTCGGGCTTTCGTTATGCTGCCGAATGATGTCGGAAAACCGCCTGATCCTGACCGGCCCCACGCGGCGGCCGTTGCTGCCGGGCGAGTCGGTGGACTGGCATGACCACGATGTGAACCAGCTGTGCTATCCGCTGCACGGGATTCTGGAGGTGGCGACACCGCTCGGGGTGTGGATCGTGCCGCCGCATCGCGCGGCGTGGATCCCGGCGGCGGTGCCGCACGCGCACCGGGCGCACGGACCGACGGAAATGCGGACCCTGATCTTCCCGGCCGCGACCAACCCGCTCCAGTTGGACCGCCCGACCGTGCTGGCCGTGGATCCGTTGCTGCGCGAGGTGATCGCGGCGCTCACCGCCGAGGACCCGGACCCGCCGCAGCGCCGCCATCTGGAGCGGGTGGCGCTGGACCGGCTGCGACGGGTCTCCGAGCTGCCGCTGTGCCTGCCGTGGCCGCGCGACGATCGCCTGCGCACGGTCGCGCGGATTCTCGCCGACGATCCCGCGGACCCGCGCCCGCTGGCCGATCTCGGTCGTGCGGCCGGCGCCGGGGAGCGGACGTTGAGCCGCCTGTTCCGCGCGGAGACCGGGATGACCTTCCCCCAGTGGCGGGCGCAGCTGCGCCTGCAGCATTCGCTGGCGTTGCTGGCCGGCGGCGAGTCGGTCACCGCCGTCGCCGCCGCCTGCGGGTTCCCGACGCCGAGCGCGTTCATCGAGACGTTCCGCAAGGCGCTGGGGACTACGCCGGGTCGCTACCGGAGCAGTCCCTTGGGGAGCGCGGCGAGCTCGGGCCTGGAGATGTGAAGGACCTGGTACCGCTCGGTGGCCGTGGCCGCGACGTCCGCGGGGACGGCGTCGGCCCAGAGGGCGAACTCGACCAGCTCCCAGCGGGTCGGGTCGATGGCGAGCGCGACGGTGTGGGCGTCGTCGCGCCCGGCCAGGTCCTCGGCCTCGGCCGCGATCTCCTCGATCCACGTGCTGAGCGTGTCGTCGAAGACCGGTACGGGGCGGGTGCGCCGGGACGCCGCCGCGGCGGCGTTCCCGGCCATCGCCGGTCCGGCGAAGCGGGCCAGGCCGGTCCACTGCCGGACCGTGACCCGGCCGAAGCTGCGGATGATGCGCTCGAAACCCGCGCCCGCGAAGAGGAAGCGGCTCATGGCCGCGGTGTCGTTCCAGAGATAGAAGGGGGCGTACTGGTTCACCGGGGAACCGTCGGCGAGTTCGCGGATCACGTAGGCCTTGAGTCCGAGGCCCGCGCGGTCGTCGAGCATCGGGGCGGCCTTCGCCACCCGGTCGCGGAGGATCGCCATGTCGTAGTCGGCGGGCACGGAAATCTCGTACTGCATCGCGTACATCAGAGTTCTCCAAGCAGGGGGAGGAGGCCGGCGATCGCGTCGTCGAACAGGGAGGGGTCGTCCGCCGCCCGGGCGAGGACGTAGCCGCCCTGCATGACGGCGACGATGGTGGTCGCGGTGCGGATCGGGTCGAGGGCCGGGGCGAACTCCCCGGACGCGACTCCCTCGGCGACGAGGTCGGCGATGCGGCCGCGCAGCCAGGCGAGGGTCCCGGTGACCGGCGCCCGCAGCCGCGGGTCGGCCATGATGTCAGGGTCCTGAGTGAGTCCGCCGATCGGGCACCCTCGGAGCACGTCGCGCTCGCGGTGGAGGTACGCCAGGAGGCGCTGCTTCGCGGTTCCGGGGCCGCCGAACTGCGCCTCGGCTCTGGCGGTCATCTCCGCGGCGGTGCGCTCGATGGCCGCGAGGGCCAGCGCGGGCTTGCCGGCGAAGTGGTGGTACATGCTGCCCTGGCCCGCGCCGGCCCGTTGCTGGATGGCTTTCGGGCTGGTGCCGACGTAGCCGCGTTCCCAGAGGAGTTCCCTGGTGCTCTCTATGAGGCGATCCGCTGTGTCCACACGGCTGATCGTACATACTAGTAGGTACAGAAGGAAGGCGGGCTTTTCTGATGCAGCGTCAGATGCCATACTCCGCGCCATGACCCCCAAGGCGATGAAGAAGACGGTCCAGCTCATCGCACGCCAGAGCTGGTTCCCCGCCATCGGTAAGCGGACCATCCCGCACATCGACAAGGTGCTCTACAAGGCGACTCGCGGCAGGGTCGGCAGCATGAGCGCGTCAGGTTTCACCGGGTTGCTGCTGACCACGATCGGGAGGAAGACGGGGAAGGAACGCTCTGTCGCGCTGCTGTACGTGGGGTATCAGGAGAAGTACTACCTGACGGGGTCGAACTGGGGGCAGGAGCACCATCCCGCGTGGTCGGGGAACCTGATAGCCAACCCGGACGCGATGCTGACCATCAAGGGCAGGCGGATTCTGGTGACGGCACGGCTGCTGGAAGGCGAGGAGCGGGAGGCCATCTGGCCGGTCCTGACGACGACCTGGCCCGCCTACGACATCTACACGGAACGAAGCGGGCGCGAGCTGCGGGTCTTCGAGCTGGTCGAGCGGGAGTAGGAGGCGTTCCTACCTCAGCGCCGCCGAGACCTCCGAGGCCGCCTGAATCACCCGCGGCGCCACCTTCGCCGCGTCCAACGGCGCGAACGACACCACGCCGATGCTCGCCTCCAGCCCCGGCACGTCGTGGATCGGCGCCGCGATCCCATGGGCGCCAGGCTGCAGTTCGCCCTCGCTGACCGTGAACGCCGCCGCCGCCGGATCCTGGGCCGCCGCCCGCCCCAGCAGGATCGCCTTCCCCGCGGCCCCCTGGCCCAGCCGGTGACGTGATCCGACGCGGTAGGCCATGTGATAGTCCGTCCACGTCGGCTCCACCACCGCGATCGCCAGCGCGTCCGTGCCTTCCGCGACCGTCAGGTGCGCCGTGGCCCCCACCGCCTCCGCCAGGCGCCGCAGCGCCGGCGCCGCCGCCTGCCGGAGCAGCGGGTGCACGCGTGCGGCCAGGCGCAGCACCCCCATGCCGAGGTGGACCCGTCCCTCGCTGTCCCGCCGTGCGAGCCCGTGCGCCTCAAGGGTCGCGACGAGGCGGTAGCCCGCCGTCCGCGGCGCGCCCACGCGTTCGGCCAGTTGGGCGACGGTGAGGCCGGTGGTCGAGTCGGCCAGGGCGGTGAGGACCCGGATGCCGCGGTCCAGGGTTTGGGAGGTTTCCGGTTCGGGCGTGGGGCCGGTGCGGGTCATAGGCGCAGCTTAAGGGGCGCCCGACGGCGTTTCGCGCGATGAGGGTGAGGGGGTCCGGGGGCCATACTCGGGGAGTGACCATTGATGCTGATCTGTTCCGGCGTGAGCGGCTTCTGCAGGGGGAGGCCGAGGCCGTGGTGGACGATCTGGGGCTCGTCGCGGGGCTGGAGGCGGTGGGGGACCCGATCCGGACCGGGAGTTCGGCGTTGGGGGTGATGGTGAAGCCGGACATCGACGTCACCACCGCGTGCTCCGCGCTGGACGTGGCGACCTTCGACGCCGTGACGCAACTGGCGACGAAACTGGCCCGGCACGAGCGGGTGTGGCAGGTGACGTTCCGGGACGACACCGGCAGCTGGAACAAGGAGCCCGACGTGTATCCGGACGGGTTGTTCCTGCAAGTGCGCTATCGCTCGGCGCGGCCGCGGGACTGGAGCCTGGACCTGTGGTTCGTGGACCAGCCGCAGCGGCAGCCGGATCTGGTCCATCTGCGGACGCTGCTGCCACGCCTCACGGACGAGACGCGGGCGGCCATTCTGCGGATCAAGGAGGAGTGGACGCCGCGTCCGGAGTACGGCCGTTCCGTCAACGGGACGGTGATTTATGAGGCTGTGCTTGATGGGGGAGTGCGGACAGTTCCGGACTTCGCGGAGTGGCTGGAGCGGGGCGGGGCGGCGTAGGGAGCCGGTCCCGCAGACTTGTCAGCACGCGGCGGACCCGGTGGCCGATCCACCGCCAGATCGGCTCCGGAAGGAACACCGCGTCGCCGACCATCATCGCGGCCGAGAACAGCGGCAGGCCCATCACGACCGCGATCGAGAAGTGCATGCCGAGCAGGGCCACCAAGCACGGATACTTCAGCCAGCGGCTGAACACCGCGAACGGGAAGGCGATCTGCACGAACACGGTCAGGTAGGCCACGATCGCGATCATCACGCTCTGGCCGGCCATGAAGTCGGACAGGCCGGGCCAGGGCCGGAACCAGTCCAGGTGCAGCGTGTAGTAAAGAGCCGTGCCGTTCTGCCAGTAGGAGCCCTGCGACTTGTAGAGCCCGGCAGCGGCGTACACCACGCAGATCTGGGCCGCGATCACCAGGACGGCGGCGTTGTGCAGGAAGGTGACGATCTCGTCGCGCAGGCGGTCGATCTCGGCCCAGGCACGGCCGCTCGGGGTGTCCGGCCACGCGAACTCCGGCACTCCCTGCGCGGCCCGGGCCTCGGCCTGCCGCCGCTTGCGCCGCGCGTCCAGGGACCAGCGGGCACCGGACCGGGTGAAGGCCAGGTAGATGGCCATCAGCCCCATGATGTTGTCGCCGCCGTCGGTGAGGAAGACGTTGCGACCGGTGAACGCCATGATGGTGAGCGCGAAGCAGATCGAGGTGAAGCGGGTGCGCCAGCCCAGGGCGACCGCCAGGCAGACGACGATGGCGACGTGGTACCAGACCTCGAACCAGGTGCGGCCGCCGTGCCCGAGGAACGTGTACCACCAGCGGTCGAGGGCGAACCAGTCCAGGCCGGGGTCGTTCGCGAAGCGCTGGTTCAGGGCCGGCGTCCAGGGGGCGTCCGGACCCCACAGGGCGTCGTGCCGAGGGTATTCGTGCAGCAGGAAGATCAGGTACAGCGAGCCGTAGCCGATGCGCAGGACCGCGGTGCCGTACAGCGCCACCGCGTAGGTGGTCAGGCGGGTGAAGGCGGTCCGGGCCCGGTCGGCGCTCCACGTCAGCGGGTTCTGCCGGAACGCGGGCCGGGCCGGCGCGATCGCGGCGGACGGCTCGGACGGCTCGGACGGGGTGGACAGCTCGGACGGGGTGGACGGCACCGCGGTGCCGTCGGCGCCGCCGGTGTCGGCGGTCTCTGTCGTCACGGCGCCACGCTCCCGTTCGGGCAGCCGTAGGAGACGGTGTCCGGGGAGATCTGGCGCCACGGGATGACGTGCACCGAGGGCTGCTGCGCCTGGTGCGGGTCGTCGGCCGGCGGGATGTCGGTGGTGGTCACCCGGAACTCGATGCTCGTGATGGCGCCGGAGGGGACGCCGTCCTTGCCGCTCAGCGGCCGGACCCGCTCCAGGGCGATGCCCACGAGGTACTCCCGCATCATCTCGGCGCGGCCCGTGGTGCCGACGTCGGATTGGTCATGGGTGGCGGAGTAGCCGTCGGTCCAGGCGCGGCGCAGCTCGTTCTGCTCGGTGTGGCCCGGGAACGGGTTGTGCAGGATGGTGGCGTAGTCCATCTGCGACAAGTTGTACCAAGGGGTGACGTTCTTGTAGCAGTCGCTCGCCACCCGCGTCTCGATGGTGAAGTTCTGTGACATCGGGTTCGGGGCGAACAACCGCCAGTTCTGCTCGAACCAGGGGTAGACCCACTTGCCGATCGGCTCGGCGAACTTGGTGCTGACCGTGTTCGAGGGCGAGTTCGTCAGGAACGTGATCGTCAGGTGGTACAGCGCGGTGGCCGCGATGGCGAGCGTCGACACCGCCAGGACCAGCCGGGACCACCACGGCCGGGGCCGGTGGAGAGGGGTCGGGGGTGGGACTTCTTCCTCGGTCGGCGCGGCCACGCAGCCAACGTAGCGGATCGGCGGAGGCCCTGGTAGCGAAGTTTTGGCAAGCCGTGACGGCGGTACTCTCATGAGACTCCTGAGAAAGCCCCGTTACCGCTCAGCGCTCGGCCGCGCAAGCCGCCGTCAGAGGGAGGACCCGGTACGGCACCGGGTTCGCCATCGCCACCACGGTCGAGGTCCGCGTGATGCCCTGGAACGACACCAGGGCGTCGATCACCCGCTGGAGGTCGGCGTTGGACCGCGCGACGATCCGGCACAGCATGTCCCCGACGCCGGTGATGGTGTGCATCTCCAGCAGCTCCGGGATCGCCGCCAGGTGCTCGCGGACCTCTGGGCCCCGGCCCTGCGCGATCTCCAGCGTCGCGAACGCCGTCACCCCGTAGCCCAGCGCCGCCGGGTCGATCTCCGGCCCGAAACCGCGCACCACGCCGCGCGCCTGCAACCGGTCCATCCGCGCCTGCACGGTCCCGCGCGCCACTCCCAGGCGCCGCGACGCCTCCAGGATCCCGATCCGCGGCTCCTCGGTGAGCAGCGCCAGCAATCGGGCGTCGAGGGCGTCGATGGAGGTCTCGGAGGCGGTCATAACGGTGGATTCCCCTCGAAGTCGGTCCGCAGGCCCTGTGGCGGTGGTCACACTGTACAGAGATACCCGCTGGTAGCCGATCTGGCTGGACAGATTGTATAGCTCTCAGGTCCGCCATTGCGCACTTTGATCGACGGACTGAAGCTGAGAGCATGACCGATAACGCCGCCGCCGCTGCCGGCACCGCCACCCCGACCGCCACGGACCCGTTCCCGGTCAAGGGAATGGACGCCGTCGTCTTCGCCGTGGGCAACGCCAAGCAGGCCGCCCACTACTACTCCACCGCCTTCGGCATGAAGGTCGTCGCCTACTCCGGGCCCGAGACCGGCCGCCCCGACCGCGTGGCCTACGTCCTGGAGTCCGGCAGCGCCCGCTTCGTGCTCCAGGGCTCGGTCCGCCCGGGCACCGACATCGCCCGCCACGTCGCCGAGCACGGCGACGGCGTGATCGACCTGGCCATCGCGGTCCCGGACGTCTACGCCGCCTACGAGTACGCCGTCGAGCACGGTGCCACCGGCCTGGAGAAGCCGCACGAGCTGGAGGACGAGCACGGCGTCCTGGTCCGCGCCGCCATCGCCACCTACGGCGAGACCCGCCACACGCTGGTCGACCGCTCGAACTACAAGGGCGTCTACGCCCCCGGCTACGTCGAGCGCGCGCCGCTCGTCGAGCCGAACGCCCGTGTCTTCCAGGCCATCGACCACTGCGTCGGCAACGTCGAGCTGGGCAAGATGGACGAATGGGTGGAGTTCTACCACCAGGTCATGGGCTTCACGAACATGGCCGAGTTCGTCGGCGACGACATCGCCACCGACTACTCGGCGCTGATGTCGAAGGTGGTCGCCGACGGCACCCGCAAGGTGAAGTTCCCGCTGAACGAGCCGGCGATCGCGAAGAAGAAGTCGCAGATCGACGAGTACCTCGAGTTCTACGGCGGCCCCGGCGTGCAGCACATCGCCCTGAACACCGGCGACATCCTGGCCACCGTGGACGCCATGCGCGCGGCCGGCGTGGAGTTCCTGGACACCCCGGACTCCTATTACGAGGACCCGGAGCTGCGGTCCCGCATCGGGACCGTCCGCGTGCCGGTCGAGGAGCTGCAGAAGCGCAAGATCCTCGTCGACCGCGACGAGGAGGGCTACCTGCTGCAGATCTTCACCAAGCCGGTCCAGGACCGCCCGACGGTGTTCTTCGAGCTCATCGAGCGCCACGGCAGCCAGGGCTTCGGCAAGGGCAACTTCAAGGCGCTGTTCGAGGCCATCGAGCGCGAGCAGGAGCGTCGCGGCAACCTGTAGTCCCGCGAGGGCATCCAGCAGTTGTCGTAGGAGCGGGTCGTACAAGTTGGTCATGGCGCCGGTGGCGGGGTTCCCCAAGGTTGCGTAAGGAATCCCGGCACCGGTGCAACCTTCGGTGCCGGTGTTCTAGGCTCGGCGATCGTGGAGAGTGCACCGCGACCCGGTTATTACCCTGATCCCTCAGTGCCCGGATACATCCGGTATTGGGACGGCTCGCGGTGGGTGCCGGGGTCCAGCAAGCCGATGCCGGACGGGGTCGGGGAGCAGAGCGCGGATGATGGGGCGACGCCGACCGAGCCGACCGAAGCGACCGAGACAACCGACGCGACCGAGGCTACCGAGCCGGTGCGGTCCCAGGCGCCCGCGTTCTCTCCGCCTCCGGTGCTGGCCGACGTGAACTTCGACGACCTGCTGCCGCCGGAGCCGGAGTTCGAGTCGGAATCACAGAGCCTTGCCTTCTCCGTGCCCCGGGGTGTGTCCGAGACGGCCTTCGACGACGGGCCGTCGCCGTCCCAGCCCGGTTTCCCGGCGCCGGAGCAGCCGCAACCCCCCGCGTTCCCGACGCCGCCGTCGATGTCCGAGACGAGCTTCGACGTCCCGACGCCGATGCCCGCTCCGCCCCCGGGCTTCCCGGCCCCGCCGGTCGCCAACGCCTCGGGCCTGGGCGGTATGGGCATCTCCCTCAGCGGACCCGGCGTCCCGCACACGGCCCCGAGCATGACCCCGGCCCAGGTCGCCGCCACGAGCCAGTCGCTGCGCATCCGCCTGCTGCGCCCGGACGGCAAGCCGTTCGACGGGCCCGAGATCACCACCGGGCCGAAGGGCGCCGACGACGCCGGCGGCACCTCGGGCGCCGGGCGCACGGGCCTCGACGGTGTTCAGCGCGGGCCGAAGAAGCAGGCGCCGAAGGTCGTGGTGAAGACCGGTCCTCTGGAGCGGATCGGCCACGCCGCGGCCGTGCTGGCGATCTCGGCGATCGGCATCGTGCCGCTCGCCTATCTGCTGCTGCAGTCGGTGCACGACCGCGAGGACAAGCTCGCGGCGACCATCACCGTGCCGACCAAGATGAACGTGCTCGACGGCACCTCCGGGGCTTACCTCGGGGGGATGGTCGTGGTGCTGCTGGTGGTGGCGGTTCTGTACTGGTCGCGGCTGAAGCGGCGGCGCACCCGCTGAAGGCTGGCGGGCTCAGGCGGCACGCTCACCAGCCCGTGGGCTCGTACTGCAAGTGGAGCCGGCTCGGCGTCCCGTGCCGGGTTGCGAAATCCGGCCACCGCCCGGCCTCGAGTTCGGCGCACGCGTGCTCGGACGGCGCGCAGTCGGCGGTCGCGGCCAGCAGCTTCCGCAGATCGACGGCGTCGCGGCGGAAGGCCTCGCGGCTCCCGGCGATGAACAAGGTGTCGGCGGCGTTGTCGTAGAACGGGAAGTCGCGGTTCTCCCGGTGCCAGTACCGGGAGTAGTCGAGGTCGGGAGTCCCGGGGTCGGGGATCCGGACGGTGTGCGGTGCACCGGTGCCGAGCCGGGCCCGCAGCGCCGTCCAGCGCGACGGCCGGAACTGGACCGAGTGGTGCGCCAGCACCAGGTCCAGCTTGCGGCCCTCGCAGGGCGTCGTGTTCTGCCGCATCGGCACATAGACCAGCGACCGAGGTGACCCGGCGGCCAGCGCCCACAGGGTCACCAGCTGCTTGATCGCCGGACGGTCGGCGTACCCGCCGAGCCACACGTCCTGGTCGAGCAGGACCATGCGGGCCTCGGGCCGGTCCGGCCGGATCACCCGGTACTCGCGGCCCTCCAGGGCGACACGGCTTATCCGGGTCCTGAGCTCCAGTGTCCCCGGCTTCCCCGCCATGCCCGCCATGCCCGCCATGGTGCCCGGAGACAGGTCCTCGCGGCCAGCCGGATTCGGTCCGCCCGCGAGACGGACAGCCCTCGGACCGGCAGCCCTCGGACGATCAGCTCTCAGTCGCGCTCCGCGGAAACGAACTCCACGCCCGCCTCGCGCATCTCCGCGACCGCGGCCGCGGTCGTCGCCTCGGCCACCCCGGCGGCCAGGTCCGCCAGCACCCGCGTCCGGAATCCCTGGCGCACCGCGTCCAACGCCGTGGCCCGCACGCAGTGGTCGGTGGCGAGCCCGACCAGGTCCACCTCGTCCACGCCGCGCTCCCGCAGCCAGTCGCCGAGCAGCGTGTCGGCGCCGTCCACGGCCTCGAATCCGCTGTAGGCGGCGGACGACGCGCCCTTGGAGAAGATCTCGTCGACGTGTGAGCGGTCGAAGTCCGGATGGAACTCGGCGCCCTTCGTGCCGGCCACGCAGTGCGCCGGCCAGCTGGTGACGTAGTCCGGTTCGGCCGCGAAGTGCGGGCCCGGGTCGGTGTGCCAGTCACGGGTGGCGACCACCTGGTCGAAGCCGCCGCGGTCCGGGCCGGACAGCAGCTCGGTCACGCCCGCGGCCACCGCCGCGCCGCCCGACACCGGTAGTGAGCCGCCCTCGCAGAAGTCGTTCTGCACGTCGATCACGATCAGCGCGCGCGTCATGCTCGTCCTCCTTCGCCGTCCACCGACTCCGCCGTCCGCTAGCTCTGATACACGGTAGGGATCGCCGGCTCGCCGCGCGACAGCTGCGTCGACCACGGGGGAAGCTCGGCGCGCGAGGCCTCGTGCCGGGCGCGGATCTCGGCCAGAGTCGGTCGGGCGATCACCTCGCCCTTGGCGACGTACTGCATCAGCAGGTCGCGGCCTTCGGCGCGGACCGATTCCGGCGCTGTGCCGGTGCCGATGACCTCCTCCTGCGCCACGCCGTCGGAGCCGATCCGCCGGAAGGCGTACTTGCGTCCGCCGCGGGTGGCCTTCTCAGAGGACTTCTTCGCCACCGGGACCATCGGCGTGCCGGGTTCGGTGTCGGCCGCGCGCGCCACCAGCTTGTAGACCAGGCCCACGGTGGGGGCGCCGGAGCCCGTGACCAGCGCGGTGCCGACGCCGTAGGAGTCCACCGGGGCGGCGGCCAGCGCCGCCAGCTGGTACTCGTCCAGGTCCGAGGTCACGACGATCTTGGTCTGCTTGGCCCCGAGGTCGTCCAGCTGGCGGCGCACCCGGTGCGCCATCCACAGCAGGTCGCCGGAGTCCAGGCGCACCGCGCCCAGATCCGGTCCGGCCACCTCGACCGCGACCCGGACCGCCTCGGCCACGTCGTAGGTGTCGACCAGCAGTGTGGTGCCCTTGCCGAGGCTGTCCACCTGGACGCTGAAGGCCTGGCGTTCGCTGTCGTGCAGCAGGACGAACGCGTGCGCCGAGGTGCCGGCGGTCGGCACGCCGAAGCGGCGCCGGGCCTCCAGGTTGGAGGACGCGGAGAAGCCGGCCAGGTACGCCGCGCGGGCGGCCGCGACCGCGGCCTCCTCGTGCGTGCGCCGCGAGCCCATCTCCAGGCACGGCCGGCCCATCGCCGCCGAGGTCATCCGGGAGGCCGCGGAGGCGATGGCGCTGTCGTGGTTCAGCACCGACAGCACCAGCGTCTCCAGCAGCACCGCCTCGGCGAAGGTGGACTCGACGATCAGCAGCGGGGAGCCGGGGAAGTAGCACTCGCCCTCCGCGTAGCCGTGCACGTCGCCGCTGAACCGGTAGCCGGCCAGCCAGTCCCGGGTGGTCTCGTCGACCACGCCGTTCTCGTGCAGGAAGTCGCAGATCGCGGCGTCGAAGCGGAAGTCCTCCAACGCGTCCAGAAGGCGGCCGACGCCGGCGGCCACCCCGTAGCGGCGCCCGTCGGGCAGGCGCCGGGCGAAGACCTCGAACACCGAGCGGCGGTGGGCGGCCCCGCTGGCCAGGGCGCCCTGCAGCATGGTGAGTTCGTAGTGGTCGGTGAGGAGCGCGGTGCTGTTCACGATCTATCAGCGTAGTCTGGTGGGATGAGTGTCGCGCCGGTGGAGGTCGATCCGGAGGCTGGGGAGGAAACCCGGTCCGCACCGTTGACGGACCCCGTGTGGGTCACGGTGGTGTGGAACGATCCCGTCAACCTGATGAGCTACGTGACCTACGTGTTCATGACCTATTTCGGCTACTCCAAGGGCAAGGCCGAGCGCCTGATGCGGGAGGTCCACGACCTCGGCAAGGCGATAGTGTCCAGCGGCGGACGCGAGCAGATGGAGAAGGACGTGGCCGCGATGCACGGCTACGGTTTGTGGGCGACCGTGCAGCGCCAGGACGGCTGAGAACAGATCGGGGAACAAGTGCTCCAGCCTTTCGAGGCCCACCGCTCCGGGCGGATCGTCGGCGCGTTCACCGACGGCCAGGCCGGGGTGCTCCGCTTCCTGCTGAACGGGCAGCTGGCGCTGCTCGACGAGGAGGACCCGCTCGGCACCGATCCGGACCCGCTGGCCGCGGCCCTGGGGATCGCCGACGGCCCGGTGAAGAAGCCGGACAACCCGGCGCTGGCCCGGCTGTTCCCGAACGCGTACGAGGACGCCGACGAGGCCAGCGAGTTCCGCCGGCTCACCGAGCCGGACCTGCGCGAGGGCAAGCGCGCCGCGGCCCGGCAGGTGCTGGCCGACCTGGAGGGCTACACACCCGGCGACAAGGTGTGGCTGGACGCCGAGCAGGCACAGGTCTGGCTCGGCGCGGTGAACGACATCCGGCTGGTGCTCGCGGTCTGGCTGGAGATCGAGGACGACGACGACAACCCGTTCGAGCGGATCCAGCCGGACGACGAGCGCTACGAGATAGTGGTGATGTACCACTGGCTCGGCGCGCTGGTGGAGTGGTTGGTCGAGGCGCTGATGGGCTGAGCCCGTCCTCCCGCACCGGGTGAATGCTTCTGAAGAGTATTGAGACGGGTACCGGCCTGTGCCAGCATCCTGCCTCATGACAGAGGCACTCGGGGCGGTCCGCTACCACCCGCGGAGGGTGCGGCCGCTCGGCCTGCTCCGGATCGACGACTGGCGGGTGAAGCTGCACGCGCTGTCCGCCGTCCCCGACTCCGAATCGGACGACCCGGATCCGGCGGCCCACGACGGCGCGTCCCGCGCGGCGGCCGAGGCGCTGCCGCGGCCCGGCGTCGGCGGCGGCCGCTACGGAGTCGGGTTCGTGATCGTCCACCGCACCTTGAGCAATTACTCGTACGTGGTCGGCTGGTGGTCCTACGGCTGTCTGCTCTCCACAGCCGCGTACTCGGCGCCGTTCTCGGAACCGGCGGACATCGCGCGCTGCCCGGCGCGGCAGGCCGGTTGCGTGTGGGAGCTGGCGGTCATCGACCACGAGCGGCGCGCGTGGACGCGGACGATGCTGCGGGCCCGGGCGAGCGGGGACGTGGACGCCTACCTGGCGGCGGTGCTCACCGGGAAGGTGTAGGCGGGAGTAGACGGAAGAAGACGGAAGAAGACGGAAGACGGAACGGGGCCCCTGGAGTGATTCCAGGGGCCCCGCTCCGTGCACCGCGGATCTGCTATGCCTGCGAACGCGACTTGCGCCGGGCGGCCACCATGGCGCCCGTGCCGACCAGCAGCGCGCCCGCGCCGATACCGGCCAGGCCGAGCACGTCGGCGCCGGTGTGCGGCAGCCGCTGTGCGGCGTCCTGCGGCGGGGCCGGAGGGGTCGGCGGCGGCATCACAGGCTGGGTGCGCGGCTGGGACGGCGGCGGAGGAGGCACGGCGGACCGGCCCGTGGCGCACGTGTTCCCGGAGCTGGAGCTGAAGACCATGCCGACGCCGACCGGCAGGCCGCAGACCTGCAACGGCATGTCCAGGCTGCCCTGGACCACCGTCCCGGTCAGCAAGCCGCTCTCGCCGGCCGTGCTGGCGCTCGACGCGGCGGTGGGCGCGCCGCCGGTCTCGTTGGCGCACCGGTTCCCCGCGGCCCGGTCGTGCACCCCGACCGCGCCGACCACCAGCCCGCAGGCCTCGGCCGGGAGGTTGACCGGCAGCTGCACGACGTTGCCGGACACCGCGCCGCCGTTGCCGTGCGCGACGCCGCGGGCCACGGAGCCGCCCATGGTGTGGTTCACGCACAGGTTGCCCAGCGCCGGGTTGTCCACACCGACCACGTTCAGCGTGTCGCCGCAGACGTTGAGCGGCGCCTCGATCGGCACCTGCACGATGTTGCCGTCGGCCAGGCCGGTGGAGCCGCTGGTGGCGGCTTCGGTCAGTGCGCCCGCGGTGGGGGCGGAGGTCTCCGGCGGCGGGCTGCCGTTGCGGCAGCGGTTGTCCACGGCGGCGTCGTGGAACCCGACCACGTCCGCCGTCACACCGCAGACGTTGACCGGCACGTCCACCGGCACCTGGACGACGTTGGCGTTCGCGAACCCGGGCGCGTCCGCCGTCCGGGCGCGCGCGGTCGAGGAGCTCGCCGGGCCCTCGTTCACGCACAGGATGTCCTGCGCGCTGTTGCCGCCCCCGATCACGGTGGCGGTGTCGCCGCAGACGTTGCCCGGGATCGAGACCGGCACCTGCACGACGTTGTCGTTCAGCAGGCCGGGGTCGCCGCCGGTGGCGGCGGTGGCCGAGCTGGTCGTCCCGCCGCCGGCGCCCGCGCCGTTGACGCAGGTGTCGCCGGCCGCGGTGTCCCCGCCGCCGATGACGCTGGCGACCAGGCCGCACACGTTCAGCGGGGCGTGGACCGGCACCTGGAGCGTGTTGCCGGTCAGCAGGCCGCCGCCGGGCGCGCCGGAAGCGCCGGACACCGCCGACGCCGGTGCCGTGCGTGGCGTCGGCGCCTGGGCGGCGGCCGCGGCGCCGGCTCGGGGGTCCCCGTCGGTGCGGATCGTGCGGCTGGTGCCGACCGTGCGGTCGGTGCGGCCGGTGCGGTCGGTGCGGTCGGTGCGGCCGGGGTGACCTGGCGAGCCCTGGTGCGGCGCGGCGGCATGCCGGCCCTGGGAGGCCCTGTGCCGTCCCTCGTACTGCTTGACCTTCGGGCCGCTGACCGTGAGGGGCGCGTGCTGCGCAGCCGGAGAGGAGCCGTGGTGTTCCTGGCTCTTCGACTCGCCGCTGTCCGGGTGCTCGGAGTGGTGTACCGCCGAGACCGCCGGCGCGGCTCCAGTGATCAGCAGGCCGCCGGTCGCGACCGCGAGCGCGAGACCGCGCTTGGCCACGTCGTGCATGCCAGACCTCATTCTTCTTCCAGTAAGGGCGGCGGGCGCTGGACGCGTGACGCGACAAGGCCCGCCACCGGCGACAACGGCCCTGGCTCCGCCGCGTCACGCCGCACTCGCCCGCGCGGATGAAAAGTCGGCCTGTGCGATCAGTCGCGGAGTTCCGGATCTCCGCTGGTCAGCGCGGTCGTCGGGGGCGGGTTGTGGGCGCGGAGCACGGGACGGGAGAATCCCGTGCATGACGGCTGATCCGATTGACGACCCGGCGGCGATCCGCGAGCGTGCCCTGAGCGCGGCGGTCGAGGCGAAGGGCGCCCTCTCAGCGCTCGGCGGCGACTACATGTCCTCCCAGGCGGCCCGCGTCGCGGCCAAGGACCTGGGGATGAAGGGCTGGCCGTTCTATTTCGGCGGGCGCGTCGGGGTGCTCGGCCCGGTGCCGCCGGAGGTGGTGCACGCGATCGTCGGCTTCTTCCCGGCCGAGCACGTGGTCGCGAGCTGGACCACCGCTCGCGACCCGAAGCAGAGCCCGCCGCTGGACCGGATCGTGGACCGCTACCGCGACCTGCAGCGCAAGTGGGCCGACGAGTTCCTGGCCGCCTTGCCCGAGCCCGACGCCGACGACCTGGCCGACCTGCTCCGCGGCATCGCGACCAGCTCCGAGACCGGTCTGTCCCCGCTGGCCGCGGCCTGGGGCGCGATGCCCGAGCCGGTCTCGCCGCGACACCGGGTGGTGCACTGGTCGCACGTGATGCGCGAGCAGCGCGGCGGTCTGCACATCGCGGCGGTGCAGATGGCCGGCCTGAACCCGCTGGAGGCGATCGTCACCGGCCCGCTCGGCGTCGACGGTGCGAAGTTCTTCCGGTGGCCGGAGCCCTACCCGGAGCCGGACGACGCGATGCGCCTGTTCCGCGACGAGGCCGAGGAGATCACCGACGAGCTGGCCTCCCGGGCCTACCGCGGACTGACCGAGGCCCAGGCCGAGCGCCTGCTCAAGCTGCTGGGCCGGGCACAGGAGCTGGCGACCGGGGGCGGCGGCGTGGGCAAGCTGCTCGCGGACAAGGAGAAGACCGCGGCCGGGGCCTGACCCGGTCAGTGGTCTGCGTGGTCCGCTCAGTCGGCCCGGTCTGCGCAGTCGGCTCCGTCTGCGGGGTCGGCCCGGTCTGCGTGGTCGGCCCGGTCTGCGCAGTCGGCTCCGTCTGCGCGGTCGGCCCGGTCAGGGCGTGGCCGGGAGAGGCTCAGTGCGGGTTCTGCCATGGGCCGTCGGGGTGCAGCTCCGGCGGCAGCCACAGCTGCGGCTGCACCGTCCGGCACCGCAGCCCGCATCCGGGCTGCCACGGGAACAGCCCGTGGCTGTCCGGCCAGACCAGCTGCACGAACGGCGGCACCGCTCCGCGGTAGAACCCGACCGCGAACCCGAACAGCGTCGGGTACCAGCCCGGGTGCACCCGCTTGGCCACCACCGGCTGCGCGTCCAGGATCCCGTCGACCTCGATGTCGAGCCCGAACGGCTTGTTGTCCCGGATCAGCCGCCCGGCGCGGTTCACCCGCTGCTGCATGTCCGGCAGCAGCAGCCCGAACAGGGAGACCTCGGGGGCGCGGTAGCTGTGCCACAGCCCCACCGAGAAGGCCCAGCCCGGCGTCCGGGTGCCGGGCATGATGCCGATCGAGGTCCAGCCGGTGCGCCGGACGTGCGCGGCGGCCTCGCCGAACCAGCCCGGGACCAGGGCGCGGACCGCGTCCTCGTCGTCGTCGCCCGGGCCGTCCTCGTCCGCGAACGCCTCGTTCTCGGCGGCGGTGAGGGTGTGGGGCGCAGCCGTCTCGCTGTCGCAGATGACGCAGTGGCACGGCGGGATGTCGGCCGTCACCCGCCGGCGGTCTTCGGGATCGCCGGCCGGTTCTGTACCGCCGCTGGGGGCAGGACTGTCCGCCATGGTGTTCACGATATGCGATGAGTGCATGAGAGTACCTATCCAAGACGCCCGCGGTTCACCTTTCGGCCGAAACCAACCCGTAGGGTGCGCGGCCGATCACCGTACGTGCGTCTTTCCGGCCTCTCAGGCGCCGCCGAGCGTCACGATCGCGTCGGTGAGGAACCCGGCCACCAGCCCGAGCATGATGCCGTACGCGGTGAGCTCCTTCAGGCCGGTCTTGCGCGCCACCGCCAGCAGCTCGATCACCACGTACAGGATCGACCCGGCGGCCAGCGACAGGAACGCGATCGACACGGCCGTGGAGGTGAACTGCTCGCCGACCAGCGTCCCGACGAACGTCGGCCCGCCGCCGATCAGGCCGAGGACGCCCAGATAACCCCAGGACGGCCGCTCGCCGACCGCCGCCATCGGCGCCACGATGCCGAACCCCTCGGTGGCGTTGTGCAGGCCGAAGCCGATGATCAGCAGCACGGCCAGCGAGATCTCGCCCGCCGCCGCCGAGTTGCCGATCGCCAGCCCCTCGGCGAAGTTGTGCAGCCCGATCCCGATGGCGATCAGCATCGGCAGGCTCGCCAGCCGGGCCACCAGCGGGCGGCGCGCGCCGACCTCCAGCTCGGCCGCGGCGGCCGCGCCCGGCCCGCGCGAGGCGCGCTTGGCGACCCACCGGTCGAAGCGCGTGAGCCCGCACAGCGCCACGCCCAGGCCGGCCGCCATCAGCAGGCCGTAGCCGATCGCCGAGCCGACGTGGTGCGGCTTGTCGCTGAGCGCGCTGTCGACCGGCTCCCAGGCGTGGCTGAGGACGTCGAACAGCAGGAACAGCAGGATGCCGATGGCGACCGCGTTCAGCAGCGCGCGCAGCCGCGGGAGCGGGCTGCGCAGCCGGCCCAGGGGCAGACCGAGGTAGATCGTGAAACCTGCGATCGCGCCGAGGATCGCGATCTGGGTCGAGGACATGGCAGCACCTGGATTCTGGTCGGACGGGGCCCGGGGACGATGGCTGAGGTTAGCCTTACCTGTCTCTCGCCACAAGGGTGCCCAGTCGGGTGCTACCTTATGCGCCCTTTTGCCGAGTCTTGACCCGGGGGGAGCCCGGCCTCGACGGCGAACCCCGGCCAGAAGGCGTCGGCCAGCAGCGCCGCGGTCTCCCGGGGCTTGATGCCGGCGCCTTCGCGCAGCCGCCAGCGCGCGACGCGCTCGCTGGCGCCGATCAGGCCGTGCGCGAACACCGCGACGCGTTCCGGCGAGGCCGACGGCAGCCACCGGCCGAGCGCCTCCTGGATCAGGAGGGTCTGCTGGCCGCGGATCGCCTCGATCGCCTCCTCGGCCGGACCCGCGACGATCACCGACTCGTTCAGCAGCACCGCCCAGGCGCGGCCGTGGCGGTCGGCGAAGTCGAAGTACGCCTCCAGGCCGGCCTCGAGCACGGCGCGCGGTCCGTCCCGCTCGGCCCGGGCCATCGCGTCGAGCGTCGCGGAGTGCAGGTCCGCGCGGATCCGCGCGACGCAGGCCAGCAGCAGCCCCTCCTTGGAGGTGAAGTACTCGTACAGCATCGGCTTGGAGACGCCGACCCGCAGCGAGACCTCGTCCATGGACGTGGCCTGGAACCCGCGCTCGGCGAAGACCTCCTCGGCCGCGGCGAGGATCTGCTGCTCGCGTTCGGCACGCGGGACGCGTTTGCGGCGCGGGGCTCCGCCGGCATCAATCATGGCCTGGGACTCTATCGACTTCCTTCCCTACTCTCAGTAGGCTACCCGCCGGTAGCTTGTTGCGCACCGCCGGACCAGCAAGGGCAGGGGAGCATGGCCGATCCGCGATTCCACACCGTCATCGCCTTCGACGGCGCCGAACTCCACGTCGAGGAGGACGGTGACCCCGGCGCACCGGTGACCGTCGTGCTGGCGCACGGCTGGACGCTGTCGATGCGGGCCTGGCGGGCCCAGGCCGCGGCGCTGGCGGCCACCGGAGGGGTCCGGGTCCTGCGTTACGACCAGCGCGGCCACGGGTTCTCCACCCAGGGCGCCGCGTGGCGCGAGGGGATCGCGGCCCCCGCCGCCGACCGCTACGGCCCAGGGCCCTCGATCGACCAGCTCGGCCGCGACCTGGCCGCGGTCCTGGACCAGCTGGTGCCGGCCGGCCCGGTGGTGCTGGCCGGGCACTCCATGGGCGGCATGACCGTCATGGCACTGGCCGACCAGCGTCCCGACCTGTTCGGCGGCAAGGTGACCGGCGTGCTGCTGGCCAACACCTCCGGCGGCGGCTTGGACCGGCTGACCCTCGGCTTCCCGGAGTTCGTCGCCAGGCCGGTCCGCGGCTCCATCATCAAGACCCTGCGTCGCATCGCGGCGAAGCCCGGCAGGGCCGACGCGGTCCGCGCCAGGCAGGCCACGGGGACGAGACTGGCGGTCGCGCAGACCCGCTGGCTGCTGTTCGGACGCCGCGCGCCCCGGGCCGTGATCGTGGAGTGCAACGAGATCATCAAGGCCTGCCCGAGCGCGACCCTCGCCGGCTTCTTCCCGGCCCTGATGACACACGAGAAGCGCGCGGCCCTGAAGGCGCTGGGCGGTGCCGAGGTCGAGGTCGTCGCGGCGGCCCGGGACAAGCTCACGCCGGTGGGCCACTCCCGCCGGCTCGCCGACGGCATCCCCGGCGCCCGGCTCACGGTCGTCGCCGGGACCGGCCACATGCTGCCGATGGAGCGGCCCGAGGCGGTCACCGAGCGGCTCACCCGGCTGGTCGCCGCGGCCGCCGGGGGCACCGCAGGCACCGGCGGCACTGCGGACACCGGCGGCACCGCGGACGAGGGCGCCGCATGACCCGGGTCGCCGAAGACCTGGACCCGATGGACCTCTCGGAGGCGCCGATCACCGGGGGCCGTCCGGCGCGGGAGCTGCCGGCGAGCGCGAAGTTCGTGATCGTCGGCTCCGGGTTCGCCGGTCTCTGCATGGCGATCAAGCTGAAGCAGGCCGGGCGCGACGACTTCGTGATCCTGGAGAAGGGCGACGACGTCGGCGGCACCTGGCGCGAGAACACCTATCCGGGTGCGGCCTGCGACATCCAGTCGCACCTGTACTCGTTCTCGTTCGAGCTGAACCCCAAGTGGAGCCGGATGTTCGCGCGGCAGCCGGAGATCCTGGACTACCTCCGGCACTGCGTCCGCGAATACGAGCTCGAAGACCACTTGTATCTCGGGGTGGAGTTCGAGGGCGGCGCGTGGGACGACGCCGAGCGGACGTGGCGGGTGAAGCTCGGCGGCGGCCGGGAGATCCAGGCGGATTTCGTCGTGCTGGGTCTGGGGCCGCTGCACCGGCCCCTGCTGCCGGACGTCCCCGGCATCGGGGATTTCCAGGGCCCGTCCTGGCATTCCGCCGAATGGCGCCACGACGTCGACCTGACCGGCAAGCGGGTGGCGGTGATCGGCACCGGCGCCTCGGCGATCCAGTTCGTGCCCCGGGTGGCGCGGCAGGCCGCGCGGCTGGTGCTCTTCCAGCGCACCCCGGCGTGGATCATGCCCAAGCGGGACCGGCACATCTCAGGGCTCACCAAGGCGTTGTACCGCAACGTCCCCGGCTTCCAGCGGGCTCATCGCACCTTGATCTACTGGACCGCGGAGTCCCGGGCCATGGGCTTCGTGAACCCGAAGTTCATGAAGGTCGCCGAAGGCGTCGCCAACGCCCACCGGCGACGCCAGGTCCGCGACCCGGAGCTGGCCCGCAAGCTCAAGCCGGACTACACCATGGGCTGCAAGCGGGTGCTGATCTCCAACGACTTCTACCCGGCGCTCGGCCGGGACCACGTGACGCTCGTCGACCAGGGCGTCAAGGAGATCCGCGCGCACTCGGTGGTCGCCGCGGACGGCACCGAGCACGAGGTCGACGCCATCATCTACGGAACCGGGTTCCACGTCACCGACGCCTTCGACGCGATCGACATGGTCGGCCCGGGCGGCCGCAGCCTGAAGCAGGACTGGTCCGGCGGGCTGTCGGCGTACTACGGCATGTCGGTGGCCGGCTTCCCCAACATGTTCATCCTCGTCGGGCCGAACTCCGGCCTCGGCCACAACTCGATCGTCTTCATGATCGAGGCGCAGGCCCAATACCTGATGCGGTTGCTGGAGGCCGTGGACGCCCGCGGGGCCGCCACCGTCGCACCCACCGAGGAGGCGCAGCGCCGGTTCAACGACGGCATCCAGCGTGCTCTGGCCACCCAGGTCTGGAGCGCCGGGGGCTGCCGGAGCTGGTACCTCGACGAGAACGGCCGCAACACGACGATCTGGCCGGGTTTCACGTGGCGGTATTGGACCCGCACACGGAAACCCGACCAGAGCGCTTACTGCTTCGAACGCTGAGCTGCCGCTACCCGGTCGCGGGATCGATCGGGTAGCCGGCCATGCCCGCTTCTAGGCCGCCATCCGGTCACCGGTGGTGACCAGAACCGCCAGCACCGTCCGAGACGGGATGGACAGCTTGGCGAAGATGCGAGACAGATGGGCTTCGACCGTCTTGGTAGACAGGCCGAGCGCCCGCGCGATCTGCCGGTTGGTCCGGCCATCGCGCACCAGCCGGGCGATCTCCATCTCGCGTGCGGTGAGTCGGTCCAGCGAGCCTCGCTGCTGTCCGACGGTCATGGTGCTCATTCCCTGTTCCCCCCAGGTGTTCGTTTGCGATGGAACCACCGTAGAAGCAAGACGGTGGTTTCGCGTCGGTAGAACCACGTACTCGACAGGCGTATTCGGAGGTTCACTCCTTCCGGCCAGCGAGCAGTGTCGCCAGCTGCACCCGGTTGGCCACACCGAGCTTGGCCAGGATGCGCTGGACGTGCGTGTCGACCGTCCGCTCGGAGATCACCAGGTCCTCGGCGATCCGGCGGTTGGTCCGGCCCAGGGCGACATGGCCGGCGATCTCCTGCTCGCGCGGCGTCAGCGTGCCCAGGATGGCGGGCGGCGCGGTGGAACCGTGCGCCGCGCCGCTGGTGCTGTGGCTGTGAGTGGTGCCGGAGACATGGTCCGGATGGGGCGTCCGGTCCAGGTGTCCGGGCCCGGGGCGGTCGTCGTGATGGTGCCCGGCGCGTGGGGCTGCGACGGGTGCCTCGACGGCTTCCGGCTCGGCCGGTGGGGCCCCGGGTGAGCCCGGGGCGGCCCTCGCCCCGGCCGCAGGGGAGTCGGCGGCGTTGTACGTGCTGTAGGTGGCGTGCGCGCCGTCGGTCCCGAACGGGCAGTCCGGTTCCCAGCACTCGGCTCCGAGCCGCACCTCGTCGGACAGCGCCCGCGCCATCCGGTCCCAGGTGAGCTTGGCGCCGGTCTGCACCGCGGCGTTGTAGGCCTCGTCGCCGAGGCGGGCCCGTACCTGCGCGGCGGCCTGAGCGATCTGCTCGGCGAACACCGCCAGGGGCCCGCTGCCGATCCCGGCGTACGCGGCCTCGCACTTGCCGATCAACATCGCGGCCACCCGGGCGTCCTCGTCCCAGCGCAGGTGCGCCAGCAGGCGGGTGGACAGCGCCAGCAGCCGGCCGTAGCGGTCGCCGACGTCCTGGAAGTCCTGGTAGGCCGCGTTCAGCGTGCTGATGGTCTCCTGGGCCCGGTCGCCGCCGAGCTCGCTGAAGGACATCATGACCCGCAGGTAGGCCAGCAGCCGCCGGTCCCCGGTGCCGGAGGTCAGGCGCCAGGAGCGCGCGACCCGCTCCGGGTCCGGCTCGCCGTCGTGCAGCAGCACCGGCATGTGGCTGGCGAACGCCTGCTGCCACAGGCTGCCGCTGCGCCGCGCCGACTCCTGCGCGCGGTCGGCGAGCTCCGCGGTGTCGCCCTCCGGGTCCCCGATCATCAGGGTATTGACGGCCAGGATGCGCAGCGCGTAGGACTCGGTGACCGGGTCGTCGCAGAGCTGGGCCAGCCGCACCGCCTCGCGCAGCGCGTGCATCGCCTCGAAGCCCTTGCCCTGCAGCTCCAGCAGCGCGCCGAGGCCGAGCACCACGCGGGCCCGGGTGACCGAGGGCTCGGTGAGCCCGGCCCGGTCGGCGTGGGCCAGCGCGCCGCGGGCGAAGCGCACGCCCTCGCCGAGGTGGCAGCGGCAGCAGTAGAAGTCCCACAGCGCGGCGGCCAGGCGCAGGCCCTCGGCGGCCAGGCCGGGGTCGGCCAGGAACCAGCGGCCGGCCGTGCGGATGTTGTTGATCTCGACGTCCAGCAGATGGAAGGCCTGGGCCTGCCCGGGGCCGTAGAAGCGGGGGTTCAGGCGCTCGGCGAGCTTCAGGAAGTAGGCGGCGTGCCGCTCCCGCATCTCCGCGGTGCGGCCGGCCCGCTCCAGCTCGTCGGCGGCGTAGGCGCGCAGCGTCTCCAGCATCGAGTAGCGCTGGCCGTCGGGTGTCGGCTCGACGGTCACCAGCGACTTGTCGACCAGCCGGGTCAGGGCGTCCACGGCGTGCGGGCCGATCGCGCCCTTGGCGGCGTGCAGGGTCCAGCCGCCGGAGAACACCGACAGGCCGGCGAACAGCTCCTGCTCCTCGGCGGTGAGCAGCTGGTGGCTCCACTCCACCGAGGTGCGCAGGGTGCGGTGCCGGGTCTCGGCGAACCGGAACGGGCCGGACAGCAGCGCGAACCGGTCGGAGAGCCGGGCCTCGATCTCCTCCACGCTCAGCGCCCGGACCCGCGCCGCGGCCAGCTCCAGCGCCAGCGGGATGCCGTCCAGGCGGCGGCAGATCGAGGCCACGGTGCGGGCGTTGGCGTCGGTCAGGCGGAAGCCTCCGGCGGCCTGCTTGGCGCGCAGGGCGAACAGCCGGACGGCGCCGAACTGCGAAGCCCACTCGGCGTCCACGACGGGGGCGGACTCGGCGGCGTCCGGGCCGTTGACGGGGCCCAGGCCGCTGAGGCTGTCCAGGGGGCTGACGGCCAGGGGGTTGATGCCGATGAGGCTGTCGCCGAGTTCGCCGAGGCCGTCCTGGGCGGGCGCGCCGCCGCGGTCGTCGGCCCGGCCGGAACGGTCGGCCCGGTCGTCGCGGGCCCGGCCGATGGTGGGCGGGTGGCTCAGCGGCGGCACCGTCCACACCGTCTCGCCGGGCACGCCCAGCGGCTCGCGGCTGGTGGCCAGCACGGTCAGCCGGCGGCAGTCGGTGAGCAGCCGCAGCGCCAGGCCGGCGACCGCCTCCAGCCGGTGTTCGCAGTTGTCGAGCACCAGGATCAGCGCGCGCCGGCGCAGCACCTCCACGAGGTGCTTCTCGGCGTCGGCGGTGCCGTCGCCGACCCCTTCCAGTCCGGACAGGTCCAGCGCGGCGGCCACCGCGCGCGCCACGTCGACACCGGCCGCGAGTTCGGCCAGCGGGACGAACACGGCGCCGTCGGCCAGCGCCGGGTCCGGCTCATGGTGCGGCGCGCCGTCGGCTCCCAGCGCCGCGGCGGCAGCGGCGATCGCCAGGCGGGTCTTGCCGATCCCGCCCGGTCCGGTGAGTGTGATGAGTCGCGACGTGCGCAGCAGACTTCGCACCTCGTCGATCTCGGATTCCCGATCGACCAGTTCCGACACAGGGGTCGGCAGGCCAATTCCCCCATCCTGGCCCATGGACTGAACTATAGGGTGGCGGATCAGGGCGCGATAGTGGTTCTCCCACTTTCAACAAGGCGAACTCGCAAAGCTTACGGCCGATGACGCGCCGGAAGCGGTTACGACTACGTCGATGTAGGGAGACGGGCACATTCCGTGCACGTCGAAGCTCGGCGTCAGGTCGTAGGAGGTCTTGCCGGAGAGCGTGAACGGATCGCTTTGCGCGCCGATGGACCCGGGCGACTCCCCGGACTGCGAGCCCGCGAAGGTGACGGTCACGGTGACCGGCCCGGTGCCTCTCGTGACGACGTGCACGTGTGCCGTGTAGGTGTACGACCCGGCTTGGTCGGGCGCCAGCGAGCCGACACTCAGCGAGCTGACGCCACTGCCGCCGCCGCCTCCGGCCGGGGAGTGCGAGGCCGGCGGGGCGGCCGAGGACGGTGGCGGGGCGCTCGTGGTGTGGCTGGTGCTGCTCGCCGGAGCCGAAGTGGCCGGCGGGGGCGGCGGCGCGGGCTTGCTGGACGTTGAGGAGTTTGAGGAAACGGCGGGGGAATCGGTCGCGGTCGGGGCCGTGACCGCCCCGGCGCCGACCGAGCTCTGGCTCGCCGAGGGAACGGCCGTGATGCCGGGGGCGACGCCGCTCCCGATCGAGGTCGATGTCGCGGTCCTGGACGGCTGCGGCGTGGCCGACGGGCCGGAATGCTTCTGGTTGGCGGCGTACACGACCAGGACGCCGGCCGCCGCCACGACGACGGCCGCGGCGGCATAGCGCACGATCCGGCCGCGGTCCACCGGCTCGGTGGGCGGAGTCTGCGGGAACACCGGCGGCGGGAAGTCGGTTCCGGGCTGGAAGTATTCGAACTCGTCCGGTTCGGTGCTGGACGTGGCGGTGGCCCGGGAGGCGGGTCCGGAGCTCGGGCCGGGGCCGGCTCCGGGGCTCGTTCCGGGGCTCGTTCTGGAGGCACCGGCCGGGCTTCTGGTCGCCGTCGCGCCGGACAGGCTCATCGCTCCGGCCGCTCCGGCCGCCACGCCGACCGGTGCGGCCTGCGCCGCGTGCGGTTCGTCGCGGAAAAGTGGTCGCGGGGCGCTGCCCGCCTCCGGGTCTTCGTCGACCTCGACGATCCGGGGAGAGATGTGCGTGGCGTTCGCGTCGTCGGTCAGCCGGTCCTCGTCGGGTCCGGTGTTCGGCGGCGTGCGCGGGATGAAGAAGAGGTCGGCGCTGCCGCCCTCGGGCTCGGCCGGGCCGACGCTCTCGCCGCTCTCAGCGCTCTCGAGATCCTCGAAGGTGCCGGGACCGGTGAACGGCGGCGTCCGGGGAACGCGGGGCGGCTCGTCGAAGGTGTCCGGCCCGGTGAACGGCGGGCTGTGCGGCACCTCGGTGTGCGTGGCCGCGGGCTCGTAGCCGTCGTAGCCGTCGTAGTCGTCGAAGACTGTCGGGCCGGTGTTCGGGGGAGTGCGGGGGACGTGGGTCTCGTTCGGATCGCCGTAGACCGGTTCGGCGTCGTAGTCGTCGAAGGTGCCGGGACTCGGCGCCGAATCCTCGAAGACGGTCGGGCCGGTGTTCGGGGGAGTGCGGGGGACGTGGGTCTCGTTCGGATCGCCGTAGACCGGCTCGGCGTCGTAGTCGTCGAAGATCCCCGAGCCGGCGCCCGGCTCGTCCCGGTCGCCGGATCCGAACTCCTCGCCGACCAGCCCCGCCGCCACCCCGGTGGCCGCGGCCTCGGCCACCGGCGCCCCCGATCCGCGGATCGGCATGATGCGCGCGGTCCGGTCGCCCTGGTTCCGGGCGTGCCGTGCGCCGTGGTGGTCCTCGGGGCCGCTGTCCGGGGTGGATCCGGACGCGAAAACGGGCTCGGTGCTGGAAACGGTTTCCGTCGCCAGGCCGTCCTCCGGAGGCGCGGCCGTCACGGCCGGTTCGGCCGGTTCCACCACCTCAGCCGGCTCAGGAGCGCCATTCCCTTTGCCCCGGCGCAGCTGCGTCACGGAGGCGATCCGCGTCACCGGCGTCGTGCCCTGGACCATCTCCAGCGTGCGCACGCGCTGGGCGTCCAGGCGCTTCACCCAGTCCGCGTACCCGTCCGCCGACCACGAGGGCCAGGACTGGGCCGACTTGCCCTCCAGCCGCGGCAGCCACCACGACGCGAAGTACTGGGCGTCCACCGCCAGCTGCTCCACCGCCGGCAGCCAGTCCAGGTCGCGCCGGCGGCCGCCGCGCGGGGCCTGCGCCAGCTTGGACAGCACCGGGCGCAGCCGCACCGCCAGGTCCCTGGCCTCGCGCGCGGTCTGCGTCGCCTCCTGCGGGTTGTCGGCCGGGTGCCACTCGGTGCCGGCCAGGATGCCGGTCACGAGTGTCCGTGTGCCGCCCCGCCCCCGTTCGTCTCCCCTGTCAGGCATGCCAACGAACGTATCCGTTATGGATGTTCGCGTACAGATACCCGACTGTGAACCTTGAGACGGTTTAGGCGGACCGGCGGTCCGGGAACCGCGGTCAGAAGTCCTTGATGAGCTTGGCCAGCGCCTCGGCGGTGAGCGCCGGCGTCAGCGCGGTGACGCTGATCCGCTCGATCACCTGCAGGTACACGTCGACGTCGTCGCGCTTGTCCAGGTACAGCGCCCCGGCCAGGTGCTCCAGGTAGACCACGTCCGGCAGGTCCGGCTCGGCGAACCGGAGGATGGTGAACGCCCCGGCCTCGGCGGCGTGCGCGCCGGACTGGAACGGCAGCACCTGCACGGTGACGTTGGGCCGCTCCATCATCTCCAGCAGGTGGGACAGCTGCTGCCGCATGATCTCGGGGCTGCCCACCGGCCGCCGCAGCGCCGCCTCGTCGACCACGGCCCACAGCCGCGGCGCCTCCTGCTCGCGCAGCAGCACGTTCTGCCGCTCCATCCGGACCTGCACCCGGCGCTCGGAGTCGCTGTCGAACACCCCGCGCCCGGCCATCACCGCCCGCATGTAGTCCGCGGTCTGCAGCAGGCCCGGTATGTACTGCACCTCGTAGGTGCGGATCAGCGAGGCCGACTCCTCCAGGCCGATGTAGCCGGCGAACCAGCTCGGCAGGACGTCGTGGTAGCCGTGCCACCAGGTGGTGGCGTTCGCGGCCTTCGCCATGGACAGGAAGGGCTCCCGGGCGGCCGGATCGGTGACGCCGTACAGCGACAGCAGATCCTCCACGTCCCGCATCTTGAACCCGACGCGGCCCAGCTCCAGCCGGCTGATCTTGGACTCGGAGGACCGGATCTCCCAGCCCGCGGTCTCCCGCGTGATGCTCGCCGCCTCGCGGAGCCGCCGCAGTTGCGAGCCGAGCATGATCCGGCGAACCGTGGCACCGCCCGCGCGGGTCGGCTCCGGCTCCGAATCGGTGGTGTGGGGCCCACTCATCGCTTTCCTCGCTCCTTCTCCGGCCCCGGCGCCGTGATGCGCGGCCAGGCGGTGGATCAGCTGCCGATTGTGCCACTTGGGCGTCCGCTTGTGAACACCGCAGCCCCCGGTCGCCCCGCTCGCCGAGGCTCCCCCCGCACGCGACAGGGCTCTGAATCGGTTCGTCAAAGTCTTTGCCCATCCGAGACCCTGCGCGCGCCTTCCACGCTGTAGCATGCACGTGCATCCGTCACTTGCATAGGAAAACTCTGCGATTGCACGTGCCGCCGCCGATGCGCGGCACCCGAGGGGGAAGACCCGATGGTCGCGTCCAGCTACTCCTACTCCCTGCTCCATGCCGACCTGCCGGTCTGCATCGGATACCAGGCCGTGGGCCGCAGCGCGTCGACGCGCCACTGCGTCCTCCCGGCCCGTGCGGAGTCGGTCTCGGCGGCCCGCCGCTTCGTGCAGGACGTGGCCGAGGACTGGCGCGGCGAACCCGGGCGCTTCTCCACTCTTCTGGAGAATCTGGGCATCGTGGTCTCGGAACTCGTGACGAATGCTTTGGTCCACGCTTATGAAGCCGTGCGTCCGGAACGCCTTGAGGCGGACGCCGATCTGATCTCTCTTTGTCTGGTCCACGAGCCCTGCGACACCACCGCCGGCGAATCGGGCGTGGAACGCGTCCTGTTCGCCGTCGCGGACCCCTCGGCCGCCTCGCCGGTGGCACCCACTCCGGCGCGGGCGGCCGACGGCTTATGGGGCCTCGACGAATCCGGCCGGGGCATGTACCTGGTGGAGGCGCTGGCCGACGACTGGGGCTGGCGCCGTTTCCGTGCTCCGGGGGCGGCGGAGCCTTCGGGCAAAGTGGTGTGGGCGCTCTTCGAGCTGGCTTGCTGAACTCTTTTCCCGCTCACTTCTTTCCGTCCGTGCCGGACGGCTGTCCCGGTAGCTCGCTGTAACCGATTACCACGCGGGCCCCTACCCCCGGTCCGGGCCCGGTCACGCCCCGCACAGCGCCGATTCCGTTGCCGGTCGCAGAGCTCGAATGTATATCGATCCGGTATCGAAGTCGTGGCGAACGCATGCCTTGAACCTGCGGGGAGAACCTTTACCCGCTCTTTGAACGTTTCACACTCGAAACCTCTGCGCGTGCGCCTGCCCGACCGCTAGCATCCGTTTACTGCCATGCAAACGCGAGTGCTGATTCAATCGCGGATGCACGTGCATTGGATCAAACCCTTCCCACCGTACATGTAAGGGGAAACGCGAAATGAGCGAGTTCGAGCCCTACAACGGCATGCCCGCCACCCGGGTCGAAGCCGCGTGGCGCAAGAGCAGCTACTCCAACTCGCAGGGCAACTGCGTCGAGTTCGCGGCGCTGGCCGACGGCTCGGTCGCGGTGCGCAACTCCCGCGACCCCCAGGGCCCGGCCCTGGTCTACACCCGCGCGGAGATCGAGGCCCTGATCAGCGGCGTCAAGGACGGCGAGTTCGACGACCTGTCCCGCTGAACCGGTTGGAGCCGCCGGCTCCGCATAGTGGTACCCGCTTCCGGCCCGCCCGCCGGCCGCTCCGATCGCCGGGCCTCTTGGCCGGCGCCCTCCGCGGCGCGATGATGCAGGAATGGCCGGACAGCCCGGAAGCGGTTCAGAGATGAGGACGGCCGCCGAGATCTCGGCGGCCGTCCGGCACGGTGAGAGCACGGTGCGCGGGCCCGTCCAGGAGGCCCTGGACCGCGCCGCCGCCGCGGACCCCCGGATCGGGGCGTTCCGCAAGGTCCGCCACGACGCGGCCCTGGCCGAGGCCGACGAGCTGGCGCTCCGGCCGGATCTGGCCGACCTCCCCCTCGCCGGCGTCCCGATCGCGGTGAAGGACAACGTCGCGGTCTCCGGCGAGCAGTGCCGTCACGGCTCCGCCGCCACCGCCGACCGCCCGCCGGAGACCGAGGACCACCCCGTCGTGACCCGGCTCCGGGCCGCCGGGGCGATCGTCATGGGCCTCACCCACACCCCCGAGCTGTCGCTGGTCGGCATGACCGACAGCGTGCTCGGCCTGGTCCGCAACCCGTGGGACCTGACGCGCACGGCCGGCGGCTCCTCCGGCGGCGCGGCCGCGGCGGTCGCGGCCGGACTGGTCCCGGTGGCCCACGGCAACGACGGGCTGGGCTCGATCCGCGGCCCGGCGGCCTGCTGCGGCGTGTTCGGCTTCAAGCCGGGATACGGCACGGTCCCCTCGCTGCTCGGCTCGACCTCGTGGTGGGGCCTGGCCGAGAACGGCGTCCTGGCGGCCACCGTCGGGGACGCGGCCCTCACGCTCGCCGTGATGGCCGACGACCCGGCCCTGGCCGCCGCGGCCGACATCCGGCCGGAACGGCTCCGCATCGCCGTGTCGACCGCGCCGCCCTCGCCGGGCTACAAGGTCGACCGCGAGCACCGCACCGCGGTGGAGGACGTCGCGGGGGCCCTGGAGGCGGCCGGGCACGAGATCGTCGAGGCTCCTCGCTATCCGCTCAACGTCGGCCCCGGCTCCGCCCTGACCTGGCTCGCGGCCGCCGCCCTGGAGGCGGGGGAGTACGACCGCCGTGCCCTGGAGCGCAGGACCCGCTCCCTGGCCGCCGCCGGGCGGGCGGCGGCGCGGATCGGACTGACCGGGGCCGGGACGCGTCGGCACTGGCGGGACACCGGGGCCGAGCGGTTCATCGGCGACGCGGACGTGGTGCTCACCCCGACGCTGATGCGGCCGCCGCCCCCGGCGCTGCGCTGGGGCCGCCGCGGGCTCGTCCGCAACTTCGTGGCCAACACCTCCTACGCCGGGTTGTGCCCGCCCTGGAACCTGGCCGGCTGGCCCGCGATGAGCGTTCCGGCGGGTGTGCACAGCTGCGGGACGCCGATCGGCGTGCAGTTCGCCGCCCGCCCCGGCCGGGAGGCGTTGCTGCTGGGACTGGCGGCGTACATCGAGGCTGTGCGGCCGTGGCCGCGGACGGCGCCGACCACCGCCGCGTGAGGGGCCGGTGACGTGATCCACGCGATCACGGTGGTGACCTGAGCGGTCACGGGAGCCGGATAGAATTGGCCGCATCATGGAGCAGCCTGCCGACACCGTCCTTGTCATCGACTTCGGCGCCCAGTACGCGCAGCTCATCGCGCGCCGGGTCCGCGAAGCCCACGTCTACAGCGAGATCGTGCCGCACACCGCGACGGTGGCCGAGATCCTCGCCAAGAAGCCCAAGGCGGTGATCCTCTCCGGCGGGCCGTCCTCGGTCTACGCCGACGGGGCCCCCAACGTCGGCGCGGAGCTGTTCCGGGCCGGCGTGCCGACCCTCGGCATCTGCTACGGCTTCCAGGCGATGGCCCGGGCCCTGGGCGGCGTGGTCGACAAGACCGGCGGCCGGGAGTACGGCCGCACCCACCTGGACGTCCTGGACACCGACTCGACGCTGTTCAGCGGCTCGGCCGCCGAGCAGCCGGTGTGGATGTCGCACGGCGACGCGGTCGTGGCCGCCCCGGAGGGCTTCAGGGTCACCGGCACCACCGGCAAGACCCCGGTCGCCGCGTTCGAGGATGACGAGCGCCGGCTCTACGGCGTCCAGCACCACCCCGAGGTGCTGCACTCGCAGTTCGGCCAGCTGCTGCTGGAGAACTTCCTCTACCGGGGCGCCGGCATCGAGCCCGCCTGGACCACCGGCAACATCGTCGACGAGCAGGTCGCGGCGATCCGCGAACAGGTCGGCACCAAGCGCGCGATCTGCGCGCTGTCCGGCGGCGTCGACTCCGCGGTGGCCGCCGCGATCGTGCAGAAGGCCATCGGCCCGCAGCTGACCTGCGTGTTCGTCGACCACGGGCTGCTGCGCAAGGGTGAGGCCGAGCAGGTCGAGAAGGACTTCGTCGCCGCCACCGGCGTGCAGCTGAAGGTGGTCGACGCCGAGGAGCGCTTCCTGTCCGCGCTGGCCGGGGTCAGCGACCCCGAGGAGAAGCGCAAGATCATCGGCCGCGAGTTCATCCGCATCTTCGAGCAGGCCGAGCGCGAGATCGTCGCCGAGTCCGCGGACGCCGGCGAGCCGGTGAGGTTCCTGGTGCAGGGCACCCTCTATCCGGACGTCGTGGAGTCCGGCGGCGGCAGCGGCACGGCCAACATCAAGAGCCACCACAACGTCGGCGGCCTGCCCGAGGACCTGCAGTTCGAACTGATCGAACCGCTCCGCAAGCTCTTCAAGGACGAGGTCCGCCAGGTCGGCCGCGAGCTGGGCCTGCCCGAGGCCATCGTCGGCCGCCAGCCGTTCCCCGGCCCGGGCCTGGGCATCCGCATCGTCGGCGAGGTCACCAAGGAGCGCCTGGACCTGCTCCGCGAGGCCGACGCCATCGCCCGCGAGGAACTGACCGCGGCCGGCCTGGACACCGAGATCTGGCAGTGCCCGGTGGTCCTGCTGGCCGACGTCCGCTCGGTCGGCGTCCAGGGCGACGGCCGCACCTACGGCCACCCCATCGTCCTCCGCCCGGTCTCCAGCGAGGACGCCATGACCGCCGACTGGTCCCGCCTCCCCTACGAGGTCCTGGCCCGCATCTCCACGCGGATCACCAACGAGGTCGCCGACGTCAACCGGGTGGTGCTGGACGTGACCAGCAAGCCGCCGGGGACGATCGAGTGGGAGTAGGCGTCCGGCGCCGGCGGCGCGCCGGGGTCTGAGGGCCGGGTCGGCAGACCCGGCCCTTCGTCATCGCGCCGTCACTCGGCCTCGAACTCGAGCGCCTCGCGCAGCTTCCGGTTGACGTGCTTGAGCCGGTCGATGGTCCGGTGTGCCTCGCGCAGCTCGTAGCGCAGCCGGATGATCTCCTCGAACGCCGCGAGCTCGGCGGCCGGCACGGTCGGCTCGACCTCCTCGGCGTACTCCGGCTCCGGCGGCGCCGGAATCGCGAGCTCGGCGGGCGGCGTGGCGGCCTGCGCGGCGGGCTGCGCGGCGGCTTCCGTCTCCGGTGTGCGGCGCACGAACTCGTGGATCACCGCGCCGGCCGGCTCCGGCTCAGAGGCCGCGACGGGCTCGGCCACCACTGCCGTGCCCCCGAGGAGCGCCTCCTCGTCCTCGCCGACCCCGACCGCCGGCCATGCCTCCGCGACCGCCTCGGCCTTCGGCCATGGCCGCGCCACAGGCTCGCTCGGCTCTTCCTCGGCGGCTGGGTCCTCGGTCTCCGGCCACGGCCGCGCCACCAACTCGCTCGGCCCCTCCTCGTCCGCCGCCTCTCCGGCCTCGTCCGCCTCGTCCCGCATCATCGCCGCGGTCCACCCGGCGGCCTCGCACGCCGCGTCCCGGAACTCCCGCAGCTGCCGCAGCATCCCCTCGCTGGACGGGAAGAGCCGCTCGGCCTGCGCCACGTTCGCCACCGCCAGCGGCGCGGCCTGCACGGTGTCACCGAGCTCGGAGTAGGCCTGCGCCAGCTTGATCCGCGCCATCAGCACATCCCGCGGGCCGGACCCTATGCCCTGTTCGGCCCGCTCCAGGTCGGCGATCAGCCCACTGATCCACTGCTGGGGGTCGGCGTCCGGGTACTCCTCGACGAGCTCCTGGTCGTCCACGTCGTCGGGCTCACCGGCACCGTCGGCCTCGTCAGGCTCCTCGACCGCCATCGACTCCAGCCCGGCCTCCGGCTCTGCCTCCAGCCCGGCCTCCAGCCCGGCCTCCGGTTCACCTTCCGGCTCACCCTCCAGCCCGGACCCGGCCTCCACGTCCCGTTCGGCAGCCAGCCCCGCCTGCTCGGCCTGCTCGGCCGGCTCAGCCCGCTCGAACCACGACTCGCCCTCGCCGGACCCGGCCCCGGCCCCGACCCCCGACCCGGCCCCGGACTCAGCCCCGGTCTTCGCCCCGGCCACCGCCGCCGCGACGGCCCCGGCCGCGTCCCCGTACCCCTCAGCCTCCCCGGCCTCGTGGCCGACTCCGTACTCTGACATACATCCCCCAAACAACGTCGAAGGGCGCCGACATGGAAGTCGGCGCCCCGCGGCTGGCTCGCGGTCCGGTCGATTACGGCCGGACGATCCGTACCACAGGCATCGAGTGGAGCGGAGCGTACTGCACCACGGTGCCACTGTACGGCGCGTGGATGATTTGCCCGGCCCCGACGTAGATCCCCACGTGGTGCATGCTGCCGTAGTAGATCACCAGGTCGCCGGGCTGGATGTCGCTCTCGCTGACCGCCGGGAACTCGTAGGCCTGGTCCGAGGAGCCGTGCGACATCGACACGCCGGCGGCGGCCCAGGCGGCCATCGTCAGGCCGGAGCAGTCGAAGCTGCGCGGGCCGGCGGCGCCGTACACATACGGCTTCCCTATCTGGGCCTTGGCGAAGTTGACCGCTATCTGCGCGCGGGCGTTCGGCGCCGGCGGCAGGCCGGTCGGCGCCACCTGCTTCGTGCTCGTGTTCTGCTGGGTCTGCTGCTTCTGCTGCGTGTCGTACTGCGCGCGCTGCGCCTTGGACAGCGTGTTCAGCAGGTCCTGCGCGGCCTTCTCCTTGGCGTTGACGTCCGCCATGTTCTGCGCCATCAGGTCGCGCGTCTTCTGCAACTGCGCGAGGTCCGAGGAGGCTTCGGCCTTGTCCTGGTCCAGCTGGCGCTTGATCTCCTGCGCCGACTTCATGGAGCTCGCGGACTTGTCGGCCACCTCGTTCATCGCGGTGGCCTGCTGCAGGAAGGAGTCGGGGGACGCGGCGAGCATCAGCTGCAGCGAGTTGTCCACCCCGCCGGACCGGTACTGCGCGGCCGCCAGGCTCCCGAGGGCGGACTGCGCGTTGCCCAGCTGCGCCTGCTCGGCGGTGATGCGGGCCTGGATCTGGTCGACCTTGTGCTGCAGCGTGGCGAGGTCGCCGGCCGCCTTGTCATACGCCTCGGACGCCTGCTCGGCCTGCTCGTGGAGGTCCTTGACCTTGTTCTGGACGTCGTTGAGGTTCGCCGTCGGGTCGGCGTGGGCCAGACCCGGCACCAAAGCTATGGAACCGACCGTCGCGGTCGCCAGCGTCACCGCGGTACGCGTGGCGGTGATCGTCTTCTTGGACGCGCGGTGGGTGGTCACGGTTTTGTGGGACGCCACGAGGGCGGCACTCCTCTTCTTCTCGGGCCGCCTACCGGGTTAGCTGTCGGGTTCGGGCTGAGAAGCGTGCCCTACGGCGCCGCGAAGGGGGGTACGCGGCGGACCGATTCACCCCTTGGCCCCAGTGGATGCGGGCCGGTGGGACTTGTGGGTCCCCGGCTCCGGGTCCGCGATCTCCGCCTTGGCTTGTGGGAGCCTCCAACAGCGGTTCGCGCGTCGCCGGACTCGGCGTGAACCCCCGCCACCGTCCGGGTGGTTGGTGTGTGTACGGAGGTCCGGCCGTAACCATAGCGAGATCTCGAACGACAAAACGGACCGCTCCAGGTCGCTATACCAGGATTTTACCTTGGGGAGAGTTTAGTGGTCCTGATTCAGTGCTCACTGTCCCGATTCGTACCGGGCCGTGTGGACAGAAGTTGTCGACGCTGTGTCGGCAAACTCCGCCATGATCGTAGGATGCAGGCGTGAAAGTACTGCAAGAGTGCCTGTTGGTCCTGCATTTCGTCGGCCTCGCCGCACTGCTCGGCGGGTTCCTGACCCAGATGTCCGCGCAGGCCAAGCGAATCGTGCCGGCGATGCTGCACGGCGCGGTGACGATGCTGGTCACGGGCGTGGCGTTGTACGTGGTGGACAAGAACGGACTGCACCACGAGCCGCCCGCGGCGAAGATGGCGGTGAAGCTCGGTGTCCTGGTGGTGATCTCCGCGCTGGTCTGGACCCAGCGCACCAAGGAGGAGATCCACAAGGGCGTCTACTTCGCGATCGGCGGGCTGACGCTGGCGAACATCATCATCGCCGTGTTCTGGCACTGATTCCGAGGTGCCTTCGAAGCCGCCTATAAGCGTGAGGACGGTGGACCGACCCCCTCAGGGGTTGACCCACCGCCCTTTCAGTTCTCCGCAGTCTCTCCAGGCGTGCTTCCGCCGGCTCTCAAGCGGACGTCGCCAGCGGCCGCGTCGGCCACTCCGGCTCCGCGTACGACCGCTCTCCGCGCCGCTCCCGGTACGCCGCCCGGTCCGCCTCCTGCTCGGCCTTCCAGCGCGCCTGCGCCTCGTGCAGCCGCACCGCGTCCAGTGTCCCCACGGCGGCGTAGCTCGCCCCGATCACCTGTGCCAGGTTCAGCGCGGCCTGCGCGTCGGCCGCGGCGTCGTGCGCGCGGGTGATGGTGACGCCGTAGAACTGGCACTGCGCCTCCAGGGTGCGGGCGCCCCGGCGGTACTTGTCCATCTGCCGGTCGATGACCAGGGGGTCGATCACCGGGGCGACCGGCGCCCGGGCCGCCAGCGGCGTCAGCCGGTGCCGGGCCAGCTCGGCCTCCAGCAGGGTCAGGTCGTACGGGGCGTTGAACACCACCAGCGGCGTCCCGGCCCGCAGCTCGGCGGCCAGCGTGTCGGCGATCTCGTCGAGCGTCTCGCGCGGGGCGGTGCCGTGCTCACGGGCGTACTCGGTGGTGATGCCGTGGATCGCGGTGGCCTCGGCCGGGATCTCCACGCCGGGGTCGATGAGGAAGGTCTTCTCGGAGCCGTCCGAGATCACCAGCGCCGCCGAGACGATGCGCACGGTCTTCGGGTCGCGGCCGGTGGTCTCGGTGTCGAAGCCGGCCAGCCGGCGGCGGTGCCAGCCGTCGTGGGAGCCCCGCTGCGGCGGCACCGGGGCCGGCGCGGCCTCGCCGCTGTCCGCGGCCCGCGGTTGCGGCTCCCAGGCCGGAGCGCACTCATGGTGATAGGTCTGCCACGCACCGTCCACATTGGCGCGCGTGCCGGTCTCCGCCGGCACATGGCCCTTGCACGCGGCGCAGGTGCCCGCGTACTTGTTGACCAGAGTCACTGTGCTGTTCTCCCTCACCTCGTGTTGCCTTAATGGTGGCGCACCGCACTGACAACTTCGCCGGACTCGGGCCCCGGCCATGTCAGCGGCTACCCTGGTGGACTACGACGGTTTTCTAATCCGCTCGATCTGTTGATTTCCGCGCGAAGGATGAATACGACGTGTTCGACACGCTCTCCGATCGGTTGTCCGCAACCTTCAAGAACCTGCGCGGCAAGGGTCGGCTCTCGCAGCAGGACATCGACGACACGCTGCGCGAGATCCGGCGTGCGCTGCTGGAGGCCGACGTCTCGCTGCAGGCCGTGCGCCCCTTCGTGGCCGCGGTCCGGGAGCGGGCCGAGGGCACGGAGGTCTCCAAGGCGCTGAACCCGGCGCAACAGATCGTCAAGATCGTCAACGAGGAGCTCGTCGCCATCCTGGGCGGCGAGACCCGGCGGCTGCGGTTCGCCAAGAACCCGCCGACGGTGATCATGCTGGCCGGTCTGCAGGGTGCCGGTAAGACGACGCTGGCCGGCAAGCTGGCGCGCTGGCTGAAGACCGAGGGCCACACCCCGATCCTGGTCGCGGCCGACCTCCAGCGGCCGAACGCGGTCACCCAGCTCCAGGTGGTCGGCGACCGGGCCGGCGTGCCGGTGTTCGCGCCCGAGCCGGGCAACGGCGTCGGGAACCCGGTCAAGGTCGCCCAGGACTCGATCGACTTCGCCAAGGCGAAGATGCACGACGTGGTGATCGTCGACACCGCCGGCCGCCTGGGCATCGACGCCGAGCTGATGAAGCAGGCGGCCGACATCCGGGACGCGGTCAAGCCGGACGAGATCCTGTTCGTCCTGGACGCGATGATCGGCCAGAACGCGGTCGAGACCGCGCTGGCGTTCCAGGACGGCGTCGGCTTCGACGGCGTGGTGCTGACCAAGCTCGACGGCGACGCCCGCGGTGGTGCGGCGCTGTCGGTGCGCGCGGTCACCGGCAAGCCGGTGATGTTCGCCTCCTCCGGGGAGAAGCTGGAGGACTTCGACGTCTTCCACCCCGAGCGGATGGCCGGCCGCATCCTCGACATGGGCGACATGCTCAGCCTGATCGAGCAGGCCGAGAAGGCGTTCGACGCCGCCGAGGCCGAGAAGATGGCCGGCAAGCTGGTCCGCAACGAGTTCACGCTCGACGACTTCCTCAAGCAGATGGAGCAGCTGAAGAAGCTCGGCTCCATGAAGAAGCTGATGGGCATGCTGCCCGGCATGGCCGACGTGAAGCAGCAGCTCAACGAGATCGACGACAAGGACGTCGACCGGATCGCGGCCATCATCAAGTCGATGACCCCGGGCGAGCGCGACGACGTCAAGATCATCAACGGCTCCCGCCGGCAGCGCATCGCCAAGGGCTCGGGCACCACGGTGCAGGAGGTCAACAACCTCATCGAGCGCTTCCTCGAGGCCAAGAAGATGATGCAGCAGATGGCCCGCGGCGGGATGCCCGGCATGCCGGGCCTGCCCGGGGCCGGCGCCCTGGGCGGCACCAAGCGCAAGTCGGCCAAGGCCAAGGCCGCCGACAAGGCCTCCAAGTCCAAGGGCCGCTCGCGCTCGGGCAACCCGGCCAAGGCCAAGGCCGAGGAGGCGGCGCGGCAGGCCCGGCGGGACGGCAACGGCTCGCTGTTCGGCGGCGACGACGGCAACGGCCAGTTCGAGCTGCCGGAGGAGTTCAAGAACCTGCTGCCCCCGAAGTAGCCGCCGCGGGAGCCGCCCCGGCACCGTCGGTCAGGGGAGTCCGGCCCTGGCGTCCCAACCAGCCCGAACGGTCTGGCACAATGGAAGCTTGTACCGGTCGCGCATGGCCCTCTCTCCTGCGCTAAGCCGAGTCCATCCGGCTGCTGCCGATGCCATGTCCCCACGTGGCGGCGCGGTGGCACCACCCGCAGTCAACCAAGCAGGAGACACCACACCGTGGCAGTCAAGATCAAGCTCAAGCGCATGGGCAAGATCCGGAACCCGCAGTACCGGATCATCGTCGCCGACGCCCGCACCAAGCGGGACGGTCGCGCGATCGAGGAGATCGGCAAGTACCACCCGAAGGAGGAGCCCTCCTTCATCGAGGTGTCCTCGGACCGTGCGCAGTACTGGCTGGGTGTCGGCGCGCAGCCGACCGAGGCCGTCGAGGCGATCCTGAAGATCACCGGCGACTGGCAGAAGTTCAAGGGCCAGCCGGCCCCGGCGCCGATGAAGGTGGCCGCGCCCAAGGCGGACCGCAAGGCCGTCTTCGAGGCCGCCGCCAAGGAGGCCGCCGACGAGCCCAAGGGCGGCGCCACCACTCCGAAGAAGAAGGCCGAGAAGAAGGCCGACGAGACCCCGGCGACCGAGGCTCCGGTGGAGACCCCGGCCCCGGCCGTCGAGGCTGAGATCACCTCCGAGGGCTGAGCATGCTGGAAGAGGCCCTGGAACACCTGGTCAAGGGCATCGTCGAGCACCCCGATGAGGTCCGGGTCCGCGAGCGCGACCAGCGCCGCGGCAAGGTCCTGGAAGTCCGGGTGCACCCGGACGACCTGGGCAAGGTCATCGGCCGCGGCGGGCGCACGGCGCGCGCGCTGCGCACCGTGATGGCCGCGCTCGGCGGCCGGTCGCTGCGCGTCGACCTGGTCGAGGCGGCCGGCTACCGGTGAGCACGGCGAGCCCCGAAGGCGGGAATCCCTCCGGCCGGCCCGAGGCCCTGCGCCTCGTGGTCGGCCGGATCGGCCGTGCGCACGGCATCCGCGGGCAGGCCACGATCGAGGTCCGCACCGACGACCCCGACCTGCGCTTCGCGCCCGGGGCGCGGCTGCTGACCGAGCCGGCCGAGCGCGGCCCGCTGGTCGTCGCCGACTCCCGCTACCACAACGGCATCCTGCTGCTGTCGTTCGAGGGCGTGACCGACCGGAACGCGGTCGAGGCCCTGCGCAACACGATCCTGGTGGTCGAGGCCGATCCGGACGAGACGCCGGACGACCCGGACGAGTTCTACGACCACCAGCTGCTCGGCCTGGCCGTGGAGCTGGCCGACGGCACCGCGCTCGGCGAGATCGCCGACCTGCTGCACCTGCCGGGGCAGGACGTGCTGGCCGTGAAGCGGCCGGACGGCCCCGAGGTGCTGATCCCCTTCGTCAAGCAGTTCGTCCCGACCGTGGACGTCGCCGCCGGCCGCGTCGTGGTCGACCCGCCGGCCGGGCTGCTGGACCTGGACTCCGTCGAGTAGCCGCCGCCCTCCCATGCGCATCGACGTCGTCACCATCTTTCCCGAGTACCTGGCGCCGCTGGACGTCTCGCTGATCGGCAAGGCCGCGACCGCCGGGATCCTCGACATCCACGTCCACGAGCTGCGGACCTGGACCCACGACCGGCACAACACCGTGGACGACTCGCCGTGCGGGGGCGGGCCGGGCATGGTGATGAAGCCGGAGCCGTGGTGGGAGGCGCTGACCGCGCTGGTGCCGCCGGGCTCCGAGGACGGCGCGCGGCTGATCGTGCCGACGCCGTCCGGCCGGCCCTTCACCCAGCGCGTGGCCGAGGACCTGGCCACCGCCTCGCACCTGGTGTTCGCCCCGGCCCGCTACGAGGGCATCGACCGCCGGTTCATCGAGGCCGCCGCCGAGCGGATGCCGGTGGAGGAGCTGTCGATCGGCGACTACGTGCTGGCCGGCGGCGAGGTCGCGGTGCTGGTCATGGTCGAGGCCGTGGGCCGGCTGCTGCCCGGCGTGCTGGGCAACGCCGAGTCCGCCAAGGACGACTCCTTCGGGCACTCCTCGCAGGGCGGCATGGCGGGCCTGCTGGAGGGCCCCGTCTACACCAAGCCCGCGAACTGGGACGGCCGCGAGGTGCCGCCGGTGCTGCTGTCCGGCAACCACGCGGTGATCGCCCGGTGGCGCCGGGACGAGGCGCTGCGGCGGACCGCGCAGACCCGGCCGGACCTGATCGAGGCACTCGACCCGGCCGCGCTGGACAAGAAGGACCGCGCGCAGCTGGCGGCTTTGGGCTGGTCGCAGACGGCGGCCGGATTTCGTTTCGACCCCGACGCTGTGTCAGACTAGGCCGGTACTGCTTGCGCAGGTGGCTGCCGCCTGCCCGCCGGACGCGCCCCTGCCACAGGGGGAGCCGCCCACGGCGTTTCAAGCTGATCGTAAGTTCCACCACCGAAGCCGTGGCCGACCTGTGGCGTCCACGAGGAGAGATCATGGACAAGCTGTCCACCATCGACGAGCTGTCGATGCGCATCGACGTCCCGGACTTCCGTCCCGGCGACACCGTCAACGTGCACGTCAAGGTCGTCGAGGGCAACCGCTCCCGCATCCAGCAGTTCAAGGGCGTCGTCATCCGCCGCCAGGGTTCGGGCGTGCGCGAGACCTTCACCGTCCGCAAGGTCAGCTTCAGCGTCGGCGTGGAGCGCACCTTCCCGCTGCACACCCCGATCATCGAGAAGATCGAGGTCGTGACCCGCGGTGACGTCCGCCGGGCGAAGCTGTACTACCTGCGCGACCTGCGCGGCAAGAAGGCGAAGATCAAGGAGAAGCGCGAGTCGGTCGCCGGCCACTGAGTCAGGCTCCCGCCGCCGTATCCTCCGCACCAGGCCGTACCCTTTCTCAGGGTGCGGCCTGGTGCCGTTTACGCAATCCTCAGGCTCGTCCAGTACGTTGTTTCGCTGGGGAACTGCTGTTCCCGTCCTGCTGTAGCCATCCGGGTCGCAAGGCCCCCTCGACGACGAACAGGCAAGGGTGCGGCCGGTGGCCAAGGGGCGCAGGCGCCGGCTCAAACCGGTGAAGCTGTGGAAGGAGCTGCCGCTCCTGTTCGGGGTCGCACTGCTGTTGGCACTGGTGATCAAGACGTTCGCGGTACAGGCCTACTACATCCCTTCCCAGTCGATGCAGCACACCATCGAGCCGGGGGACCGGGTGCTGGTGAACAAGCTGACGCCGTGGTTCGGCTGGACCCCGCAGCGCGGGCAGATCGTGGTGTTCCGGGACCCCGGCGGGTGGCTGGACCCGTCGCTGGTGAAGAAGGACAACATGGTCGTCGGCGCGATCAAGCAGACTTTCACCTGGGTCGGGCTGCTGCCGGCCGGCAACGAGCAGGACCTGATCAAGCGGGTCGTGGGCGTGCCGGGGGACGTCGTGGAGTGCAAGGGCGTGGGGAGCCCGGTGACCGTCAACGGCGTGGCGCTGGATGAGCACACCTACCTGTACAAGGACGACGGCGGCCGGATCGACGACCCCTCGCAGGCCGCGTTCGGGCCGATCACGGTGCAGCCGCACACGATCTTCGTGCTCGGCGACCACCGCAGCGACTCCGGCGACTCCCGGGTGCACCTGCAGGAGAAGACTCAGGGGCTGGTCCCCTACGGGAACGTACAGGGTCACGCTTTCGTGCGGATCTGGCCGCTGACGCGCATCGGTGGACTGGGGACGCCGTCCACGTTCTCTCTTAAGAGCCCTGCCCAGGCGCTGCGTACTGCCGCGGAGGCACCGCCGCTGCTGTGGGGGTTCACGCTCGCGGTGCCGCTGCGGGCGGGCGTGCTGCGCCGCCGTCGCCGCCTGGGCGGGCTCCTTCCGGCCCCGGCGGGCGTAACCAATCGGCTACGGAGGCGGTTGGGTACGGAGCGGCCGCTTGGCTGAGCCGAACGTGCGAGGGACTGCGAAGGGAACAGCGACATGGACCAGGCAGCGAAGCGGAGCGGGCCTGGCGGGTCAGCGGAAGGGCAGACTGTGACAGTGGACGAGAGCTCCGAGACCGTCGAGGCGGCCGGAAACACGGCTGGCAAGCCGGCCGGCCGGGGGGAGGCCATGGTCCCGCGCCCCGACCAGGCGGCGCACGACCAGTCCCCGCAGAGCGGGGACGCGCCGGGCTCTCCGGACGCGCCGGACGGGGCCGCCCCGGGGGAGTCGCCGGAGCCTTCCGAGCCCGCGGCGCCGCCCGCGCCCCGCAAGTGGTGGCAGTGGCTCTACGCGCCGTTCGTGGCGGTGTGGCGCTTCGCCTTCCCGAAGAAGCCGCGCCCGTTCATCGTGGAGCTGCCCTTCCTGCTGGCGATCGCGCTGGTGCTGGCCTTCATCATCAAGACCTTCCTGGTGCAGGCGTTCGTCATCCCCTCCGGCTCGATGCAGCAGACGCTGGAGATCAACGACCGCGTCCTGGTCAACCGGTTCTCGAACTGGCTGGGCCACGAGCCCAACCGCGGCGACATCGTGGTGTTCCAGGACCCGGGCAACTGGCTGGACGCCGAGCCGGTGAAGCCGAAGAACGTGTTCAGCAAGACCCTCACCGCGATCGGGCTGCTGCCGGAGGACAACGGAGACCTGATCAAGCGGGTGATCGGCGTCGGCGGCGACCACGTCGAGTCCAAGGGCAACGGCGCGCCGGTGACCGTCAACGGCGTGCCGCTGAAGGAGGACGGCTACCTCTACCCGAGCAACACGCCGTCGATGGAGCCCTTCTCGGTCGACGTGCCCAAGGACCACCTGTGGGTCATGGGCGACCACCGCGAGGTCTCGGTGGACTCCCGCGCCCACATCAAGAGCGTCACCGGCGGTTTCGTGCCGGTCGGCAACGTGGTCGGGATCGCGGTCCTGAAGGTATGGCCCCCGGACCACTTCGGGACGCTGCCGGTGCCCTCGACCTTCAAGCAGAGCTTCCAGGCCCTGGCCGCTCCGGGCGCGGTGCCGGTCGCGGCGTTCGCGCTCGCGGTGCCGATCACGGTGGTGCGGCGGCGCCGGAAACTGCGTACGGCGGAGGCGCTCGACGCACTAGGCCTGTAGTGGCACTACATTCGTAGTATCGACATAACCGCAGGCTGTGGCGGTCGCGGCAGGGACTTCCTGCGGCGGCCGCCATAGTCGTCCCCAGGCAGTTGTACGTTAGAAGCGATGACCACCACGCCGACATCCACGCTGCCGCGCGGCGTAGCCATCCGCTCCGACGCGGGTCTTTACGGCTACGAGCGCGCCCTGGCCCGCGCCGGGCTGTCGCCGGTCGCCGGGGCCGACGAGGCCGGCCGCGGCGCCTGCGCCGGCCCGCTGGTGGCCGCCGCCGTGATCCTGCGTCCCGGCGTCTCGGGCCGGATCCCGGAGCTGGGCGACTCCAAGCTGCTCACCGAGAAGGCCCGGGACCGGGTCCGCATAGAGGTCGAGCGCCGCGCGCTGTCCTACGCGTGGGTCGCCATACCACCGGCCGAGGTCGACCGGCTGGGCCTGCACCAGGCGAACATCGAGGCGCTGCGCCGCGCCGTCGCCCGGCTCGACGTCACCCCCTCCTACGTGCTCTCGGACGGGTTCCGGGTGGACGGCCTGCCCTGCCCCAGCCTGGCCATGTGGAAAGGCGACCAGGTGGCCGCCTGCGTGGCGGCGGCCTCGGTCCTGGCCAAGACTGTCCGGGACGCCATGATGACCGACCTGGCCCGGGACCATCCGGCCTACGGCTTCGAGGTCCACAAGGGCTACTCCACGCCGGCGCACCAGGCGGCGCTCGAGGAGTACGGGCCATGTCCGGAGCACCGGTTCACATATGCCAACGTGGCGAACGTTTCCCCGCGTTGTGGGTGACAATGACTGTGATTGAAGACCGACCAAGGGGAGCGTGGGCATGAGCGCTGAGGACCTCGAGAAGTACGAGACCGAGATGGAGCTCCAGCTCTATCGCGAGTACCGCGACGTGGTCGGCCTGTTCAAGTACGTGGTCGAGACCGAGCGGCGCTTTTACCTGACCAACCAGGTGGACCTCGCGGTGCGCTCGGCCGACGGCGAGGTGTACTTCGAGGTGACGATGGCCGACGCGTGGGTCTGGGACATGTACCGGCCGGCGCGGTTCGTGAAGAACGTCAAGGTCGTCACCTTCAAGGACGTGAACGTCGAGGAGCTCGCCAAGAGCGACCTCGAAGTCCCGACCGAGTAATTGAAAACCCAACAACAACGCCCGTCCCGCGCGGCCCCTGAGCCGAACGAGTGACGGGCGTTCTCATTCCCCCCGACTTATCCACAACCCTCCGACTCCTCCTGGCCCCCCTCCACCGCCCTCCGCGACTCTCGATCCCAAGCGGCCCACCCAAGGCCGACCGCAGACCGGGAGGAGTAAGCAGTGGCCGGGACATCCCCACCCCTGGAAGTCGAGCACTACCTGACGGAGTTCCCGTCACCGGTCGACCACAGCACCCTGTCCCCAGGCCGCCTCGGCCGCGAGGGTGAACAAATCGCCGCCTCCTACCTCACCACCTGCGGCTACCGCATCGTCGACCGCAACTGGCGCTGGCGAGGCCCCGACGTCCGCGGCGAACTCGACATCGTCGCCGTAGCCTCCGACCTCCTGGTCACCGTCGAAGTCAAAACCCGCCGCGCCGGCACCGGCGCCCGCCCCCTCGACGCCGTCACCGACGCCAAACGCACCCGCCTCTGGAAACTCGCCAACCGCTGGCTCGCCGAACACCGCCTCGACCCCGCCCTCCGCCACCACCTCCCCCGCGGCGTCCGCGGCATCCGCCTCGACGTCATCGGCCTCCTCTTCCCCGCCGACGGCCGCACCGAGCCCGCCATCGACCACTTGCAGGCGGTGTGAGATGCGCACGACGCAGCAGCGCTCCCGGCCAGCGCCCGACGCGGCGGCACCGACCGCCTGGACCTGCGCACCGACCTGCGGCTTCAGCCGATCCGGCTCGACCCCCAGCTGGCGAACGCTTGTTTCCTGCTCTGGTTCGGACATCGCTCGATCCGGCTCTTTCTCCGAGCGCCGAGCGCCAGCTTCCTGCTCTGCCATTTCCGGCATCGCTCGACCTGGCTCTTTCTCCGAGCGGCGAGCGCCAGCTTCGTGCTCTGCTATTTCCGGCATTGCTCGACCTGAGTCTGCCTCCAAGCGCCGAACGCCAACTTCCTGGCCCGTCAGCCGACCCCGTCCCGCCTCCCGCCGACGAGCACTTGCGTTCCGGGCGGACGGCCCCGGCGACGGTTGCACGTTCAGCACCGCCGCCATCGAGCCCGACTGCAACCGGGTCGCGCAAGCGTTCGTCGCAGCCGCCCTCCGCCTCGGCGCCGCCGCGACGAAGACCCCCGGGGAGCGGCGATGAGCGTCGCCCGCACCCATTCCGTGGCCCTCAACGGCACGCAGGGCGTCGTCGTCGAGGTCGAGGTCAACGTGACGCGCGGCGCGTCGCGTACCCAGATCCTCGGCCTGCGCGACACCGTCCTGTCCGAGTGCCGCGACCGTGCCCGCGCCGCGACCTACAACTCCCACCACCGGTGGCCCGACGGCAATGTCATCGTCGGATTGTCTCCGGCGTGGGTGCGCAAGGAAGGCTCGGCGTTCGACCTCGCTGTCGCCGTCGCCGCCCTCACCGCCGAGGGCAGCATCAGCCAGATCGCCCTGCAGGACACCTTGTTCTTCGCGGAGCTCTGCCTCGACGGGCGACTGCGACCGGTGCGCGGCGTCCTGCCCGCAGCGCTGGCGGCGAAGAACCTCGGCCTGACGCGCGCGGTCGTCGCCGAGCCCAACTCGCTCGAAGCGGCCCAGATACCCGGGCTCGAAGTCCACGGCATGCGCTCCCTGGCCCAGGTCGTGGCCTTCCTCCAAGGCACCGAGATCCCCGACGCCGAGCCGCTGCCGGCCGACACCGGACCCCGCACCGGCCTCGCCCGACCGGTACGCCCTCTGCCCGACCTCTCGGACGTCCTCGGCCAACACGAGGCGCGCCAGGCGCTGGAGGTCGCTGCGGCGGGTATTGGTAGGTCCGGCTATTGGAACTCCCCGAATGGGGTCAGCTGTCGTCGCCGACGATGAGGTTCTTGAGGCCGGTCGCCTGGAGGTAGGCGGTGACGTTGATCGGCTCGGGGGACGATTCAGCCGCGACCGCGAAGTTGGCGAAGAGAGCCGCCAGTGCCCCGATGACCTGAAGGAGTTCGGTGCCAACCTGACGGGCGGCGGAGTCAGCAGCGGATCTGACGGCTTCGCCGACGTTGTCGTTGTTGAGGGGTTCCGTGATGTCGACGTCGATCTGATACCTGCCGAGCTCGTGAGAAAGAGCTTCGAGGTTGGCTCTGAAGTCCGAGCCGTGGAATGTGCCGCGGTCCTTCAGGTCGTGGTAGGCGGCAGTCGCCAAGGCGACTACTCGGCCGAAGAGATCGGTGTCGTTCATGGAGCCAGTGTGTGGCGGTTGTGCTCCGTCGGCCTGCCGGGCTGCGGTGGCCGCAGCCCGGTTCAGGACCGCCCTAGCGGTGCCGATGCTGACCAGCTCGCGGCGGTGTGCGATGCAGAGGTGCTTCGGCGGCTGCGGCGTGCCGAAGTCGGTTGCCTCCTGGGGAACGTGGTCTTCGACAGGTTGGTCACCGGCGGTGAGGTGCTTGTCGGTCGGAGATGCCCAGGGAGTACGTCCCCATCACTTCTGCTTGATGAGCACCTCGGTCATGTAGACCAACACGGCGGTCAGGACGAGGATGCCGATGCCGGTGATGACGCCGACCAGGCTGCTGAAGAACTCCCAGACTTTGCGCCTTCGACTGAGCGACTCGGGCGCGTGCGCGGCGGGGGCCGTGCTGTTCTGCTGGCTGTTGTTGCCCGTGTTGACCTGGGCGCCCGGGCTGCCGGTGACGTTGATCGTCGGGCCCGGTTGGGGTTCCGGCTTGAGGGAGTCGGCCACGTTTCCTCCGTGGTAGTCGTTGCAGTTGCGTCCCCGAGCGGTGAGCTGCGGCATGGTCCAGCCCCGATCCATCCCGTTCGTCTGGGAGAAGCTGCGGATCAGTCCCATCTCGGCCAGGTATTGCGCCTCCCTGGCCAGCTCGTCGACGGTGAAGAAGTCGCCGTGAAACATCGAACGCGGGTCGAGCAGAAACGGCTTCCAGTCGTCCGGGGTCCGTGAGGAGCGCTCGTACTCCGCCAAAAAGGTGATCATGCCTTGGCGCAGGGCCTCTTCCCGCTGGTGTCGGTCAGCCCGGGCGATGGCGGCCTGCTCGGCCTCCGCCCGACCATTCTCGGTCAGGGTGGCGGTGACCCCGGTGGCGGTGGCCGCGATGGTGAGTAATCCCTGCTCAGACAGGTGCTCAGCGAGCGTGGTCACCGACTCCAGGGTCACATCGCCGGGTGCGAACCCGGCAAGATCGACCGCATTGCCGCCGGAAGTCTCGTGGATCCAGCGCACCAGCGGCTCGGCGAACCAAGCCGGATCCAGGTCCACCGATATCTCAGCATCTGCCGGTTCCACCGGCTGTTCGCCGGCCCAGGTGAGCAGCCACTCCTGAGCGCCGGATCGCGTGCTGCGGTCGATCGCGGCGACGGTGCGCGGGTCCCTGAGGAATCCGGGTTCGGCTGGATTCGGTAGGTAGACCTCGTAGCCGACATCAATCGAGGTGCCCGCGCGGACCAGGGCGCGGCCGTCGGCCAGCTGCGCCAACTCGATCGGATACTGGGCAGGCGGGTTCATGCGGACCAGGCGCGAGCCGGCCTCCTCGTCAGGCCAGCGGGAGCGTGAGCGGTCGACGGAGGCCCTGCTGACCCGGGCAGGTCTCGCCGCGGACAGGAACGCAATAGAGGTCGGGATGTGGTTCGCCATAGTGGGTCCGTCACAGGTCCTCGGGCGGGGCGGTCGCATCCGCCGCCGGGTCAGTCAGTTCGTCTGGGGTGTTGTCTTCCGTGGGCGGCAGCTGGATGGTCTCGGTGTCCGGTGACCACCAGTCGTAGGACCAGCTGCGATCAACCGCGACCCGATCTGCCCACGGAAAGACTCTTGGCAGCAGGGTGATCATCCCGTTGACCAATGACTCGGCGGCCGACTCGATCCGGGCGAACCGGATGTTCGCCTTCAGGTCCCGATTGACGTGGATCTTGAATGTGATCGTTAGGACGCGAGGCGTTCCTGCCATGAGCAAATCTCCTGAGAGTCGGGTGACTCACAGGATATCGAGTTCTGGTGACATCGTCGGGTGTTCGTGAAAACTGCTGAAGGTTCTGCCATGTCGATCTGAACCCGCCATGCCCGAAGGGTCTCTGAGGCTCGCTGTTGGCGGTCTTGGACCCGTCACTGCTGGTCCGGGCTGCGGCGGCCCATCGGGATGTCTCCCTGGCTGGTCCGTCTGACGAGTTCGGCGGCGTAGGCGGCCCCCGTAGCGCCGGCGCGGCGGTTCCACTTGGCGGCCGTGTCGATGTTCAGCCCGAGCAGCCGGCTGACGACGACGGCCGGGAGCTCGGCGGACAGCTCGAACAGGGTCGTGTTGCGGGCGGGCCGCGCGTGGATCCCAAGGGGTTGGAGCCTGTGCATGAGCCGCTTGGCGGTCAGCGGCTGGCCGGGGAGTGCGCCGGGGAACAGCCACGGGTTCGAGTAGTCGCCGCCCTTGGTCGTGTAGCCGCGTCGGTGTAGAACCAGTTCCTCGACGAGCTGGTCGAGCGGCGGCGGGAGTCGCAAGGGAACCTCGCCGATGGCCAGGGTGACGCCGTTGTCGTGGTGGCCGACCTGCTCGATGCGGAGCTGGGAGATCCGCGAGAGCGGCTGTGCGAACAACAGCAGCAGCAGGCCGGCGACGCGGGTGCCCAGGTCGATCTGATCGTCATCCAACAGGCGGCGGACGAGCTTCCAGCGCCGGTCGTTCTCGATGACGACCGTCGTCAGGTCGCTTAGCGTGGGCGGGATGTCGATTCCGGAGGCGTGACGGTTCCGGACTGCCCAGACCACGAAGTTCCGTGCCAGGTGGCGTATCCAGCTGGTTCCGTCGAGCCAGATGTCGATCTCGGTCTGGGTGGCTGCGGCGAGGCTGGTGCCGCGGGCGCGGAGGAAGCGCAGGAGCGCGATGCCGGCCTGGATATCCCGGCGAGCAACGCTGACCTGCGAGTAGGTCACGGGCCCGGCTTCAGCGACTCGTCTCAGACGTCGAAAGTGGTGCCAGGTCGCGAAGCTCTTGACGACGCGCCGTTCAGCGGGGTCGGCGACCTGGCGCAGAGCTTCGCCGAGCCACCGCTCCAGGCGGGCCAGGTGCTCATCCCGCTGCGGCAGGACACCAGAGGTAACCAGGACCGCTCGGATGTGGGCGACGGCTCGGCTCAGGCCGAGGCTGTCAAGCAGTTCATGCGTGACGGGGCCGGTGGCGGCTGCGAGCTGGGGGAGCAGCGTCTTGGGGGCGCGGTTCGTCAGCCAGTTCAGGCCGGAGACGGGGTCGCCGCGGTGCAGTGCGCGCAGGATCGGCTCCAGGTCAGGGCGCAGCGTGCCGTCAGAGCCGCTGAGCAGTTCGCGCAGTCCGGCGGCATAAGAACACGAGTGACAGAGGCTGAATCGGTGGATCCGGCCGTGGCGTCCGCACTCGGCGCAGTCGCCCTCGCGTCCGCGACGCTCCTTGGAGCTGCAACTGGAGCACCAGCGCCTGCCCTCCGGCGAGTAGCCCTTGAGCTTCGCGGTCCGGTTGCAGACCTCGCAGACCCCCTCAGGAAGAGCGCAACGTCCGCAGAGTCCGCCCCCGTCCGGTAGGCGGCGGCTGACGCGCCGCATTCGGCCGCAGCCGGAGCACTCCTCGGGATTCAACTGGCCGCTGCAACTCTCACATCGGGCCTGGTCGGTGCCAGCGAAGTAGCACTGTCGGACGCGTCCGCAGATCGTGCACGTGTCCTCAGGAGCGCGGAAACACGTGCCGCAGTAGCGACGATCGCCCTCCCGCCGGACGATCAAGGCGGTCTTGCCGCAACCGCTGCACTGCTCGTGGCTGAGCGGGTCGGCGCGGTGGCATCCGTGGCAGAGAGGTTCCTCATCGAGGGTGCGGGCGCAGACCTGCTTGAGCTGTCCGCAGCGCGAGCATTCCGCGAGCAGGTTGTGGTTGTAGCAGACCCGGCATATCCGCAGGCCGCTCGTGTGGCGGTGGGACAGCTTGTTGTGCCGGCCGCAGGTCGGGCAGGGCGGGACCCAGACGGCTTCGGTGCCGCGGGCTCGAAGCTCTTCGATCAAGGCGATGACCTTCGGGGGTGCCTTGTCCGCATTCCCGGTCAGCAACGACAGGTCCGCGTCCAGCGCCCAATACAGTTCGCGCTGGTAGGCGGGCCTGCTGGCGACCTTGCGGGCCGCGGCCGCGACGTCGTCGCGGTCTAGGCCGAGGTCGATCCGCTCCAGCAGGTCGCAGATCAGCACCACCGGGTCCTGCCCGCCGAGGTCGTCGGGGCACTTGGAGCAGCGAGCCCCGCCGTGCCGGTCGCGGCTGGCGATCTGCCTGGTCGAGCCGCAGATCACGCATGGCTCGGCGGCGGCGGCGCGCAGCATCTCGCAGTAGGGGCAGATCCTCAGGCCGTTCTCGTCCAGGCCGTTGAGCAGCGGTTTGACCTTGTCGCATCGCGCGCAGCGCTGCGGGGCGACCGCTTCGGCTCCGGCAGCCCGCAGGGCGTTGATCAGGCGCTGGAGGGACCGCGGGCCCGCGGGCCGGCCGGAGGTCAACAGGCTCGGGTCCTCGGCCAGCGCCTTGGCGACTCTGCGCTGATCGGCCTTCAGCTGTACCGTCTCGACGATGAGCGTCTCGACGTGCTTCGCGGTGAGCGAGCCGTCGACGCCGAGCACCGCGTCGGCGATCGCTTCGACCGGGTGGGTGGCGAACCACGGTGCATCCTGGTGCTGGTCCGGCATGCAGCTACTGATCTTCTAAGAAGATCTGCGCCCGCTTCGGACGCAGGGAGCCCAGGCCTGTGGGCGTCTCGGCGGTCTCCCCGGAAGCGGTGCGCCGGCTGCGACGTGCCTCCGCGACCGGCTCGATCAGCTCCTCCATCGAGCAGCCGAGGATGTCCAGCAGCGCCATCAGGGTCTTCAGGCTCAACCGCTCGGGCTTCTCGGCGACCAGGCGGTAGGTCTGGCTGGCCGACAGCTCGATGCCGCGGTCGGCCAGTAGCGGACGCAGGTCGGTGGTCGAGAACATCCCGCGTTGCGCCATCACCTCGCGCAGACGCCATCGGTAGTCCAGCTTCGCGGTCATCTCGTCTCCAAGCTCTTGGCCAGCTCACGGTCCAGGACGTTGCGCATCATCGTGTTCATGAAGTCGCCGCTCACGCCGGTGTAGATCGCCGTCGTGGAGGCGTAGAGGTGCCCGACCTGCTCCTGTACGAACTTCGGATCGGTGCCGTCCTCAATCAGATGCGTGACATAAGCGTGTCGCAGACAGTGGGGGGTCAGGGACTTGTCCATCTTCAGCGCGTCGCGGTATTCGGCGAACCGGGTCTGGATGCTGTCGTTCTGGAGGCGGCCGCCGCGCTCGGTCAACCACAGGTGCGGCTTGTCCTCCGCTGTCTTGTAGAGGGGTCTGACGTTCTCCAGGTAGTCCTCGACGGCGACCGCCGCCCAGGGGAACACCGTCAGAACGGGTCGGCGCCGCGGCGGCGAGCCCTTGGTCCGCTTGCCCCAGCGGACCTGCAACGTCCCGAAGCCTCCCAGCTCAGGAGACTTGGGGTTGCGGAAGAAGTCGGTGACCTCCAGGTGCGACGCCTCGTTGCAGCGCAGCCCCCATGCGTAGATGAGCTTGAGGAGGGTCGCGTCGCGGTAGCGGGCCAGCGCTCCCTTGCGCTTCAGCCGGATTGCCTTGGTGACCTGCTCGTCGGCGTAGTCGAACAGGCGTTGACACTCCTTCTTGGTCAACGGCCGGCGGTTCGGGCTGCCCTCGTAATCCACGAGGTGGGCGACGGTGTTCCACTCATGCGCGATCTGCACCGGGTGCGTACCGAACCGCGTCTCGCACTCGGCGGCCCAGCCGTAGTAGGGCGACGTGATGAAGTCGCAGAACTGCCTGATCGCCCCCTGGAAGTTGCGGATCGTGGACTCGGCGCGGCCGCTGATCGCGACCAGCTCGGACATCCACTCGTCCATGTCCTGTGCCGACCAGCGCCACGGGTACTCGTTCGTGTAGTCCATGAACCGGCGGATCACCGAAGTTCGATTGTCGATCGTCTTCTTCTGGAGCCGCCGACCGCCGCGCTGCTGCCGTTCCCAGCCGGTCAGCATCGCCTCGAACACGGCGTCCTCGGGATGCAGGAAGGTCACGCCGGAGTGCAGCACCATGCGTGCTGAGGCTTCGCTGTCGTCGACCCGAACCATCCCCACCCGCCTTCGCTAGACGCTAGAATCGTGCATCAGATGCGAGGCGGTTGGCAAAGCGGCTCGTCAGGGGCTTACGGTCGATCGCTGACGCCGGAGCTGTCGCCGCAGGCCAGCAGGTCAGGCCTCGGTTAATCATGCATTCGATGCAATTCCCGGGGGAACGGCCACCACCTGCTGCTCGCAGGAGCTCCCGGCGCAGGCAAGACCCTGCTGGCTGAACGCCTCCCCTCGATCCTCCCGCCGCTCGACGAGCAAGCTGCGCTGGAGGTGTCGGCACTCCATTCCATCGCGGGCACCCTGCCCCGTGACCGCCCTCTGATCACCGATCCGCCCTACCAGAGCGTGCATCACACCTGCACGGTCGCCGGCATGGTGGGCGGCGGCAGCACGCGCGTCGTGCCCGGCGCCATCAGCCGTGCCCACCGCGGCGTGCTGTTCGCCGACGAGATCGCCGAGATGCAGCGTGCCGTCCTCGAAGCACTGCGGGAACCCTTGGAAGCGGGTGAGATCGTCATCGCCCGCGCCAGCGGGACCGTCGTCTTCCCGGCCCGATTCCTGCTGGTCGCGGCCATGAACCCGTGCCCGTGCGGCCGCGCCGGCACGGCGGGCGGCCAGTGCACCTGCACCCCCGACGCCCGACGCCGCTACACCCAGAAGCTCTCCGGCCCCTTCCTCGACCGTATGGACCTGCGCCTGGCCATCCACCCCGTCGGCCGCGCCGAGTTGTTCGGCGCCGAGCCCGGCGAGTCGAGCGCCTCGGTCCGCGACCGGGTCCTGGAGGCCCGGGACCGGGCCGCCCATCGCTTCGCCGACCAGCCGTGGAGCACCAACGCGCAGATTCCCGGCAGCGCCCTCCGCTCCGATTTCGCGCCCGCCGCCGACAGCATCACCGACATCGAGCACCGCTATCAGAACGGCACGCTCACCGCCCGGGGCTACGACCGCCTGCTACGCGTCGCCTGGACCTTGGCGGATCTCACCGCACGCCCTCGTCCCGGTCCCGAGGAGGTGGGAATCGCCCTCGCCTTCCGCCAAGGCCTGCCCGGCCAACTGGCGGCCTGACCCCGACCCTGGAGCCCACCATGAACGCCCTCGCCACCCTGCCCCCGAGCCACAGCGACCCACCCGAGGAGACACCTGCCGCCGAGCCGACCCCTGATGCCCTGCAGGACCTCGGCACGTCGTCGATCACCAGGCCGTATGCGACGCGCGCCGCCTCCACGGCGTTCGCAGCGCTGCCGTTATGCGGTTCTCCAGCAGAGCCTGCTCCAGCCGCGCAGCACGTCGCACGTCACGCAGCGGCCGCCGACGACGCCGACCCCCGCACTGACCTTGATAACGCCTCCGCCTCCGCCTCTGCCTCCGCCCCCGACCTGGAGACCGACTCTGCTCCACCGCCTTCGCCGCAAGACCAGGTCGCCCGCACCGACCTGGAGACCGACTCTGCTCCACCGCCTTCGCCGCAAGACCAGGTCGCCCCCACCGACCCGGAGTCCGGCCAACTCCTCGATCCCGCATCGGCTCACCACCTCAAGCCCGCCGCTGTGAGCCGCGTACCGGAACCAGTGCTGGCCACAGACGCCCCGCGCGATCCCACCGCGGCGGACCGCAACGCACGCCTGATCCTCCACCACGCCGCCGAACCCGGAGACGCCCTGCTCTGCCGCCTCGTCGAGCGCTTCGGGGCCCCCACTGTCGCGTCGGCGATCCTCGCCGGCAACGCCGCGGACCTTCTTCCCGCCGACGACGAGACCTCCGCCGCGGACCGCGAGAGCCTGGTCGACCGCGCCCACACCCTCCAGACCCGCTGCTACCGCGCCGACCCCGAATCCGACCTCGCCGTCGCGGGGAAAAGCGGCGCTCGCTACCTCATCCCCGCCGACCCCGACTGGCCTCCGGCGCTCGACGACCTCGGCGACGCCAAGCCTCTCGGCCTCTGGCTCCTCGGCGACGCCGACCTCACGGCCGCCTCGGTTCGCGGCGTGTCCATCGTCGGCGCGCGGATCGCCACCGGTTACGGCATGCACGTCGCCGGCGAGATGGCCGCCGGACTCGCCGAGCGCGGCTGGGCCGTCATCTCCGGCGCGGCCCGGGGGATCGACGGTGCCGCGCATCGCGGAACCCTCGCGGCCCGCGGTGTCACCGTCGCCGTTCTGGCCTGCGGCATCGACCTGGTCTACCCCCGCGGCCACGAGGCCCTGATCGGGGCGATCGCGGCCGACGGTCTGGTGGTCTCCGAGCTGCCGCCCAGCACCACCGTCAGCCGGTTCCGCTTCCTCGACCGCAACCGCGTCATCGCGGCCCTCGGCTGCGGCACTGTCGTCGTCGAGGCGGCGGCGCGCAGCGGGTCGCTGGTCACCGCTCGCCTCGCCGACGAACTGGGACGTCCGGTGCTGGCGGTGCCCGGCCCGGTGACGTCCGAGGCCTCCGAGGGCACGCACCAGCTGATCCGCGACGGCGCCCTGCTCGTCACCAGCGCCGCCGAAGTGGTCGAACACCTCGGCGACCTCGGCGCCGACCTGGCCGAGCCCGCCTGGAACCGTCCCGCCTCGCGACGCCCCCGGGACGCATTGGATCCGGTCGCCGCCCGGGTCCTGGACGCCTTGCCCGCGGAGGGACGCGACGCCCTCGACACCGTCGAAGCGGCGCTGGCCGCAGGGCTCGAACCCCGCGTCGTCCATGCCGCGCTCAGCCGCCTCGCCGCGGCCGGCTGGGTCATCCGCGACGAGAGGGGGTGGTCGGCCCGCAGACGTCCCTGAACGACTCAGCATTCGACCAACCGTCCTCGACGACCGATCAAGGAGGCGATGCTCACCGGTCCCCGGCTCCGACCCTTCCGCTCCAGCCAGGCGCTGACCGCGCCGCGCCCGGTACGGATTCCGTACGTCGTTTCCGTGACCTGGCGCGGCCCGGGCCCCGGCGGGGTTTCCCCGGCTCGCCGACCTGCTTAGCGAGCGTCATCCGACGTAGGCTGGTGACGTGGACGACGCGTACCAGGCGGCCCTGCACCGTTTCGAGGACGAGCTGCGCGCGCGCAGGTTGTCCCCACACACGGTGCGTGGCTACTTGGCCGACGTCGCGGATCTGTTCGCCTTCGCCGAGCGCGCGGAGGTCCACGGTCCGGAGGGCGTCGGACTGGACGTCGCAAGGTCCTGGCTCGCCGAGTCGGCGGGTGCGGGCACGGCGCGCGCCACGCTCGCCCGCCGCACCGCGGCCGTCCGGGCCTGGGGCCGCCAGGCGTCAGTCCCCGGGTTGGCCCGCCTGGCGACGCCGAAGCCACGCTCACCCCTGCCGGCGGTCCTGTCCCAACGTCAGATGTCGGACACCCTGACATCAGCAGCCGCCGACGCGGCCACCGCCGACCCCCTGGCACTACGAGACCTGGCCATCCTGGAGTTCCTCTACGCGACAGCGGCCCGCGTCTCGGAGCTCTGCGCCCTGGACGTGGGGGACGTGGACTTCGAACGCCGCACCGTGCGCTTGGCCGGCAAGGGCGGACGCGAGCGGGTGGTGCCGTTCGGGGTGCCCGCCGAGCGGGCGTTGCGGGCGTGGCTGGGTGAGAACGCGCGCGGAGTTGTGCTTGCCGGGCGGGTGGGTGGGGGAGGGGGAAACCAGAAGACTGTCACAAACGCCGCCACAAGCGGCGCCCACCCCGGCGCGCCCACCCCCGCCGCCCTCTTCCTCGGCGCCCGCGGCTCCCGCATCGACCCCGCGGTGGTCCGCCGCCTCGTCCACCGCCGCCTGCGCGCCACCCCCAACGCGCCGGACACCGGCCCCCACGGCTTCCGCCACACCGCCGCGACTCACCTGATCGAGGGGGGCGCGGATCTTCGTGACGTTCAAGAGCTCCTCGGTCACGCTACGCTCGCAACAACCCAGATCTACACCCATGTGACGGCAGAGCGGATCAAGGCACGGTATGCCCAGTCCCACCCGCGGGCGTGAGGACAGCGTCCTCGACCAGGCACCCGCAGCGGCCCCCGGCGTCGCCGAAGCGGCGCCACCGGTCGCGGCTGCCCCGAGGCCCCGCTCCGCGGCCCCGGGGGAGAGCACCGGCCCCGGGCCCGCAGCCGGCATCCCGAAGGACCGCACGCGCTCAGCCCCCAGCACGCCGCCCGCCGAAATCCCCGCCACCCCTTCGGTCGCCGACGCGAGTGCTGCCCCTTCGGTCGCCGACGCCACCGCCGCCGGCTCGCCGCACGCTGTTCCGCTGGCCGCCGACGCCACCGCCGCCGGATCGCCGCACGCTGTCCCGCTGGCCGCCGACGCAAGCGCCGCCGGATCGCCGCACGCCGTTCCGCTGGCCGCCGACGCCTCGCCGCACCCCACCGCGCCGACCACCGACCTGCGCGGCTCCGCATCAGCACCTGCCGCATCACCGACCGCCAACCTGAGCGCTTCCGCATCGGCCACTGCCTCACCCGCCGCCGACGCGCAATCCGCCGAACCGACCGCCGCCCCCGCCGCGCAACCCGACCCGGCGCCCGCTGCTGCCGCGTCGGCTCCCGCGTCGGCGACCGATGCGGGAGCAGCGACCGACTCCCGCCCGGCGACCGACTCCCGCCCGGCGCCCGACCCCCGCCCGACAACCACCCCCCTCGACACCGCCCTCGACACCCTCTGGGACGACTTCAAACGCACCGCCGACCCCGCCCTCCGCGAGCGCCTGATCCTTCACTACTCCCCGCTCGTCAAGTACGTCGCCGGGCGGGTGCGCGTGGGTCTGCCCGGGGCGTTGGACTCGGCGGACTTCGTCTCGTCCGGGATCTTCGGGCTCATCGACGCGATCGAGCGGTTCGAGCCGCATCGGCACGTCAAGTTCGAGACCTACGCGATCGCGCGTATTCGCGGGGCGATCATCGACGAGTTGCGGGCGCTGGACTGGATTCCGCGGTCGTTGCGGCAGAAGGCGCGGGAGATCGAGCAGGCTTCGGTGCGGTTGGAGCAGGAGTTCGGGCGGACGCCCAGTGAGGCGGAGATCGCCAAGGAGCTGGGGATCGGGCTCGGCGAGTTGCGGGGCATTTTCAGCAAGCTCTCGTTGGTGAACGTCGCCGCGCTGGATGAGCTGCTCGCGTTGCCGACGCAGTCGGGGGACCGGATTCCGCTGATGGAGACGTTGGAGGACGGGGACGCGCCCGATCCGGTGGCGTTGTTCGAGGGGAAGGAGACGCGGGCGTTGTTGGCGCGGGCGGTGAATTCGCTGCCGGAGCGGGACAAGACGGTCGTGACGCTCTACTACTTCGAGGGCATGACGCTGGCGCAGATCGGTGAGGTGCTGGGGGTCAGTGAGAGCCGGGTGTGCCAGATCCACACCAAGGCGGTGCTGACGTTGCGCGGGAAGTTGTCCGCGAAGGAGTAGGACCTTCACCGGACGGTTCCTCAGGCCCGGCTTGTGGAGCGGGGCTCCGAGGCGGCACCTTAGTGCGCATGCCGAGGATCCGTGCCGCCACCGTCGTCGAGCACCGGGAGATGCAGCGCCGCGCTCTGCTGGAGGCGGCGCGGGATCTGGTGGCGGGCGGGGGTGTGGCCGCGTTGACGTTCCCGGCGCTGGCCAAGGCGACGGGATTGGCCCGGTCGAGCGTGTACGAGTACTTCAAGTCGCGGGCCGACGTGATCGAGGCGTTGGTGGCGCACGAGTTCCCGGCGTGGATCGGGGAGGTGCGGGCCGCGATGGCCGCCGAGACCACCGCCGAGCGCCAGCTCGCCGCGTACGTCCGCCGCCAGCTGGGCCTGGTCTCCGAGCCCGGCCACCGGGCCCTGCTGGCCCTGTCCGGCCAGGAACTCGACGGCGACGCCCGCGACCGCATCCGTGCCGCCCACGGCTGGCTCCTCGACCTCGGCATCGGTGTCCTGCGCGCCCTCGGCCACCCCGAACCTCGCCTGGCAGCCTCCCTGGTCCAGGGCACGGTCGACGCCGCCGCCAAGCGGATATCCCTCGGCGCCGACCCCGTCGAGGTGACGGAGACCGCGGTCTCCATGGTCCTGTTCGGCGGCCTCGGTTCTGCCCGGCGCCACACCCAGGCCATGAACGCCCAGGCCGGCCAGCTGCGTCCGCAGCCCGGCGGGACGACGCGCCAGCGGGCGAAGCCGGTCTCGTAAAAGCGCGGCGAAGCCGGTCCCGGTCTCATAAGGGCGCGGTGCGCTGCCCAACGCATGCAAGACCTCAGATAATCCTGCATATCCGCCGATAGCGTGGCATCCTCCCCCGAACCGGTGACACCGCCCCCGCCCCGCCGCCATCCTGGCCCGATGCGCCTTATCAAGATCCTGGCGCTCGCCGCCGTCACCGCCGGGCTGTCCCTCGCCATTCCGGCGCTGGCGCACTCCGGCCCGCGTCTCCCCGCGGCGGTTCCCGTCGCCGCCGCCGGGAAGCCAGGTCGCCACCAGACGTGGACCTGGCCCCTTGTTCCGCCGCCCGGGGCGGCCAAGCCGACTGTCGTCCGGCGCTTCGAGCCGCCCGCCAAGCGCTGGCAGTCCGGGCATCGCGGGGTGGACCTGCTCGGTGCTTCCGGGCAGGAGGTGCTCGCCGCCGGTGCCGGCACCGTCAGCTATGCCGGCGTGCTCTTCGGCCGTCCCGTCGTCGCCGTCGACCACACGGCGCCCGGCCGGGACACGCTCCGCACCACTTACGAGCCCGTCGACCCGAGCGTCAAAGTCGGCGACAAGGTCCATGTCGGGGAGCTCATCGGTCATCTTGTCGACTCCGCAGCCAGTCACTGTGCGCCCCGCACCTGCCTGCACTGGGGTCTCGTCCGGGGCTTCGGTCACGCCGAGCGCTACCTCGACCCGTCCGCACTGCTGGAGCGTGGGCCGGTGCGGTTGTTGCCGGTGTGGGGCATGAGGTAGCCGCAGACACACAAGGCTTAATTCGGACGCGCGGTGAGCAATCGCCCCACTTAGCGTCGGTGGCAGGGCCGGAGAACCGGTCCGGATCCCCCGAAGCGCTGAGCGCGAGAAACGAGGCTGTCGATGGGCCTGGGCAAGAAGCTGGAGCAGTTGGACGCGAAGGTCGACGAGGTGCTCATGCATCCGACCTCTCCCGCGTACCCGAACGCGGACCGGCTGGAGATCACCTACCCCGGTGACGACGCGGTGTGGACGCCCGCCGAGGAGATCGACGTCACCTGGGACCTGCTCGGCGACGTCAGTGGGCGGCTGGAGGTCTCGCTGGTGCGGCAGACCGGGGACCAGTCGGGTGCGAACTTCGGACAGCTGGCCTTCTTCATGCTGGCCTCGGGGGTCGACCCGGCCAAGAAGAAGGTCACCATACAAGTGCCGGAGGTGCCCGCCGGCTCCGATTACGCCATCAGCATCTCCAACGACGACCCGCTGACCGTCTACAGTCCGGCGATCACCATCGCCGAGCCGGCGTAGGCCGCCAGGGCCCGCTCACTCGCCGTGTCCACTCGGTTCCTGGCCGCGTGGGGAAACTCATCCCCGCGGCCAGGTAGACTTTCCTCAGCAGCCGGAGACCTCTTCGGCTGACTTCGCGTGTCCGGCAGTCGTCCAGCCGCAAGGCCGAACGACCCCGAGGCGCCTCGGTCCGCCCTCCCAGCGCAAGCCCGGCAGAGCGGTACAGCGCCCCGGGCCTTCCCGTCGGCGGGTCCTCCCGCGGTCGGGGAGCCGGTCACCAGGACGAACCGAGAACCGACCAAGGAGGACACGGCATGGCCGTCGTCACGATGCGTCAGCTCCTGGAGAGCGGCGTGCACTTCGGGCACCAGACCCGGCGCTGGAACCCGAAGATGAAGCGTTTCATCCTCACCGAGCGCAACAGCATCTACATCATCGACCTGCAGCAGTCGCTGTCGTACATCGACCGCGCCTACGAGTTCATCAAGCAGACCGTCGCGCACGGCGGCACGGTGATGTTCATCGGCACCAAGAAGCAGGCCCAGGAGGCCATCGCCGAGCAGGCGACCCGGGTGGGCATGCCCTACGTGAACCACCGCTGGCTGGGCGGCATGCTGACCAACTTCAGCACCGTCTACAAGCGGATCCAGCGCCTGCGGGAGCTGGAGGAGATCGACTTCGACGACGTCGCGGCCTCCGGGATGACCAAGAAGGAACTGCTGGTCATGCGCCGCGAGAAGGAGAAGCTGGAGCGCACCCTCGGCGGCATCCGGGACATGTCCCGCGTCCCGTCGGCGGTGTGGATCGTGGACACCAAGAAGGAGCACATCGCCGTCGGCGAGGCGCGCAAGCTGCGCATCCCGGTCGTGGCGATCCTCGACACCAACTGCGACCCGGACGAGGTCGACTACAAGATCCCGGGCAACGACGACGCGATCCGCTCCGTCGCCCTGCTGACCCGCGTGGTCGCCGACGCCGTCGCCGAGGGCCTGATGGCCCGCGCCGGCAGCAAGGACGCCCCGGTCGAGGCCGGCACCGTGGCCGCTGACGAGCCGCTGGCGGACTGGGAGCGCGACCTGCTGGCCGTGGACGACGCCAAGGCCGCCGAGGCGACCTCTGCCGAGGCCCCGGCCGAGGCTCCGGCCGCGACCGAAGCTCCGGCTGCTGCCGAGGCTCCGGCCGCCGAGGCTCCGGCCGAGCCGGCCGCCGAGGCTCCGGCCGAGGGCGAGCAGGCCTAGTCCCGCTCTCCCGAGGGCAACCGAGGTTGAACTCCGCCGTGGGACGCCGGGCGGCCACCCCGCCCGGCATCCCCGCCGATCCACTCCTTAAGGACTAACAATGGCGAACTACACCGCCGCCGACGTCAAGAAGCTCCGCGAGCTCACCGCCGCCGGCATGATGGACTGCAAGAAGGCGCTCGAGGAGACCGACGGCGACATCGAGAAGGCCGTCGAGTTCCTGCGCGTCAAGGGCCTCAAGGGCGTCACCAAGCGTGAGGGCCGCTCGGCCTCCAACGGCCTGGTCACCGCCGCGGTCGACGGCGTGTCCGGCACCCTGATCGAGCTGAACTGCGAGACCGACTTCGTCGCCAAGGGCGAGGCGTTCCAGACCGTCGCGGCCACCGTGCTCGCGCACGTCGTGAACTCCAAGCCGGCCGACGTGAACGCGCTGCTGGCCTCGGAGCTCGAGCCCGGCAAGACCGTCCAGAGCTTCCTGGACGAGGCCAACGCCACCCTGGGCGAGAAGATCGAGCTGCGCCGCTTCGCGCAGTACCACGAGGGCTTCGTCGCCTCCTACCTGCACAAGACCTCCCCGGACATCCCGGCCCAGATCGGCGTCCTGGTCGAGCTGGACAAGGAGAACGCCGAGGTCGCCAAGGACGTCGCGCAGCACATCGCCGCGTTCTCGCCGTCCTACCTGACCCGCGACGAGGTCCCGGCGGAGATCGTCGAGACCGAGAAGCGCCTGGCCGAGGAGACCTCCCGCGAGGAGGGCAAGCCGGAGGCCGCGCTGCCGAAGATCATCGAGGGCCGCGTCAACGGCTTCTTCAAGGAGAACGTCGTCCTGGAGCAGGCGTTCGCCAAGGACCCGAAGAAGACGGTCGCGAAGGTCCTGGACGAGGCGGGCGTTTCCCTGAAGCGTTTCGCGCGGTTCCGCGTCGGTGGCTGACCCGGACCTGAAAAACTAAAGAGCACCAAATAGCTACGCACGAAGGAGCCGCTGCTGTGAAGGAAACCAATAAGGAAACCGACACGGCGGCGGTTCCTTCGCGTGACGAAAAGAACCGCAGAGTCCTCCTCAAGCTCTCCGGCGAGGTGTTCGGCGGCGGCCAGATCGGCGTCGACCCGGAGGTCGTGAAGAGCATCGCCAAGGAGATCGCGGACGTCGTCGCCGAAGGCGGCGTCGAGGTCGCGGTGGTGGTCGGCGGCGGCAACTTCTTCCGCGGCGCCGAGCTCTCGCAGCACGGGATGGAGCGCTCCCGCGCCGACTACATGGGCATGCTCGGCACCGTCATGAACTGCCTGGCCCTGCAGGACTTCCTGGAGAAGGTCGGCATCCCGACCCGGGTGCAGAGCGCGATCACGATGAGCCAGGTCGCCGAGCCCTACATCCCGCGCCGCGCGATCCGGCACCTGGAGAAGGGCCGCGTCGTCATCTTCGGCGCCGGGGCCGGCATGCCGTACTTCTCCACGGACACCACCGCCGCCCAGCGCGCGCTGGAGATCCACGCCGAGAGCATCCTCATGGCGAAGCAAGGCACGGACGGCGTGTACGACTCCGACCCGAACAAGAACCCCGACGCGGTCAAGTACGACACGCTTTCCTACGATGAGTTCCTGGCGCGCAACCTGAAGATCGCGGACGCCACATCGGTGTCGCTGTGCCGGGACAACGGGATGCCGATCGTGGTGTTCGGCCTGCAGCCGGGCAACATCGCACGGGCCATCCGCGGCGAGAAGCTGGGCACGGTCATCGGCCCGACGCATTAGATCCGACGGCATCGAACGGGTCCCCACCCCCCACCCGTCACCCGGTTCCACCTCCTGCGGAGTCGGCGACCCGGGGTATGCGTAGGGGCCGTGGCCGCCGAAACGCACTAAGCTGCGCTTGAGCTTTGTACTGAACACGGCAGAGCGCGAAGACTTCTAGGGAGCCCCCAAGTGATCGATGAGACCCTCCTCGAAGCCGAGGAGAAGATGGACAAGGCCGTCGAGGTCGCCAAGGAGGATCTGTCGGGGGTCCGCACCGGCCGCGCCAACCCGGCGATGTTCAACAAGCTGACCGCGGAGTACTACGGCACCGCGACGCCGCTGAGCCAGATGGCCTCCTTCCAGGTCCAGGACGCGCGGATGGTGGTCATCTCCCCGTATGACAAGTCGGCCCTGGGCGCCATCGAGCGCTCGATCCGCGACTCCGACCTGGGCGTGAACCCGAGCTCGGACGGCGTCGTGATCCGCGTGGTGTTCCCGCAGCTGACCGAGGAGCGCCGCAAGGAGTACATCAAGGTGGCGCGCGGCAAGGGCGAGGACGCCAAGATCTCCATCCGCAACATCCGCCGGCACGCCAAGGAGACCCTGGACAAGCTGGCCAAGGACGGCGAGGCCGGCGAGGACGACGTGCGCCGCGCGGAGAAGCACCTCGACGAGCTGACGCAGAAGCACACCGCGAAGATCGACGAGCTGCTCAAGCACAAGGAGTCGGAGCTGCTCGAGGTCTGAGCGGCTGCGCCGGGCGACGGCGAGACGGCTTTCACGGGCCGGCGGCGGCTATGATCGCTGCCGGTCCGTCGCGTTTTTTCATGCCTCATGCGTGGTGGACGGCTATCCACGAGGGGTCGACTAGGGGAACGGTGCGGGCCATGGCATCCACGCAGACCAGGCGCGGCGAGGCGCCGCGGACGCCCGACGGGCCCGGAGACGGCCCCGGCGGCCCCGGCGGCCCCGGTGGCCGCGGCGGTCCCGGCGGCGGGCCGAACGGACCGAGCGGACCGGGCACGAACGGCAAGCCCAAGGGCCGCGCGGGACGGAACCTCCCGGCCGCCATCGGCGTCGGCGTCGTCCTGGGCGCGGTCCTGCTCGGCACCCTCTTCGTGCGCGGCGCCTTCGCGGTCGTGGTGGCCGTCGCCGTGGTGCTGGGCGTCCGCGAACTGGCCCAGGCGATGGCCCACAGGGACGTACGCGTACCGTGGCCCCCGATCGCGGTCGGCGGCCTGGGCATGATCGCCGCCTCCTGGTTCGGCGGCCCGACCGCGATGGTGGCGGTGCTGGCGATGACCACACTGGCCACCCTGGTCTGGCGGATGGCCGAGGGCGCGGACGGCTTCGTACGGGACGCCACCGCGGGCCTGTTCACCCTGGTCTACCTGCCGATGCTGGCCTCCTTCGCGGTCCTGATGCTGGCCCAGGACGCCGGTTACAAGCGGGTCATCCTGTTCCTGACGCTCCCGATCGCCAACGACACCGGCGGCTACGCCACCGGAGTGTTCTTCGGCAAGCACAAGCTGGCGCCGAAGATCTCGCCCGGGAAGACCTGGGAGGGCCTGGTCGGCTCACTGATCGTGACCGCCGTGGTCGCAGCGGTCGGGATCACCACGATGCTGGACGGCAAGGCCTGGCAGGGAGTGGCGCTGGGCGCCGCGGCGGTGGCCTCGGCGACGCTGGGGGACCTGGTCGAGTCGGTGATCAAGCGGGATCTCGGGATCAAGGACATGAGCAACCTGATCCCCGGGCACGGCGGGATCATGGACCGGTTGGACTCGATGCTGGCGACGGCGCCGGTGGCGTGGCTGCTGCTGAGTGCTTTCCTGGGGTGGAAGTAGCCAGGTTCAGGCGGTGATACGGGGCTCTGAGGCCGGAGGCGAAGCCGGGGCCGGGGTCGGAGCCGTGGAGGTCAGGGCCGCAGCCGGGGCCGCAGCCGGGGCCGGAGCCGGGGCCGGAGCCGCCGACGCTTCGGCGGCCAGCACCTCCGCCACGAACCCGGCCGGATCGTCCAGCATGATGTTGTGCCCGCAGTCCGGCATGGCGATGATCCGCACGCCGGCGGTGATCAGCGCGTCCGCACCCTCCAGCGGACCGTCGGCGGCCGGGTACAGGTAGGTCCGGGGGATCGCGAGGCTTTTCAGGATCTCGCGGCCCGTGAACTTTGCCAGGCTCGCCGCGCTGCGGTAGAGCGCCTCCGGACCGGCCAGTCGCATGGTCGCGGCCCACTCCGGCCCGACCCGCTCCAGGGTCTCCTCATAGCCGCCGCCCCGGAGGAACACCGTCTCGCCGTAGCGGGCGATCTGCGACGAGCCCTGAGCCGGGATCTCCGGCGCCGGATCGAGGTTCGAGTCGACGAGCACGAGGCTCGCCACGAGGTCGGGGTGCCGCACCGCGAGCAGGGTGGCGACGGCCCCGCCCATGCTGTGGGCGATGACCTGCGCGCCGGAAACTCCGGCGCTCCGCAGGGCCCGGGCGACCCAGTCCGCGTGCTCCGACATGGTGTAGCCGGCGGAGGTGGGCCGGTCGCTGATTCCGTGGCCGAGCAGGTCGAGCAGCAGCGAGCGCCGCCCCCGCAGCCCGTCGCTTCCGGCGACCTCGGCGAAGTAGTGGGCTGAACTCGATCCGAGGCCGTGGAGGTAGACGCGGGCCGGTTCGGCGCCCGGCAGTTCGAGCCAGCGGATCGACGAGCCGGGACTGACTGCGGCGGCATGCAACGACATCGATATACCCTCCCGTCGAGATACCTCGCCTCCGAGGTATCGGCGTGAGGAAGATACCTCGGAGCCGAGGTATAGGCAATCGCGTTGGCGTGCGCGGCGGCTCGGGCCGAGGTGGTGGGGCAGCTGGTGCTGCCGCTCGGGTTCGACGCTCCGGCAGTCGGCGCCGGAGTGCGTCGCGCTTCGGTATCGCCGGAGTCCGTCGCGGCGCGGGGCCGAGGTCTCGGCAGTCGGCGTTGGAGCTGGAGGTACCTCGGAGGCGAGGTATTGGCGACGGTGGAGCTCGCGACACTTCGGGGCGGCGAGGGCTCGTGGTGTCTCGGAGCCGACGCGTCGCCAGCCTCGGGCTTCTGGTTCCGAGGTACCTCGGAGCGGAGGTATATCGGAGTCGAAGCTGGGGCTCGCGACCGAAGCCCCAACCGCCCCCGACTTCGCCCCCGTGGTACCTCGGTCCCGAGGTACCCTCAACCCATGTTGGAGTTCGCGATCCTCGGCTTCCTCTTCGACTCCCGGCTCCACGGCTGGGAGCTCCGCACCCGCATCGCGGCGCTCACCGGCCACGTGCGCCCGATCGCCGACGGGACGCTCTATCCGACGATCAAGCGCCTGGCCGACGCCGATCTGGTGCTGAAGAACATCGAGGCGGGGTCGATCGCCGCGCCGCGGCACATGCTGGAGATCAGTCCCGCGGGTGAGGCCAAGTTGCTGCACATGCTGCGCGAGCCCGCCGAGGTCTTCATCACCGATGAGAACCACTGGTACTGCCTGCTGGCGTTCCTGCGTCACCTCGAGGATCCGGCCGCGCAGGCGGCTGTGCTGCGGCGGCGGCTGGTGTTCCTGGAGACTCCCGCGAGCTTCTTCTACGACGGGGACAAGCCGCTGCGTGCCGAGGATGTCGATGATCCGTTCCGGCGGGGGGTGCTGCAGGTGGCGCGGGCGACCAGTCGGGCCGAACTGGCGTGGCTGAAGGCGACCATCGCGGAGCTGGAGGCGCAGGCCGGGCGCGAAACCGTGCGAAACTAGTAAGACTATGTCTGCGGAAGCCCCTGAAACCCCGTTGGTCGACGTCGAGATCGCGCCGAAGCCGCCGCGCCCCGGTGAGCTGACGTTCAGCGTCCCGCGCCGGGCCAAGCCGCCGCGCCATCTCGCCGACCTCACCTCGGCTGAGCGCAAGGCGGCGTTGACCGAGCTGGGCCACCAGGGGTTCCGGGCCGCCCAGATCTCCAAGCACTACTTCGGGCATCTCGCGGATGATCCGGCCGCGTGGACCGACGTCCCGGCGGCCAAGCGGGAGGAGCTCGCGGGCATCCTCACGCCGAAGCTGCTGACCTCGATCCGGGAGCAGACCGCCGATGCCGGCACCACGGTCAAGACCCTGTGGCGGCTGTTCGACGGCGCGACCGTCGAGTCGGTGCTGATGCGCTACCGCGACCGGACCACGATGTGCGTGTCCTCGCAGGCCGGCTGCGGTATGAACTGCCCGTTCTGCGCCACCGGCCAGGCCGGTCTGACCCGCAACATGTCCACCGGCGAGATCGTGGAGCAGGTCGTCGCCGGTGCGCGGGCGATGGCTCGCGGTCAGGTGGCCGGTGGCCCGGGCCGTGTCTCCAACGTGGTGTTCATGGGGATGGGCGAGCCGCTGGCCAACTACAAGGCCGTGATCGGCGCGGTGCGGCGGCTGACCGAGCCGGTGCCGGACGGCCTGGGGCTGTCCGCGCGGCACATCACGGTCTCCACGGTCGGGCTGGTTCCGGCCATCGAGAAGCTCACCGCCGAGGGCATTCCGGTCACGCTCGCGGTGTCCCTGCACGCTCCGGACGACGAGCTGCGCGACACGCTGGTGCCGGTCAACACCCGGTGGAAGGTCGCCGAGGTGCTGGACGCCGCCTGGCGGTACGCCGCCACGACCAAGCGCCGCGTCTCGATCGAGTACGCGCTCATCAAGGACATCAACGACCAGGCCTGGCGCGCCGACCGGCTGGGCCGGATGCTGCGCAACAAGCTGGCGCACGTGAACCTCATCCCGTTGAACCCGACCCCCGGTTCGAAGTGGACGGCGTCGCGTCCGCAGGACGAGGCCGAGTTCGTGCGGCGGCTGGAAGACTGGGGCGTGCCGGTCACGGTGCGCGATACTCGCGGGCGCGACATCGACGGGGCTTGCGGTCAGCTCGCCGCGGCGGTGAAGTAGGAGGCTGTAAGCCGCTTTAAACGGGGAGGCCCCATGCCGCCGTCGGGATTCCATCATGTCGAGATCTGGGTGGCGGACCTGCCTCTGGTCGAGCCGTCCTGGAAGTGGCTGTTCGGCGAGCTCGGCTGGGAGCTGTACCAGGACTGGCCCGAGGGCCGCAGTTGGCGGATCGGCGACGCGTATCTGGTGGTGGAGCAGTCTTCGGCGGTGCGGCCCGGACTTCCGTACGACCGCATGCGCCCGGGCCTGAACCACCTGGCCGTGCACGCCCCGGATCGCGCGACCGTGGACCGGATGCACCATGAAGGGCCGGAGCACGGCTGGCGGCGGCTGTTCGCCTCGGCGTATCCGCACGCCGGGGGACCGGCGCACTACGCCGCCTACATGGTCGACGCCGCGGGGTTCGAAGTGGAGATCGTGGCTCCTTAGACCCGCGGGTCCTTGGCCAGGCAGGTGCAGATCGTCTCGTGCCGGCGGATCGTCCCGTCCGGGGCCTCCTCGTCCCAGGCGTCGGGCTGTTCGTCGTAAGCGACGTAGCCGAGCCGCTCATACAGCGCCAAGGTGCGCGGATTGTCGAGCTCGACACCGAGTTCGGCGCGGAAGAGCCCGCGGCGCCGGATGCGATCCTCGGCGGCGTGGATCAGCACCCTGCCCAAGCCGCAGATCGGTTCGTGCGGTGCAGATCGCGAGGTATTCCGCGACGCCCGCCGCGGCTCGGTTCAGTTCCTTCCCCACGGTGCGCAGGTGCGTGACGGATCCGGCCCACGAGCAGTGCGGGAGATCGGCGTGAGTCAGCTCCCGGACATGGACGGGCAGCAGGACTTCGGCGGGCATGCCGGGTATTCCAGCACGGCGGGCGGAGGGCGGCGATCGGTTTTCAGGCGTCCCGGCGCTCGAAGAGGATCGCGCCGATGATCAACAACACCAGTACTTCCAAGATGAACACCGTGAAGCCGGTCCACGGCGCGAAGGACTTGTTCGCGTTGTGGCTCCGTTCGCCGAACTGCGTGATCTGGCTGCCGGCGTTGCCCGGCATCACCTTGTACAGCCAGCGGCCGATCGCGCCCGGGATCAGCTGCACCAGGCCGCCGATGATGAAGATCAGGGCCAGGCCGATGGTGATGGCGCCGGCGGTGTGCCGCAGCAGGAAGCCCATGGCCAGGCCGAACACCGAGAGTCCGGCCACGTACAGTCCGCCGCCGAAGATGCCGCGGACGACGCCGGGGTCGGACAGGCTCACGCCGACGTGTTTGGCCTGCAGCGGGATGTTGCCGAGGTAGAAGCAGGCGAAGGCGGCGGCCAGGCCCACGACGAACACCAGCGCCACGAGCAGGATCGCCTTGGCCACCAGGATCTCGGTCCGGCGCGGCATCGCGGTCAGGGTGGTGCGGATGCCACCGGTGGTGTACTCCGAGCTGATGCTCATGACGCCGAGCACGTAGGCGGCGATCTGGCCGACGAAGGCCAGGCCCAGCATGACGATGTCGGGGCTGGCGTCCGTCTTGCCGGCGGCCAGGTCCTTGGCGTACTGGTCGGCTGCGGCCAAGCAGATCAGGAAGCTGATCCCGGCTGAGCCGGCGAACAGGGTGATGAGGGTCCAGAACGTGGAGCGGACGGTGCGCAGCTTCATCCACTCGCTGGCGACGACGCTGTCGAAGCCCGCGCGGCCGGCCTCGGGGGTGGGGCCGGTGGGGCCGGCGGTGGTGGTGGCGGCGGTCATCGGCGGACCTCCCCGCCGGGACTGCCGGGAGTACCGGGACTGCCGGGAGTGCTGGGACCGCCGGGAGTGCTGGGACTGCCGGGAGTGCCGGGAGTGCCGGGCTGGCCGAGCTGGCCGGCTTGTCCGGGCCGGCCGAAGGGGCCGGGCTGCCCCGGCTGACCCACCAGGCCGTTCAGCCCGGCGTGGTACTCGACGCTGTCCGCCGTCATGCTCATGAACGCCTCCTCCAGGGACGGCTGGACCACCGCCAGTTCGTGCAGCCACAGCCCGTTCTGGCCGGCCAGGTCGCCGACCGCATCCGAGGAGATGTCGTAGACGAGCAGCGCGCCCTCGTCGTCCGGGGCGGTCTCGACCCGCCAGCCGTTGCCGACCATGAGCTCGTGCAGCTTGCCGACGTGCGGGGAACGGACCCGGACGTGGGTGCTGGCGTTCTGCGCGATGAACTCGCGCATCGTGGTGTCGGCCTTGATCTGGCCGCGGCCGATGACGATCACCCGGTCCGCGGTCAGCGCCATCTCGCTCATGAGGTGGCTGGAGACGAACACCGTGCGCCCCTGTGCGGCCAGCGACTTCATCAGGTTCCGGACCCACAGGATGCCCTCCGGGTCCAGGCCGTTGACCGGCTCGTCGAACAGCAGCGTCCCGGGATCGCCGAGCAGCGCCGCGGCGATGCCCAGGCGCTGCCCCATGCCCAGCGAGAAGCTCTTCGAGCGCTTCTTCGCCACCGCCTCCAGGCCGACCAGCGCGATGACGTCGTCGACCCGCTTGAGCGGGATGCCGTTCGACTTGGCCAGGCACGCCAGGTGGTTGTAGGCGCTGCGGCCGCCGTGCACGGCCTTGGCGTCCAGCAGCGCCCCCACCTCGCGCAGCGGCACCGGCAGCTGCCGGTACTGCCGGCCGTCCACGGTCACCGCGCCCTCGGTCGGGTGGTCCAGCCCGAGGATCATGCGCATGGTGGTGGACTTGCCGGCGCCGTTGGGCCCGAGGAACCCGGTGACGGTCCCGGCCTCCACCGTGAACTCGGCGTGGTCGACGGCGATCCGGTCGCCGAACCGCTTGGTGAGTCCGACGGCCCGGATCATGCGCCGCTCCTCGCGGCGAGGCGGCGGGCGAGCTGACCGCTCAGCGCGGTCAGGCGGCGGGCGAGTCGTCTGAGCGCGTCCCGATGGACGATGGCGGCCTGTGTCGCGGCCAGCACGAGGAGGGCGGCGAGCGCCGAGGGCCAGGCGGTGCCCCAGGCCGCTGCGTGAGCGGCCGTCTCGGTCTGGGCGACGGCGGCGGCGTGGCCGGTGGCGGACGAGCGCGAGCGCGGCTGGACCGCAGCGGCGGGATGGGTGATGACGCGGATCGCGACGGCCGTTGTGAGAGCGGCGAGCGAACCGGCGGCCAGGGCCGGTGCGCCGAGCCAGGCCCGGCGGATCACGAGCGCCGCGGCGGTGCCCACGGCCAGCGGCACGAGGGCGGGCGTCGCGGGGCGGCCGGTCGCGACCGCGGCGGCGATACCGGCCAGGGCCCCGACGGCGACGGCACCGAGCGGACCGGTGATCTGGATGACGAGCGTGTCGGCCGCATTCGCCCCGGCGGCCGCCAACGCGTCACGGCGGGCGCCGAGGCCGTCGAGATGGTGCCGGACCAGCGCGGCCGACGCCAGCAGTGCCGGAAGGGCGATCAGCGGATACAGCGCGCCGCCGAACGGCCACGCGGCCGCCGCCGATGTCAGGGCGATGCCGGCGACGGCCAGGTGCTCGCCGCGCGGTGCGGACCGCAGCAGCGCGGCGGCGATGCGGACGCGGGAGTCGAAACGGGCGATCGGGGTCGCCGAGGGGGTGCTCATCGTCCCCGCTCCGAACCCGAGCCGACCGGCGTGAACCGGTGCTCGCCCCGCGCGTGGCGGCCGATCCGGTGCGGGAGGCCGCGCGCGGTGTGGCCGAACAGGGGAACGGGTTCCACGACCGGTTCGACGATCGGATCCGCGACAGGTTCGACGATCGGGTCAACGACCGGATCCGCAGCCGGTTCCGCGACCGGCGCCCCCACCTCCGCGTCCGCGACCGCCCCCTTCACCTTCACCGCGATCCGCCGGTCGGCCCACCCGACCACGTCCGTGTCGTCCGACGCCACCACGATCGTCAGCCCGTGCGTCCCGCACGCCGCGCGCAGGATCCGCAGCAGGTGGAAGCGTTCGGCGGCGTTGAGGCCCTCGGTCGGGTCCTCGGCCAGCAGGATCGCCGGGTCCAGCACCAGGGCCCGGGCCAGGGCCACGCGCCGCATCTCGGCCAGGGTCAGGTCGGCGATGCGGAGGTCGGCGCAGGCGATCACGTCCAGGCGCTCCAGCCAGCGCAGCGCGCGGCGGCGGGCCTCCTGGCGGCCGAGGCCGGTCAGCAGGAGCGGCAGGGCGGTGTTCTCCGCGACCGTCAGCTCCGGCAGCAGCTTTCCGACGCGCGGGGCGACGGCGCACTGCGCGTGGGCGAACCGCAGGCGGGCGGCCGGGCGCAGGGTGTGCAGCGGCTCGCCCTTGAGCCACAGCCCGCCGGGCCAGGCCGGGTCGGCACCGGACAGCGCGCGCAGGAACACTTCGTCGCAGGCGGCGCTGAGGGCCACGATCTCGCCTTCGCCGACGGCGAGGCAGACCTCGTCGGGCCCGAAGTCGCGGGCCAGCAGGATCGGGTTGTCGGACGGGATGCTCACGAGCACCCGTGTGCCCTGAAGGGCGCAACGGACTAACCAAGGTTGCGCCGGACGTGCGAACGGCTACAACCCGTAGACCACTCCGGTCAGCTTCTCCGACTCCTCCCACAACCGCGCCGCGACCTGCGGGTCCTGGGCCAGGCGGCTGGGCCGCACGAGCTCGGGGAACCCGCGCGACTCGAAAAGCGCCGCGGAGCCGTAGTACTGGCCGCCCGCCACGTCTGGCGCCACCGCGGCGCGCACCTGCGCCAGGGCCCCGATCGCGGGCTTCTGCGCGAAGAGCGGATTGCCGATGCGCATCATCGCCTTGCGCCAGCCGGTGGGTCCCGCGAACTGCAGGTTCGTGTTCGAGTAGCCGGGGTGCGCCATCAGCGAGCGCACCGGGGACCCGGCCGCCGTCAGCCGCCGCTGGAGTTCGAGCCCGAACAACAGGTTCGCGACCTTCGACCGCGCGTACGCGGCGGTGGGGGAGTAACGCCCGCGGTGCATCAGGTCGTCGAAGTCGATCTCCCCCTTCTTGTGGAGGGTCGAGGACACGGTGACCACGCGTGGATCGTTCCCGGCCGCGAGCCGGTCCAGCAGCAGCCCGGTGAGCGCGAAGTGCCCCAGGTGGTTGGTGCCGAACTGCATCTCGAAGCCCTGCTTGGTGTCGCGCTGCGGCGTCATCATCACGCCGGCGTTGTTGATCAGCACGTCGACCGGCACCGCGTCGTTGCGCAGTCCTTCGGCGAACTCCCGCACCGACTCCAGGTCGGCCAGGTCCAGGATCCTCAACTCCAGCGAGGCCCCCGGCACGTCCTGCCCGACCCGCGCGGCCGCGGCCTCGCCCTTGAGCCGGTCGCGCGCCGTCATCACGACGTGGGCGCCGTGCGCGGCGAGCATGCGCGTGCTCTCCAGCCCCAACCCGCTGTTCGCGCCGGTGATGACGAACGTGCGCCCGGTCAGATCCGGTATCGCCTCGGCGGTCCACTTGCTCATGACGTCCTCCTGCGAAAAGGCCGGCGGCTCCGGTTCCCCGCCGCCGTGGATACTGCACACGATGCCGTAGCTGGCACTGAGTGTCAACAATGGCCCACAGGCGCTGATACGCTGGCACCGTGCTGCGCAGAACGGAATCCCCAGGCCTGACCTTGGCTGAGCGCAAGCGCCAGCTGGTCCGCGACGAGCTCGGCGACGCCGCCCTGCGGCTGCTGGCCAAGCAGGGCTTCGAGGAGACCACCGTCGACCAGCTCGCGGCCGCCGCGGGCGTCAGCCGCCGGACCTTCTTCCGCTACTTCGCCTCCAAAGAGGACGTCGTCATCTCCTTCCTCAGCCTGGTCGGCGAGCAGATCGTGGCCGAGGTCGAGGCCCGGCCCGCCGACGAGCCCCCGGCGATCGCGATCCGCGAGGCGGTCAAGGCGATCACCGTCGAGCACTTCCTCGAGAACCGCGAGAAGTCGGTGGCGCTGATCCGCCACACCCAGGGGGTCCCCGCTCTGCGCGCCCGCTTCGCCGAGACCCAGGACCTGCTGCGCGACGACGTCGCCGCGGCCCTGGCGCACCGGGCCGGCGACGCCGAGCCCACGCCGCGGCAGCAGTTCGCCGCCGGTCTCGGCCTGATGGCTTTCGCCGGCGCTCTCACGCACTGGGCCGCAGGTGAGGGCCGGGAAGACCCGGCCGTGGTCCTCGACGCCGCCTTCGCCGAGGCTGGAAAAGCTTTCGCGCTTTGATATACATTCCCGGGCATCGGCGATACCGAGGGTGAACGAGGGGCGGGCACATGGATTTCGCGGAATGGGTCGTATCAGGACTCGATCAACTCCGGTCCGGACAGCTGCCAGGCGGGAACGCGCTCTACCAAGCGGTGTCCGCGGGACTCGACGGCAGTCCCGCGCTCGACGCCTACATGAACGGCGGGGACGCCGCGGCGCGCGCCGGACTCGTGCAGGCGATCGCCCAGGCGCTCACCGCGAATCCCGGGCTCGAACAGCAGCTGCGCCAGGCCGCGGAGGCCGCCCAGAACGCCCAGAACGCCCAGAACACCGAGGCCGCCCAGAACGCGCAGATCCTCCAGAACGAGCAGGGCGGGCAGACCGCCGGCGCCGGCGCCGCCGGCACGCCCTTCTTCAAGACCACCAACGGCATGCTGGCGATCGTCGCGGCCGCCGTGGTCGTGGTCGGCGGCGGCATAGGGCTCGGCGTCGGACTCTCCGGCGACGGCAGCAGCGGTCTGGCCGACGTTCTGAAGGGCACCTGGAAGTGCCAGGGCGTCGAAGGCGCCGCCGGCTCGATCACCATCGGCGACAACACGTGGAGCGTCGGCAGCGACAAGGGCACCTGGAAGCAGGACGGCAGCAAGGCCACCGTCTCCAACAGCGCCCATCCCGGCGACGACATCGCCGCCACCGGCCTGCCGTCCGGCGCCGGTCCGATCGACGTCACCGTCGGCTCGGCCGCGCACCCGGACCCGGCGGACTCCGTGCACATCAAGGGCAGCGTGTCGGCCCACAAGCTGTCGCTGACCGTGCAGCTGTCCGAGGGCGGAGTGAGCCCGAGCATCACCTGCACCAAGTGATCGATCGCTGAGACGGGGAAACGAGGGGCGGGACATGGAATTCGCCGAGTGGGTCGTGTCAGGGCTCGACCAGCTTCGGGCCGGACGACTGCCGGGCGGGGAGGCGCTGTATCAGGCGGTGGCCGCCGGCCTCGGAGACAGTTCGGCGCTCGACGCTTACATGAATGGCGGGGACGCCGCGGCGCGCGCCGGACTGGTGCAGGCGATCGCGCAGGCGCTCGCCGCGAATCCCGGGCTCGAGCAGCAGCTGCGCCAGGCCGCGGAGGGTGCGCGGAGTGCTCAGGGGGCGCAGGGCACCGGTGCCGCCGGCCCGCCGTTCTTCAAGACCACCAACGGGATGCTGGTCCTGGTCGCCGCCGCTGTGGTCGTGGTCGGCGGCGGCATCGGGCTGGGCGTCGGGTTGTCGGGGGACGGCAGTGGCGCGCTGGCGGCCGCGATGAAGGGCACGTGGACCTGCCAGCCTCCGGACGGCGCCAAGAGCGACGGGCCTCTCACCTTCACCGTCGGCGACGGCACCTGGACCGCCAGCAGCGCGCATGGCACCTGGAAGCAAGACGGCGACAAGGTGACGCTGGCCAATTCGGGGGGGCACGGCAACGACCTCGTCGGGACCGGTGTGCCGTCCGGAACCGGTTCGTTCGACATCACCGTGACCCCCCGTTCCGGCAGCGCCAAGGCGGAGAGCGGCCACGTCAAGGGCACCGTCTCCGAGCACAAGCTCAAAGTCACGCTGAGCTCCGGCGGTACCGCTTTCAGCCTCACCGTGAACTGCACCAAGTAGCGCTCGGTAGGAGCGTCAGGCCCGGCCGGCATGCCGGGCCTGACGCTCCCTCAGTGTCCGAGGAACCGCCCGAACACCCTGGCCCGCACCGACGGCTTGCCGGTCCGGGCCTCCTCGGCGTCGGCGGCGTCCATCGTCCGCAGCCCGATGTTGGCGCCGATCCAGCGCAGCGGCTCCGGTTCCCAGCGCCGGGACCGGTGGTTCACCCACGGCAGGCGGGTGATCTCGGTGTCGCGGCCGGTCAGCAGGTCCGCCAGGGTGCGCCCGGCCAGGTTCGTGGCGCCGACGCCGTCGCCGACGTAGCCGCCGGCCCAGCCCAGGCGCCGCGCCGGGTCGTAGCCCACCGAGGCGAACCAGTCGCGCGGAACGCCGAGCGCGCCGCCCCAGGCGTGGGTGAACATGGTGTCCTTCAGGACCGGGAACAGGTCGACCAGCGTGCGGCGGATCTCGGCGTGCACGCGGGCGTCCCGGTCGAACCCGGGCTCGATGCGCGAGCCGAAGTGGTACGGCGCGCCGCGGCCGCCGAACGCCAGGCGGCCGTCGGCCGTGCGCTGGCCGTAGACGATCAGGTGGCGGAAGTCGGAGAACGTCTGCCGCCGCGCCAGCCCGATCTGCTCCCAGATCTCGTCGGACAGCGGTTCGGTGGCGACCATCAGCGAGTACACCGGCGCCACGTCGCGGCTGAAGCCGGCGATCGACGACGTGTAGCCCTCGGTCGCGCGCACCACCTTGGCGGCCCGGACACGGGTGCCGCGGGCGGTCGTCACCACGCCGTCGCGGATCGCCTCCACGGCGGTGCCCTCGTAGAGCGTCACGCCCAGCTTCTCCACGACCCCGGCCAGGCCGCGGGCCAGCATCGCCGGCTGGATCGCCGCGCAGTGCGGCGTGTACGTCCCGCCGAGGACGCTCGTCGCGCCGGCCATCTCGGACGCCTCCGCCGCGCTCAGCAGCCGGACGTCCTCCTCGCCGAAGCCGTACGACCGCTCCTCCTCGACCGAGGCCTTGGCGCGCTCATACTGCACCGGGGTCCGCGCCAGCACGACCGTGCCGCCCTTGGCCCAGTGGCAGTCGACGCCCTCCTCGGCCACGACCCGCCCGACCTCGTCGACCGTGGCGTTCATCGCGCGCTGCAAGGCGATCGCGCGGTCGCGGCCGCCGCCGACCTTCGCCACCTTCGCGAGCGACGAGGGGAACAGCGCCGAACACCAGCCGCCGTTGCGCCCCGACGCGCCGAACCCCGCGAACTCCTTCTCCAGCACGACGATCCGCAACGACGGGTCGGCCTTCGCGAGGTAGTACGCCGTCCACAGGCCGGTGTACCCGGCCCCGATGATCGCGATGTCGGCGTCGATGTCGCGGTCCAGTGCGGGGCGCCGGTCCGCGGTCTGGCCACCGGACTCCGAACCGGAGCCCGCGACCTGCTCCAGCCACAGCGAGAGGCTTCCGTCCACGGCGCTCATCGGCGCCAGTCCCGGATGTAGTCCGGCACGTCGATCCCCGGCGCCAGATTCGCGGACGGCATCGGGTCGCAGTAGGCCTCGTGCAGCGGCACCACGCCCGCCCACACCGGCGCGTCCAGATCGTCCGGATCGTCGGTCGGGTCGCCTTCGGCGATCTTCACCGAGGCCTCGGTCAGCGGCAGGGAGAGCACGACGGTCGCGGCCAGCTCCTTGCGCTTGGGCGCGCGCACCTCTTTCCAGCGGCCGGGCATCAGGTGCTCGGTGATGATCTCCAGCGCGGCCTCCTTCTCGCCTTCCGGCACCATCCGGCACGACCCCAGCACCATCGCGCCGCGGTAGTTCATCGAGGACTCGAACGCCGAGCGGGCCACCACGAGGCCGTCCAGCAGCGTCACGGTCAGGCAGGTCGGCGCGCCCTCGGCCAGGCCGCGGAACAGCCGCGAGCCGGTGGAGCCGTGGAACAGCACGCGCTCGCCGTCGCGGGCGTACGCCACCGGCAGGATGTAGGGCTGGGCCGAGCCGTTCGGGCCGGAGTTGTCGGTGACCGCGACGTGCGCGACCAGGCCGGCGTCCAGCACCGCGTGCAGAGCGGCGCGGTCGGTGACGGCGTTCTCCGGGATCCGGCGCAGACGGGTGCGGGGGGTCGACCCCAGGAGTTCAGTGGAGCCCAGCGGCTCGACGGCGGGCTGGTTCATGGTTATCAGGACCTTCGGATCAAGGTTTTGAAAAAGGCGCCTCCGGACCGAGTCCGAAGGCGCCGGGGGGTCCTCCCCCTACAGCCGGGTCCAGGCCTCCGTGAGGACGGCCCGCAGCGTCTGCTCGATCTCGTCGAACTCGGACTGGCCGATGATCAGCGGCGGCGCGAGCTGCACGACCGGGTCGCCGCGGTCGTCGGCGCGGCAGTACAGGCCCGCGTCGTACAGCGCCTTGGACAGGAAGCCGCGCAGCAGGCGCTCGGACTCGTCGTCGTCGAACGTCGCCTTGGTGTCCTTGTCCTTGACGAGCTCGATGCCGTAGAAGTACCCGTCGCCGCGGACGTCGCCGACGATCGGCAGGTCCTTCAGCTTCTCCAGCGTCGCCCGGAAGGCGCCCTCGTGGTCCAGCACGTGCTGGTTCAGGCCCTCGCGCTCGAACAGGTCGAGGTTGGCCATCGCCACCGCCGCGGACACCGGGTGCCCGCCGAAGGTGTAGCCGTGCGGGAAGTAGTTGGTGCCCTCGTAGAACGGCGCCGCGATCCGGTCCGACACGATGGCCGCGCCGATCGGCGAGTAGCCCGAGGTCAGGCCCTTGGCGCAGGTGATGATGTCCGGCACGTAGTCGAACTTCTCGCACGCGAACATGGTGCCCAGGCGCCCGAACGCGCAGATCACCTCGTCCGAGACGAGCAGCACGTCGTGGGTGTCGCAGATCTCGCGCAGCCGCTGGAAGTAGCCGGGCGGCGGCGGGAAGCAGCCGCCGGAGTTCTGCACCGGCTCGACGAACACCGCGGCCACCGTGTCCGCGCCCTCGGCCAGGATCATCGCCTCCACCTGGTCGGCGCACCAGCGGCCGAAGGCCTCCAGGTCCTCGCCGAGCGCCGGCACGCCGGAGATCTCCGCGGCCCGGTAGAAGTTGGTGTTCGGGACCTTGAACGCGCCCGGCACCAGCGGCTCGAAGTACTTCTTGGCGTCCGGGATGCCGGTGATGGACAGCGCGCCCTGCGGCGTGCCGTGGTAGGCGATGGCCCGCGAGATGACCTTGTGCTTCATCGGCTTGCCGACCAGCTTGAAGTACTGCTTGGCGAGCTTCCACGCGGTCTCCACGGCCTCGCCGCCGCCGGTGGTGAAGAAGACCTTGTTCAGGTCGCCCGGGGCGTAGTCGGCCAGCCGGTCGGCCAGCTCGATGGCCTGCGGGTGGGCGTAGCTCCAGAGCGGGAAGAAGGCCAGCTCCTGCGCCTGCTTGTAGGCGGCCTCGGCGAGCTCCACCCGGCCGTGCCCGGCCTGTACCACGAACAGGCCGGCCAGGCCGTCCAGGTAGCTCTTGCCGTTGCGGTCGTAGATGCGCGCGCCCTCGCCGCGGACGATGGTCGGCACCGGGTTCTCCCGGTATCCCGACATGCGGGTGAAGTGCATCCAGAGGTGGTCGTAGGCCGCCTGGTCCAGGCTGTCAGTGCTCATTGCTGTTTCCTCGGCAATTGGAGGGATCGTTCGGGGACGGGCCGGGGGAGGCGCCGTTCTTACCGCTAGAGAGCGCCCCAGGTGTAAGTTTGTTTGCGAAGCTTCAGGTAGACGAAAGATTCGGTGGAGCGCACCTGCGGCAGGCTCCGGATCCGCTTGTTGATGATCTCCAGGAGGTGGTCGTCGTCCGCGCAGACCACCTCGACCAGCAGGTCGAAGGACCCGGCGGTCATCACCACGTAGTCCACCTCGGGCATCGAGGCCAGGGCGTCGGCCACCGGCTCCAGGTCGCCCTCGGCGCGGATGCCGATCATCGCCTGGCGGTGGAAGCCCACGGTCAGCGGGTCGGTCACGGCGACGATCTGCATCACGCCGGCGTCGATCAGCTTCTGCACCCGCTGGCGCACCGCGGCCTCGCTCAGGCCGACGGCGCGGCCGATCGTGGCGTACGCGCGCCGGCCGTCCTGCTGCAGCTGCTCGATGATCGCCTTCGACAGGGGGTCCAGATGGAAGGCGGCACCGGAGCTGGTCCGGTCGGCCCGGTCGGGCCGGTCAGTCCTGTCGGTCACAGAGGGGATTGTGGCAACTGGAACGGTATCTTGGCAAGGCTTCAGCGATGGAATCCGTACGCGAAGGCGATTTTCGGCACTGAATCCATCGTCACCGGGGAGGTTGCCGTGTAGGGTCGAAGCAGCGAGGCGCCGCGGCTGCGCGCCTCCGGCGAAAGGCCTCGACCTGGGCCGGGCCGAAGGTTCACACCTTTTGGGAAGGAAAGTTCGGGACCGAGATTTCGGGAACGACCGCACTAACACTGTCAGATGCTGCGACGAGGAGGTCGCGGCGGCGCGAAGGAGCAACTCCGTGGAACCCCGTCAGCTGCGCAACTACGTGGGCGGCAAGCCGGTCGACACCGTCTCCGGCCGGACCAGCCCGATCATCGACCCGGTCACCGAGCAGGTGATCGCGCACGCCCCGGTGTCCGAAGCCGCCGACGTCGACGCCGCGATGCGCGCCGCGGCCGACGCCTTCCCGGCCTGGCGCGACACCACCCCCTCGGAGCGGCAGAAGCTGCTGCTGAAGGTGGCCGACGCCATCGAGGCCCGGGCCGAGGAGATCGTCGCGGTCGAGTCCCTGAACACCGGCAAGCCGCTGGGCCTCACGGCCTCCGAGGAGCTGCCGCCGATGGTCGACCAGATCCGCTTCTTCGCCGGTGCCGCCCGCATGCTGGAGGGCGCCGCCTCCGGCGAGTACATGACCGGCCACACGTCCTGGATCCGCCGCGAGCCGGTCGGCGTCTGCGCCCAGGTCGCGCCGTGGAACTACCCGGCGATGATGGCGGTCTGGAAGTTCGCCCCGGCGATCGCCGCCGGCAACACCGTGGTGCTCAAGCCCTCGGACACCACGCCGATGTCGACCCTGCTGATGGCGGAGATCATCGGCGAGATCCTGCCGGCCGGCGTGTTCAACGTGGTGTGCGGCGACCGCGACACCGGCCGCGCGATGGTCGAGCACAAGACCCCGGCGATGGCGTCGATCACCGGCTCGGTCCGGGCCGGCATGGAGGTCGCGAAGAGCGCCGCCGCCGACGTCAAGCGGGTGCACCTGGAGCTCGGCGGCAAGGCGCCGGTCATCGTCTACGCGGACGCGGACCTGGACGCCGCGGTCGAGGGGATCTCGGTGGCGGGCTTCTTCAACGCCGGCCAGGACTGCACGGCGGCCACGCGCGTGCTGGTCGAGGACGCGGTGCACGACGCGTTCGTGGCGAAGCTGGCCGAGGCGGCGAAGAACACCAGGACCGGGAAGCCGGACGACGAGGACGTGCTGTACGGGCCGCTCAACAACGCGAACCAGCTGCGCCACGTGACCGGCTTCATCGACCGGCTGCCGGCGCACGCCAAGGTCGAGGCGGGCGGCGCGCGGGTCGGCGACACCGGGTACTTCTTCGCGCCGACGGTGGTGTCGGGACTGAGGCAGGACGACGAGATCATCCAGAACGAGGTGTTCGGCCCGGTGATCACGGTGCAGCGGTTCTCCGGCGAGGACCAGGCGCTGTCGTGGGCGAACGGCGTGGAGTACGCGCTGGCCTCGTCGGTGTGGACGAAGGACCACGGGAAGGCCATGCGGGCGGCGAAGGTCTTGGACTTCGGCTGCGTGTGGATCAACACGCACATTCCGCTGGTGGCCGAGATGCCGCACGGCGGGTTCAAGCACTCGGGGTACGGCAAGGACCTTTCGATGTACGGGTTCGAGGACTACACCCGGGTCAAGCATGTGATGAGCAACATCGAGGGCTGAGCCTGCTGGGGGCCGTCGACACAGGTCCGTTGTCGCAGGTCCGTCGTCGGGGCCCGGTCCGGAGGAATCTCCGGGCCGGGCCCTGCCGCGTTCGGTGATGATGGGGGCATGGGTGAGGACGGCTCCGGCGGGGATCACGCTCTGAGGAAGACGCGGCCTGAGGCCCGCGATGTGACTGCGGTGCGCGGGGCGATCGGGGCGATCGGCGTGGACGCGCGGTCGCATTTCGCGCGGCGGGCGCTGCTGATCAGAGGCCTGATGAGCGGGGCGCTGGACGCCGCCGACGCGGTGTCGTCCACGCGGCCGGCGGTGGAGCTGCTCGGCCTGCTGGTGCCGATCGACGGGCTCACCGAGCGGTACCTCGGTGGGCGGGACCCGGCCGGGTTGGGGGTGACCGCGTCCGACTTCGAAGGTTGCCGGCGGGAATTGGTAGCGGTCGTCGCGGCGATGTTCGACCGGTGGTGGGGGGAGGACCCCGAGCTGTGGTCGAGGGCTGTGGCTCGGGCCGGGGCCTGGCGGGGGACCGTGACCGAGCTGGTCGCGTCGGCGGCCGGTCTCGAGGATCGAGGCCGGCTGCCGGACGGCGGGAAGCCGCGTGGCCGGGCGCCGCGGTGGCCGCGCGGTGTCGACGCTTCGGCGGTGCTGTTGTCGATGGCTCCGCCGGGGGTGGTGGAGCTGTTCCTCGACGGTTGTCAGGGGAGCGAGCCGTCGCGGGGGATCCTGACGCGGATGCTGGATCGCGGGCCGGTGCTGCCGTCGTTCGTGGACTACGCGTTGGGAGGGCTGGCGACGCGGGCGATGGTCGACGCGTATCTGCGGAACCCGGTCATCGACGGGGCGGCGTTGCGTGAGCGGGTGCTGCGGGACCCGGCGAACGTCGAGGTGCTCCAGGACGTGTATCTGAACAGGTCGGCGGATCGGGCGCTGCGGGTCGGGTGTGTGCGGCGGGCTGAGGCCGCCGGGGGGTTTCAGCCGGCGTTCGCGGCGCGGTTGGTGCGCGAGGAGCACGACTCGGGGCTGATGGAACCGTTGCTGGCTTCCGGCGATCCGCAGTTGGTGCACCGGCTTTTGAAGCGGCTCAACGGTCGGTTGTCGACGCCTGCCTTGCGCTGGGCTGGGTATGCCACTCTTGCGCGAGCGGCTGGTCCGGAGCCGGTGTGGGCGCTGGAACAGGAGCGGGTCGGGCGGTTGGAGAAGATGGCGGAGCCGGTGCGGGCGTCGATGGCGACCGGGGACGTGACGCCGATTCTGGCCTTCGCCGAGGCTGTGCCGCTGACGATCGGGGCGGCTGGGACGGCGATGGAGCTCGGGGCGCCGGTGATCGAGCCTTGGCCGTATACGGAGCTGATTCGCCGGCATGTCGAGGGGAGTCCGGATCGGGTGCGGGCGGTGGGGACGTTGCGGGGATGGTGGGGAACGGAAGCGGAGCTGGGGGCCGAGCGAGGGGCGGAGCTCGCGGCAGCGCAAGAGGCTAAGCGGGAACGGGTTTAGCGCTGGGACGGCCAGCGGAATGACCACCGGCGCGACCACTGGGCACGACCATCGGGCACGACCGAGGGACGGAGCGGCGGATGAGCGGCATGGCGGCTCGGGCTGATGGTTGCTGTGGTCGCGGTTGTGGTCGCCGTCCTGATCGTCGTTACGGTCGTGGTCGTGGCCCCCGTCGCGGTGGTGGCCGGCGGTGGGATCGGCGTGCCGGTTCCGGGGCAGAGGCCGGTGTCCGGCTGAGAACGGCGGTGCCGAGATGAGCGCGGGTGCGGCGCGGCTGCTGACTTTGCTGGCGTCGGCTCGGGCGGATGACGTTCCGCGTGTCCTGGCGATGGTCGACGCGGCGGATCTCGCCGGCGGCGTGATGGATCCGGGTTCGGATCTGTGTCCGCTCGTCGCCGAGCACTTGGCGGGGCACCCTGATGAGCGCGTTGCGCGGGCGGTCGCGGAGCGGCTGGCGGTAGGGGACGTGCGGGGGCCGGCGCCGGACGCGTGCGGGGGAGTGACGCGGCTGCTCCGGGATCGGTTCGGGGTGGAGGCGCGTGGCCGTCGGGCCGCGGTGGTGACCGGGCGGGGTCGCAACATCCTGATGCACCCGGCGCCGGATCTGGCGACCGCGCGCAGTGCGTTTCACGACTATCTGCTGCCGCAGCCGTGGTTGCAGCCGGACGCGGCGAGGGCGGTGCCGAGCTATCGGGCGTTGCTGATCCGGGGGCTGGAGCGAGGGAGCATCGATGCCGCGACCCTGGTGCGGGACGGGCAGCCGGGTGCGGCGATCGTCGAGCTGGCCGCGCACGATCGCGTGGTGCCGGCCGACGGGCGGGTGGACCGGGCGCGGCGGGCACGTGCGGACCTGGCGTGGGAGCTGCGGCGGCTGGTCGGTGGGGAGTTGGGCGCGCAGGTGGGGGCGTGGCACCGGACGTTGACCGGGGTGCAGGAGACGGTGCACTCGTTCGGGCGGCTCGTCCATGAGCGGGTCTTTCTGCGCGGGGTGGACGTGGTCAGCCGGCGCGGGCTGTGGGACCGGTGGACGGTGACGAACACGCTGCTGGCGATGGCGCCGCCGACGGTGGTGGCGCAGCTGATGCGGGAGGCGGACGACTTCCCCTACGGGCCGTCGGCCGAGCAGCCCCCGCCGCTGGCGACCATCAACCGGGACGACGACGCGGTGTTCGCGGTGGCGGTCGCCCACAACGCGCCGTTGTCGCGGGCCGTGGTGGAGTTCGTGATCGGGGACGAGCCGAAGGCCGAGTCGCATCGGCACATCCGGGACCGGCAGCGGGAGGCGCTGGCGAGCAATCCGGACACGCCGGAGAGCGTCCTGCGGAGGCTGTTGGCGCCGGAGTCGGTCCCGGGGGATCTGTGCCGCCGGGTCTTCCGGCGCGAGGACGCGGACGAGGCGCTGTGCACGGCGATCTTCCGGATGGCGCCGTACCCGGAGTTCGACACGGAGTGGTACGCGTCGATGCTTTCGGCGCGCCCGACGGCTGCGCAGCTCGCACCGCTGAGGAACGCGACGGACCCGGAGTGGGTCCACGAGGCGGTGCGGCAGGCGGCGGTACGGATCGAGGGCCCGGGGCTGATGGCGTGCTACGTGCGGCTCGCCGAGTTGGCGGGGCTGGAGCCGGTGTGGGCGCTGGAGCTGGATCGGGTCGGGGCGATCGAGCGGATGCATCCGGCGGTGCGGGCATCGATGGTGGTGGGGGATGTGGGGCCACTGCTGGGCGCGGCGGATGCGATGGGTGCGGGGGGTATGGCGGGCGCGGCGGCTGCGGTGGGTCCGGTGGGTCCGGTGGGTCCGGGGATTCTGCCGGAGGGGCCGAGGCCGGTGCCTGGGCGCCGGTGCGAGAGCGTCCTCGACGATCCGCTGGCCTGGCCGTTGGAGGACGCGGTGCGGAGCACGCTGGATGCGCGGCCCGATCGGTGGCGCACAGTTGTCAAGGCTCTGATGGCGGGAGCCGATGAGCCGTTGCCGGCGCTGGTGGCTGCTTGCGCCGCGCAGGGCTGATCGGCCAAGCTCGACCCGGCTCGGACGTAGCGCAGATGGTAGTCGCGCCCGGTCTCCGAAACCGGAGAGGACGCCGGTTCGAATCCGGTCGTTCGAGCCGCCCGCCCGGTAGAGGTGGAGCGGTGGGACCCCGGCCCGGGTGTAGTGCAGTGGCAGTCACGCCGCCCTCTCAAGGCGGAGGACGTCGGTTCGAATCCGGCCGCCCGGGATCGATGCCAGGTGTAGCGCAGAGGTAGTCGCGCCCGGTCTTCGGAACCGTGGAGGACGCCGGTTCGAATCCGGCCGCCTGGGCTGCGTTGCCGGGCGGGGATCGGTTGGTCCGTGATCTTAAAGGCCTTACATGGCCTTCGGCCGCCGCCCCCGATGTCGCTCGTGTCGCCCGTCCGGCCGCCGGCTCGCTTCGTCGCCTTCTGGCACGCTCGTGCCGGCACTCGCGTGCGGCCGTCGGTGGTGCGTGTCACGATGGCTGTCATGGTGAGTGAGCCGTGAGGGCTGGGACGGCCTCCTCCGTGGCGGGTGCGGTGCGGTTGGGGACGCCGGTGGGGCGCGGGGTCCTGGCCACCACGATTCTGGGGTCGGCCATGGCGTTCCTTGACGGGACCGTGGTCAACATCGCGTTGCCGGCCATCGGCAGGCAGTTCGGGACGACGCTGGCCGGGTTGCAGTGGACGGTGACCGGGTACACGCTCACGTTGGCCGCTTTTGTGCTGGTCGGCGGGTCTTTGGGGGACCGGTTCGGGCGGCGGCGGGTCTTCCTGATCGGGGTGGTGTGGTTCGCGCTGGCCTCGTTGGCGTGTGGGTTGGCGCCGAGTATCGGGTTCCTGATCGCGTTTCGCGCGGTGCAGGGGGTCGGGAGCGCGTTGCTGACGCCGGGGGCGTTGGCGCTGATCCAGTCGGTGTTCCATCCCGATGATCGGGCGAAGGCTGTGGGGGCCTGGTCCGGGTTGGCGAGTATCGCCGGCGCCGCCGGGCCGCTGGTGGGCGGGTGGCTCATCGAGTACGCGTCGTGGCGGTGGATCTTTCTGATCAACCTGCCGTTGGCGGCGGCGGTGGTCGCCATCGCTTTGCGGTTCGTGCCGGAGTCGCGGGAGACGACGAGTGGGCACTTCGATGTGCCGGGGGCCGTGCTGGGGGCGCTGGGGTTGGCCGGTGTCACCTACGCGCTGGTCGAGGCGGGGGCGAAGGGGCTCGGGGCGACCAGTGTGGTGCTGACCGGCCTGGGCGGTGTGGTGGCGCTGGTGGCGTTCGTGCTGGTGGAGCGGCGGTCGCCGGCGCCGATGATGCCGCTGTCGTTGTTCCGGTCGCGGGAGTTCAGCGCGGCCAACGCCCTGACCCTGACGGCGTATGCGGCTCTTGGTGCGGTGTTCTTCTTCTTCGCCACGTATCTGCAGGTCGTGGGCGGTTACAAGCCGTTGGCGGCGGGGCTGGCCTCGTTGCCGACCACGATCGTCATGATGCTGCTGTCCTCGCGGGTCGGGGCGTTGACGACGAAGATCGGGCCGCGGCGGCTGATGACGGCCGGTGGGGCGCTGACCGCGGTCGGGACGCTCATCCTGGCCACTTCCGGGCGCCATCCGAACTACTGGGCCCACATCTTCCCGGCCCTGCTGGTCTTCTCACTGGGCCTGGTGATGATCGCGGTGCCGGTGACGGTCACCGTCCTGAACTCCACGACGGTGGACCGGGCGGGGATCGCCAGCGGGGTGAACAACGCGGTGGCGCGGGCTGCCGGGGCGTTGGCCGTGGCGGCGTTCCCGCTGGTGATCGGCCTCAAGGGCGAGGGGTATGCCGTTCCGGCGGAGTTGGAGCCGGCGTTCGGCAAGGCCATGGCGCTGGCGGCGGCGCTGTTCGCGGTGTCAGGGGTCATCGCCTGGTTCGGGATCCGGGATTCGGTGACGCGGCCGACGGCGGAACGTGCCGTGGAAGAGCCGCAGTGCACGACGTGCCTGCCGATCGGGAGTCCGGCGTTGGAGCCGGACCGGGAGCCCGAGCGCTCAGCCCTGTGACGGCGTGAGCGCCGCAAGCTCCTCGCGCACGGCGGCGGCCTCGGGGGAGCCGAGTGCCTCGAGCAACGTCAGCGCCTCTGTGAGGGCCGTCAGCGCCTCTGCGGGCCGGTCGTGGGCCGCCAGAAGCCTCGCCAGGGAACGCAGCGTCTCGGCCTCTGTGGGGCGGTCTCCGGCCTCCTGGGCGGCCTTCAGGGCCAGCCGGTAGTCCTCTTCGGCGTCCGCCGGCCGGTCCAGGGCCACGCAGACCTCGGCGCGGTTGAAGGCGATGATCGCTTCGTAGCGGCGGTTGCCGGCGGCGCGGGAGGCGGCCAGGGCCTCGGTGTATGTGGCGTGGGCTTCGTCGTCGCGCTCGGCCTCGTGGAGGAGGACGCCGTAGTTGCACAGGGACGAGGCGAGGTTTTGAGGGTTGCCCAGCTCGTAGAAGATCTCCAGGCTTTGTTTGATCACCGTCTCGGCGGTGGTGAGGTCGCCGAGCCAGCAGTGGCAGTCGCCGATGTTGCCCAGGATGGAGGCCACCTGGGGGCGGTTGTCCAGCTCCTCGGCCAGGGCCAGGGCCTCGGTGTAGACGTCGATCGCCTGCTCGTAGGCGCGGACGTCGAACAGGACCAGTCCGAGGCCGTTGAGCAGGCGGCTCTCGGCGGCGCGGTCGCCGACCTCGCGGGCGCTGGCCAGGCCGGCCTCGTAGCCGGCGCGCCAGCGCGGCCAGTCCTTGCGGAGCTGGTAGCAGCCGAGGAGCACGACTGGGAGCCGTAGTGCGATGGCGTGGTGGCCGGTGGCGGCGGCGTGTGCGACGACTCCGCTGAGGTTCTCCCGTTCGGCGTCGTACCAGGCCATGGCGTCCAGGGCGGTGGCGAAGTGGGGCGGCTCGGGTTCGTCGGGGCGGGGGTCGACGGTTTCCAGGAGGCGGCGGGTCTCCACCGCGCGGGAGACGTTCTCGGCCGTGTGCAGGTACCAGGACAGGAGGCGGGCCACGGCTTCGGCGCGGGCCGGCTCGTCCTCGTCCGTGGCGACGCGCTCCAGGGCGAAGGCGTGGAGCAGGTCGTGGAGCTCGTAGCGGTCGGCCGTGCGCTGTTCGACCAGATTCTCGTCGAGCAGCACCTCCAGGACGGTGCGGGCGTCCGCCTCCGACGTGCCGGCCAGGGCCGCCACCGCGCCGGGGGTGAAGCCGCGTCCCGGGTGCAGGCTCAGCAGGCGGAAGGCGCGGGCGGTGCGCGGGGGGAGGTCGCGGTAGGAGAGCTCGAACACCGGGCGGAGTTCACGGCCGCCGGCCCGGACGGCGTCCAGGCCGCTGTCGCGGAGGTAGGCGGCCAGGCGGGCCAGGCCCCAGGCGGGGCGGGAACGCAGGCGCGCGGCGGCGAGGGCGACGGCCAGGGGGAGCAGGCCGCAACGGCGCACCACCTCTTCGGCGGCTTCGGGCTCGGCCGCCACCCGTTGCGCGCCGACCACGCGGCCGAGCAGGTCCAGCGCTTCGTGCGGCGGGAAGACGTCGAGGCGGAAGAGGTGGGCGCCGTCCAGGCCGGCCAGGCTGCGGCGGCTGGTGGCCAGGACCAGGCAGCGGGGGCCGGCCGGGATGAGGTCGGCGATCTGGGCCTCGTCGGCGGCGTTGTCGAGGACGATCAGGGCGGCCCGGCCGGCGATCCGGTCGCGGAACATCGCGGCCCGCTCGGCGCGGCCGGCCGGGATCTGGCGGGCCGGGACCTCCAGCTGGCGCAGGAAGGAGTCCAGGACCTCGGCCGGGTCGGCGGGGGCGGCGTCGGCGTCGAAGCCGCGGAGGTTCACGTAGAGCTGGACGTCGGCGAAGCGGCCGGCGCGGACCAGTTCGTGGGCGGTGCGGATGGCGAGCTGGGTCTTGCCGACGCCGGCCATGCCCTCGATCGCGGCGACGACGACGGTGCGGGGGCCGGCGGGGTGGCCGGCGCCCGCCGCGGCCCCGTCGATCTGATCGGCCTGGTCGGCCCGGTCGGCCTGGTCGGCCCCGTCGACCTGGTCGGCCAGCGCCAGCAGGGCTGCCAGCTGCTCCTGGCGGCCAGTGAACGTCGCCAGCTCGGCCGGCAGCTGCCGGAACACGCCCGCCGTGCCCGCCGGGCGCCCGGCGGCGTGCGCCCGCACACAGGCCGCCCGCCACACCGCCACCCGGTCCTCGGGCACGCCGAGCGCCTGGACGATCGCGGCGACCAGTTCCTGGTTCAGGCGGCGGCGGGTGGGGTCGAAGGCGTCGCTGACCGTGGAGTGGGTGAGCTCCTGCGGCGGACGCAGCAGGGGGCCGACCCGCTTGGCGAGGACGCGGAACGACGGGTTCCCCGCATACGCCCGCAGGAGGCGCAGCTGTTCGATGAACTCCGCCAGGTCCGCGGCCGCGGACGGGTCCGGCGCGACCGCGATCGCCGAGTCGGCCACCGTACTCCTCCGCGTGACGCCGATCACTGTAGATTCGCAGGTCTGGGGCCTGCGGATCGAGTGTACGGAGTTGTACGGGATTCTCGCTTCCGCGTCCGCCGGACGCCTAACCTCGGAGGTGCGAACCGAGAAGGTCGCAACGGACGGGCGGTGGGGACCCGGCTGCGTGGGGCGGAGTCCGGGCCTCCACTGCTTCCGTCCAACGGGTGGTTGTGACGCTCGGTCGTGTCGCGTCTTGCGGAACTCGTGGGGGGTTCCGCAAGGCGCGTTAACGCTGTGCGGACTGCACCTTCTCCACCTGCTTCTGCGTGATCGCCTTCAGCTGCTCCTTCAGCGCGTCGGCGTCCGCCTTCGAAGTGCCCTGGCGGGTCAGCTGCACGCCCACCGTCAGCGTGCCGACCTGCACCGCCATCCCGCCGAAGCCGCCGGGCTCCATGCTGCCCGCGACGTAGCCCGCGGACGCGTCGCCCAGGGCCGGGTCGGGCAGCGCCACCACGCCCCGGCCGCACTTCGTCATGCCGTCGTGGTACGCGGACAGCGCCCGGGCGGCGTCGGAGGGCGTGGCGTACGCGCGGAGGAAGATCGTGGCCCCGTACTCCTTCTCGGCGCCGGTGCCGGTCACCGCCTCGTCGGCCACCGGGGTGGAGCCCAGGGCGGAGGCGATCTGCAGGCTCGCGTCGGTGAAGTCGCGGCACTGGTCGGAGACCTGGCGGGAGGTCGTCGGCGTGCGTGCCGGGGGCGCGGAGCGGGTCTTGTAACCGGGGACGTCGCCGGTGTCGATCAGGGCGGCGTCGAGCTTCGTGTGCGTCCAGCCGTTGAGGGTGGACTCGGCCACCGGCTGGGGGACGTTCTTCTTCGTGCCGCCGGAACCGTCGCAGCCGGTGGCCGTCACGGCCACCACGACCACCGCCAGAACCGCCGCGCCGCGAGCCTTCCGTGCCATCGGTTTCACTCCCGCCTGGAGAAAACGCAGAAAGTACCCTGACCGTCGACAGACGGTCAGGGTACTGACTGGTAGCTTCCGGCGCGAGAGGTTCGCGTCAGCGTTCTGCTATCGGTTCGGCTACGCCTCGCCGCCGGTGGGCCCGGCGCCCGCGGCCCGGACGTCGTGCAGCTGGTACTTGCGGATCGCCTCGGCCGGGGCCTCGCGCTTCACCTCGCCGCGCTTGGCCAACTGCTGAAGTACCGCGGTCACCACCGACTCGGCGTCGATGTGGAAGAACCGGCGCGCGGCGCCGCGGGTGTCCGCGAAGCCGAAGCCGTCGGCGCCCAGCGAGGTGTAGCGCTGCGGCGCGGTCGCGTCGCCCGGCACCCACTGCGCGATCTGGTCCGGCACCGCGCGCATCCAGTCCGACACCGCGACGACCGGGCCCTCGGTGGCGCCCAGCGTCCGCGTGACGTACGGGACCCGCGGCTCCTCCTCGGGGTAGAGCAGCGCGCGCTCGTCGGCGGCCAGCGCGTCGCGGCGCAGCTCGGTCCAGGAGGTCGCGGACCACACGTCGGCGGCCACACCCCACTCCTCGGCCAGCAGCTGCTGCGCCTTCAGCGCCCAGGTGACGCCCACGCCCGAGGCCAGGATCTGCGCCTTGGGGCGGTCCGCCGGGCCCGCGGGGGCCGCCGCGTAGCGGTACAGGCCCTTCAGGATGCCCTCGGTGTCCACACCGGCCGGCTCGGCGGGCTGCTGGTACGGCTCGTTGTAGACGGTCATGTAGTAGAACACGTCCTCGCCGTGCGGGTGCTCCTCCGAGGACCCGTACATGCGGCGCAGACCGTCCTGCACGATGTGGCTGATCTCGAAGGCGAACGCCGGGTCGTAGGCGACCACGGCCGGGTTCGTCGAGGCGATCAGGTGCGAGTGGCCGTCGGCGTGCTGCAGGCCCTCGCCGGTCAGCGTGGTCCGGCCGGCCGTGGCGCCCAGCACGAAGCCGCGGCCGAGCTGGTCGGCCATCTGCCAGAACTGGTCGCCGGTGCGCTGGAACCCGAACATCGAGTAGAAGATGTAGACCGGGATCGTGGCCTCGCCGTGCGTGGCGTACGAGGTGCCGGCGGCCACCAGGGACGCGGTCGAGCCGGCCTCGCTGATGCCCTCGTGCAGGATCTGGCCCTGCGTCGACTCCTTGTACGACAGCAGCAGGTCGCGGTCCACGGCCTCGTAGGTCTGCCCGTGCGGCGAGTAGATCTTCGCGGTCGGGAACAGCGAGTCCATGCCGAAGGTCCGGGCCTCGTCCGGAATGATCGGCACGAACCGCGCGCCGATGTTCTTGTCCCGCATCAGGTCCTTCAGCAGCCGGACGAAGGCCATGGTGGTGGCCAGCTCCTGCTTGCCCGAGCCCTTCTTCAGCTGCCCGTAGACGTCGTCGCCGGGCAGGATCAGCGGCTTGGAGCGGATCTGCCGGCGCGGCAGGTACCCGCCGAGCGCGGCCCGGCGCTCCTGCATGTACTGGATCTCCGGCGAGTTCTCGCCCGGGTGGAAGTACGGCGGCAGGTCCGCCTCCAGCTGGGCGTCCGTGATCGGCAGGTGCAGCCGGTCGCGGAAGGCCTTCAGCTCGGCCTTGGTGAGCTTCTTCATCTGGTGCGTGGCGTTGCGCGCCTCGAAGTGCTCGCCCAGGGTCCAGCCCTTGATGGTGTGGGCCAGGATCACCGTCGGCTGCCCGGTGTGCTCGCGCGCCGCCTTGAACGCCGCGTACACCTTGCGGTAGTCGTGGCCGCCGCGGGAGAGCAGGCGCAGGTCGTCGTCGGACATCCCGGCGACCATCTTGCGCAGCCGGGCGTCGTCGCCGAAGAAGTGCTCGCGGATGTACGAGCCGGTCTCCACCGAGTAGGTCTGGAACTGGCCGTCCGGCGTGGTGTTCATCTTGTTCACCAGCGCGCCGTCGGTGTCCTGGGCCAGCAGCGGGTCCCAGTCGCGGCCCCAGATCACCTTGATGACGTTCCAGCCGGCGCCGCGGAACGTGGACTCCAGCTCCTGGATGATCTTGCCGTTGCCGCGCACCGGGCCGTCCAGGCGCTGCAGGTTGCAGTTGATCACGAAGGTCAGGTTGTCCAGCTCCTCGCGGGCGGCCAGGCCGATCGCGCCGAGCGACTCCGGCTCGTCGGTCTCGCCGTCGCCGAGGAAGGCCCACACGTGGCTGCGCGAGGTGTCCGCGATGCCCCGGGAGTACAGGTACTTGTTGAACCGGGCCTGGTAGATCGCGCCGATCGGGCCCAGGCCCATCGACACGGTCGGGAACTCCCAGAAGTCCGGCATCAGCCGCGGGTGCGGGTAGGAGGGCAGCCCGAACGGCGCTTGCGAGACCTCCTGGCGGAAGCCGTCCAGGTGCTGCTCGGTGAGCCGGCCCTCGAGGAAGGCGCGGGCGTAGACGCCCGGCGAGGCGTGGCCCTGGATGTAGACCTGGTCGCCGGACTCGCCGTGGTCCTTGCCGCGGAAGAAGTGGTTGAAGCCCACCTCGTACAGCGACGCCGCCGAGGCGTAGGTGGCGATGTGGCCGCCGACGCCCAGCCCCGGCCGGTTGGCCCGGGAGACCATGATGGCCGCGTTCCAGCGGATGAACGCGCGGATCCGCCGCTCGATGTCCTCGTCGCCGGGGAACCAGGGCTCGGCCTCCGGCGGGATCGTGTTGATGTAGTCCGTGGAGCGCAGGCTCGGCACGCCGACCTGTTTCGCGCGGGCTTCCTGGAGCAGGCGCAGCATCAGGTACCGCGCGCGCTGGCGGCCCTGCTCGTTGACGACGGAGTCCAGAGACTCGATCCACTCTGCCGTCTCGTTCGGGTCCACATCGGGCAGCTGAGTGGGAAGGCCGTCACTGATGATCGGGAAACGCTCTTGTCCGGGTGCCACGTTCGTCCTTCAACCTAGACATCGATCTTGTAGATCTTCTCGGTTCTTATCGTCCACCATCTTCCGACGTGCATGCCGTGGACGTCACATCTACTGGGTGGTAACCAGGATAAATGCGTGCAGGAGGGTGGCGATCCCCCGGGTCCGGGTGTGGACTGGGGACATGCGAGCTTCAGTGGGAGACCGGCTGCACGTCCACGGCACGCACGTCGGGGACGCCGACCGGAGGGGCGAGATCATCGAGGTCAAGGGACCCGGCGGCACCCCGCCGTACCTGGTCCGGTTCGACGACGGACACCGGGGACTGGTGTTCCCGGGGCCGGACGCGGTGGTCGAACCCCCGGCCGATCGCGACACCGCGCCGGACTCGCCGCCCAACGGGTAGTTGCGTCTTGGGCTTCCGGCGTATGGACTAGGGGAATGCAGAACGACATGAAGGAGGACAGTTCCGTGGGCGCGGTCGCGGACCCGGTTCCGGCCGTCGCCAACCCGCTGGCGGCGCGTCTGGGCTTCCAGGCGGGCGAAGTGGTGCAGGAACTCGGCTGGGACGAGGACTGCGACGAGGAACTGCGTCAGGCCGTCATGGACGCGATCGGCGCGGACCTGGTCGACGAGGACTTCGAGGACGTGGTGGACGCCGTCGTGCTGTGGCACCGCGAGGACGACGGCGACCTGGTGGACAACCTGGTCGACGCCCTGACCTCGCTGGCCGACGGCGGGCGGATCTGGCTGTTCACGCCCAAGGCCGGGCGCGACGGCCACGTCGAGCCCAGCGAGATCGGCGAGGCGGCCCCGACCGCGGGCCTGTCGGCGGCCTCGAGCATCAGCGCCGGCGCCGACTGGAACGGCACCCGCCTGGTCGGGCCGAAGGCCGGCGCCAAGGCGGCGAAGTCGGCGGGGCGGGTCAAGGCCGACGGCGCGTCGCGGTAGCCGATGTCCTCCGATTCCGGGCCGCCGGCCGGCGGCCCTCTTCCCCATCCCTCGTCCGGCCCCACTTCCGCGGACGGCGCGTCCGCGGGGGCGTCCGCGGTGCCGTCCACGGCGCACGCGCCGCCGGACCGGCCCGCGTCCCAGGTCGAGGCCGAACAGCCGCCGGTGCCCGCCGTCGGCGACCGGGCCCCGGACTTCACCCTCACCGACCAGCACGGGCAGACCGTCGCCCTCGCGGACTTCCGCGGGGAGCGGGCGGTGTTGCTGGTCTTCTATCCCTTCGCCTTCTCCCGGGTGTGCGGTTCGGAGCTGGGGGCGATCCATGAGAGCGTCGCCGACTTCCAGAACGAGCGGGTGCAGGTGCTGGCGGTGTCGTGCGACGCGCTGTACTCGCTGCGCGCGTACGCCGACGACGCCGGCTTCGGCTTCCCGCTGCTCGCCGACCACTGGCCGCACGGCGCCGCCGCGCGGGCGTACGGGGTGTTCGACGAGCGGCGCGGTTGCGCCGTCCGAGGGACGTTCCTCATCGACCGTGAGGGTGTCGTGCGGTGGACCGTGGTGAACGGTCTGGCGGACGCGCGCTCGCTGGACGACTACCGCGCCGCGCTCGCCGCGGCCGGCGTCTGAAGGCACCCCGGCCCGACCATCCGAGACTTCCAGAACCCGATTTAGGACCCACGTCATGCCCTGCCACCGCTGCGGCGCCCGCCAGACCGACCCGGTCAAGGGGGCTTCGCCGTGGCGGCGGGGTGTGCGTGCGGGGGAGCAGGTGCTGGTCTGCCCGGACTGCCAGCGCGGCCGGGACTGGACCGCGGACCTCGCGCACTGCTCGGAGTGCGGTTCGGCGCGGCTGGTGCGGACGCTGGGCAGCACGCAGTGCAAGGACTGCGGGGCGGAGGACAGCGTGACCGCCGAGCAGCCCGCTGCCGCAGGTGCGGGCGAGGGCGCGGGGCGGGAGAGCCGGGCGGGCGCGACCTCGCTGTCCGACGACGTGCACGCCGCCCTCGAGCGTCATTTCCGCCACAGAGACGACTGAACGTTCCCCGTCGCGCCCTCTGGGTAGCACACTGGAGTCGGCACACAGGGAAATCAGACAACTTCATCACGCAGGGGGTTCCGCGATGCGCCTGAACCGCATGATCATCAGGGCGTCCGACGACGGCGAGGGGGGCAGCCGCGTCGAGAAGATGACGGCCGCCCGTCCGGTCCAGTCACTGACCAGCCGGGGCGCGGCCGCCGGGACGCTCCGCGTCAACCTCATCTGGGACCAGCTCCCCATGATCCCCACCCCCCGCCCCACGGCCGGCCTGAAGCTCTCCTCCCGCCGCCTGGAACCGCCGCCGATCAGCCACGGCCGCCTGGTCGACCTCGACCTGGGCTGTCTGTACGAGTTCGCCGCCGGCCAGCGCGGCGTCGTCCAGGCCCTCGGCCACCGCCGCGGCGACTTCGAACGGCCCCCGTACATCCGCCTGGACCAGGACGACCGCAGCGGCAGCGCCATCGGCGAGAACCTCTTCATCAACCTGGACCACTCCGACGAGCTGAACCGCGTCCTGGTCTTCGTCTTCGCCTACCAGGGCGCCTTCGACGGCGCGAACGCGAAGGTCACCTTCCACCCCGCGACCGGCAACCCCCTGGAGATCAAACTCGAGAACCCGATCCCCCAGGCGAAGGCCTGCGCGGTGGCCCTGCTGCTCCGTCACGGACCGGACCTGGTCCTCCAGCGTGAAGTCCAGTACACGACCGGCTTCCAGTCCGAGCTGGACCGCATGTACGGCTGGGGCATGCGCTGGCAGGACGGCCAGCCGAAGGGCCTGGGGTAGAACCGCAGGCAGCGCGGCCGCGCACGGCCACCGGAGCGGGCCCGGAGCCCGCACTGGAATCGCCGGCCGCGCGCCGGGGCCGGGTCGGGTACTCTTGCCCTCTTGAAGGACGGGAGGCCGTCCTTCTGGGGCGCATAGCTCAGTGGAAGAGCACTCGGTTTACACCCGAGCGGTCGGCAGTTCGAACCTGTCTGCGCCCACCCGTCCCCCGCTCAGAACATCCGGGGTTCTCCGTACCGCCTTGACGGCCCAGACGCAGGCGCTCGGTTACGGTGGTCGCATGCTGGTGACCAACCATGTGTTGTCAGGGGCGGTCATCGGCGCCGCCGCAAAACGGCCCCTGCCCGCGTTTCTGGTGGGCATCGCGTCGCACTTCGCGCTCGATACGTTGCCGCACTGGGGCAAGTGGGATGACGAGAAGGAGTTCTTCCGCGTGGCGGTGGCCGATGGGCTGGCCGGGCTGGCGGCCATGGCTGTGGTGACGCGGGCGGTGGTGAAGGCCGGTGAGCCGGGTTCGCCCGGCCGGCGGTTGACCGCGGCGGTGCTGGCCGGGATGGCGGGTGCGGCCATGCCCGATCTGGACAAGCCCTCTCACCTGCTTCTGGGGCACAAGCTGTGGCCGGACGCGGTGAATCGCCTGCACGGCCGGATCCAGAACGAGGCGCCGAACCGGTTCGTCTCGCATGAACTGGTCGCCGCCGCCGGGTTCGCGCTCACGGCGGCGGCGTTGATCCGGCGGCGGGCGGCGCGGTGAGCGCCGGCGCGGTGCGCTGTCAGGCCGCGTAGAAGACCGGCACGCCCTCCGGCTCCGTGGCCGGGGGCTCCGTGGACGCGGTGAGGCGGACGACTTCGTCTCGCACGTCCGGTTCCGGTAGGGCGGCGGCTGCCGCGGCCGGTGCCGGTTTCGGCTTGCGCGGTACGCGGGCGCCCGACGAACCGCCCCGGCCCGGATAGAGCAGCAGGCCGTTGACCGGGTCCGGAACGGCGTCCAGCGCCGCCTTCACCAGCGGTGCGTCCCGGAACGTCTCCCAGCCGCCCGCTGTGGAGTCCTCGGGGAAGCAGAGTTCGAGCACCACGCCCCAGGGACGTTCGACCCAGGCCCAGTCCTCCGCGCCGTACTCCAGCGCGGTGCGGATCAGGTCCCTGCCGTGCGTGTCCTTCCACGAGGTGGCGGAGTACTCACCGTCCGCGACCTCGATCGACCACCATTCGCCCACCCGGCCACGGTATGTCGGGGGCTCGGGGATGAGAACCCCTTACCCGCAACTGGCGTTCGCCGAGGGCGAACAGGCGGGGACGGTCAGACCGCGCCGCCGGATCCCGTGGTGTTCAGGACAGCGGCGAAGGCGTCGGCCAGCGGTTCGACGTCCTGCGGGTCCAGGTTGGAGATCGTGATGCGCACGCCCGGTGGCGTGTCCACCCGGAACCAGGTGCCCGGGGCCACCGCCCAGCCGGCCGCCAGCAGGCCGCTGACCACCACGGCCTCCTCCGGGACCGGAATCCAGACGTTGATACCGCTGACGCCCTCGGCGTGGATCCCGCGTGTGGCCAGCGCGGCGATCAGCAGCTCGCGCCGCTCGGTGTAGCTGCGCGCGGCGTCGAGGATCCGGGCCTGCACCTGCTCGTCGGTCCACAGCCGGTGCACCTGGGCCTGGATCAGCTGGCTGACCCACCCGGCGCCGAGCCGCAGCCGGCCGGCGACCCGGGACGCGGTGGTGCCGTCGGCGGCGGTGATCGCGCAGCGCAGGTCCGGGCCGTAGGCCTTGGAGATGGAGCGGATGTGGGCCCAGTGCGCGGTCGCGCCGGTGAGGGTGTTCAGGGCGAAGTGCGGGGTGATGTCGGCGCCGTGGTCGTCCTCGATCAGCAGGACGCCGGGGTGCTCGGCGAGGAGCGCGCGCAGGGCGGCCGCCCGGTCGGCCGTCACCGCGGCGCCGGTCGGGTTCTGGGCGCGGCTGGTGACGATCACGCCGCGGACACCGCGTTTCAGCGCGGCCGCCAGTCCGTCCGGCGTCATCCCCTCGGCGTCGATCGGTACCGGCACGGCGGTCAGGCCCATGGCCGGCAGCAGGTGGTAGACGGCGCCCCAGCCCGGGTCCTCCACCGCGACCGAGTCGCCGGCCCGCAGGTGTGCGGACAGCACCCGGTCGATGGCGTCGCCGGCGCCGAAGGCCAGCACAACGTGCTCGGCCGGGACGCCGTCGGCGGCGAAGCGGGCGCGAGCGGCGGCCAGCAGCTCCGGGAGGATCACCTCGCCCTTGTACAGCCGCTGGGAGATGCCGCGGGGGAAGACGAGCTCCGGCAGCAGCCGGGGGTCCGGGTTGCCGTTGACCAGGTCCCTGGCGTCGGCCGGGAGCGGGAAGCCGAGGTTGCGCGGGGTGGTGGCGGGCTGTTCGCGCACCCGGGTGCCGCGGCGGCCGGCGGTCTCGACGGCGCCGCGGTCGCGCAGCAGCCGGTAGGCGGCCGAGACGGTGTTGGGGTTGACCGCGAGCTCGCCGGCCAGGTCCCGGATCGGGGGCAGGGCCTGTCCCGGGGCCAGGTGCCCGTCGGCGATGCCGGCCTCGATGGAGGCGGCGATCTGGCTGGCGCCCCGCCCGGAGATTTTGTACGCTGCCCGCGGAGTCGATTGAACTACCACAGCATCTAGTTTGCACTAGGACGAAACCATGACGCAAGCTGCCGCGACCCTGACCGACACCCCGACTGAGACCCCGGCCGCCGAGATCGACGCCGAGACCGCGGCCTGCCCGCACGGCCACCGGGCCGAGGGCGCCTACGAGCAGACCCCCCGCACCACCGCCACCCGCTACCAGAACCGCATGAGCTACGACCGGGCCGCCGTGCACGCCGTCCTGGACGAGGCGCTCGTCTGCCACCTGGCCTTCGTCCTGGACGACGCCCCGGTGGTGCTCCCGACCGTGCACGCCCGTCGCGGCGAGCGCCTCTACGTCCACGGCTCGACCGGCGGCCGCATGGCGACGCTGGACGGGCAGCGCGTCGGCGTGACCGTCACGCTGCTGGACGGCGTGGTGATGGCCCGCAGCTGGATGCACCACTCGGTGGCGTTCCGCAGCGTCGTGGTGCACGGTACGGCGCGCGTCGTCACCGACCAGGCCGAACGGCTCGAAGCCATGCGGGCCCTGATCGAGCACATCGCCCCCGGCCGCTCGACCGGGTCGCGCGAGCCCACCCGCAAGGAGCTCGCCGCCACCATGATCCTGGCCGTGGACCTGGAAGAGGTGTCGCTGAAGGCGCGCTCGGGCGACGTCGCCGACGACGAGGAGGACCTTGCCCTGCCGCACTGGGCCGGCACCATCCCGCTGGCGGTGACGGCGAGCGAGGCGATGCCGGCCCCGGACCTGTTGGAGGGCGTCGGGACGCCGGAGTACGCGCGGCACTACGCCCGGCCGTTCTCCTGCGGCTACGGGCACTGAGGTCCGACGTGGCCCCCGGGATCCGGGGCCTCTCCCGGATCCCCGTATCCCGGGGCGTCCTAGATCCGCTGGATGATCGTCGCGATCCCCAGTGCGCCGCCCTGGCACATGGTCAGCAGCGCGAACTCCTTGTCGGAGCGCTCCAGCTCGTGCAGGGCGGTGGTGAACAGCCGCGCGCCGGTGGCGCCGACCGGGTGGCCGATGGCCAGCGCGCCGCCGTTGACGTTGACCTTCTCCATGTCGACGCGGTGCGCACGGGCCCAGGACAGCACCACCGAGGCGAAGGCCTCGTTGATCTCGAACAGGTCGATGTCGTCGACGGTCATACCGGCCTTGGCCAGCACCGCGGTGGTGGCCGGGATCGGTCCGTCGAGGTGGTAGTAGGGATCGGAGCCGACCATGACCTGCGCGACGATCCGGGCCCGGGGGCGCAGGCCGAGGGCGAGCGCCGTGTTCCGCGACGCCCACAGCACCGCGGCGGCGCCGTCGGAGATCTGGGAGGCGGTGCCGGCGGTGTGGACGCCGTCGGGGAGAACGGGTTTCAACCCGGCCAGGCCCTCGCGGGTGGTGTCGCGCAGGCCCTGGTCCCGGGTGACGACGCGCCACAGGCCGTGCTCGTCGCGCTCCTCCTCGGTGGTGGGCACCTGGACCTCGAACACCTCGCGGTCGAAGCGGCCCTCGTCCCAGGCCCGCTTCGCGCGGGCCTGCGACAGCACGCCGAGCGTGTCGACGTCGTCGCGCGTGATGCCGTGCTTGCGGGCTATCCGCTCCGCGGCCTCGAACTGGTTGGGCATGTCCAGGCTCCACTCGTCCGGCTGCGGACGGCCGAACCCGGACTTGGCGTTCGCGCCCAGCGGCACCCGGGACATCGCCTCGACGCCGCAGCCGATGCCGACGTCCACGGTGCCGCCGGCGACCATCGAGGACACCAGGTTGTTCGCCTGCTGCGACGAGCCGCACTGGCAGTCGACGGTGGTCGCGGCCGTGGAGTAGGGCAGGCCCATCGCCAGCCACGCGGTGCGCGCCACGTTGAAGCCCTGCTCGCCGGCCTGGGTGACGCAGCCCCCGACGATCTGCTCGACCGCGTCGGCCGGCACCCCGGTGCGCTTGAGCAGTTCGCGGTAGGTCTCGCCGAGCAGGTAGGCCGGATGCAGGGTGGCCAGCGCGCCGTTGCGCTTGCCGATCGGGGTGCGGACCGCCTCGACGATGACGGCTTCGGACATGTGCGGCCTCCTGCGCGCCGAAACTGATACGTGTTCTAGTTTCGGTGAACCTAACAGCAATCCCGCGACAAGGGAACGGGCCGCCGGAGGGTTCCTCCGGCGGCCCGGTGCCGTGGGATCCGCGGTCGTGCGCGGCCGGCTCAGTGGCAGCAGGCGCCTCCGCACGCGCAGGAGCCGCCGCTCTGGCAGCCGCACTTGCAGCCGCCGCCGCAGCTGCAGCTCCCGGCCTCGGCCTCGAGGACGACGATCGGCAGCGCCCGGCTCTCGGCGGGCGTCGGCGGACTGGTGCCTTCAACGGACGGGTGCACGGATTCCGGCTGCTTCACCATGGCGCCTCCTTCGCTGGCGGCGGTCCGAGCGGTGCGGCGGGGAGATCCGCCCCGGGCCGCCAATGCCGCCGCTTTCCAGTCAAAAGGGAGATCCGGGCCCGGTCAATGCCCGGACGGCACACGCCACCCGGAGCGCCACGGGGCGCGCGAGGAGCGGGGGAGCGGAGCGGGGACGGCGCTCCCGGGGGCGTCGGCACAGACCGGCGCGCGAGGGCTAGGCTCGGGGCATGTCCGAGCTGATCTTGCTGCGCCACGGCCAGACCGAGTGGAGCCGCGACGGCCGCCACACCGGCCTGACCGACCTGCCGTTGACCCCCGTCGGCGAGGACCAGGCGCGCGCCGCCGGGAAACTGCTGGCCGGCACCGCCTTCGGCGCGGTGTGCAGCAGCCCCCTGACGCGGGCGGTCAGGACCGCCGAACTCGCCGGGCTCACCGGCGTGACCCAGGACCCTGACCTGGTCGAGTGGGACTACGGCGGCTACGAGGGGGTGACGACCGACGAGATCCACCAGACCCGGCCGGGCTGGTACCTGTGGGACGACGGGATCGTGCCCGGCGACGCCGCGCATCCCGGGGAGACGATCGAGCAGGTCGGAGCGCGGGTGGACCGGGTGCTCGCGCGGGTGCGGCCGACGCTGGCCGGGGGCGAGGGCGAGGACGTGTGCCTGGTGGCGCACGGGCACGTGCTGCGCATCCTGTGCGCGCGCTGGCTCGGGCTGCCGCCGACCGGCGGGCGGTTCTTCCGGCTGGACACCGCGACGGTGACGCGGCTCGGGTTCGAGCACGGGCGGCCGGTCGTGGACGGGCTGAACCAGCGGGGGTAGCGGGTCACGGGGCCGGCGGCTGTTGCCGGTGTCCGAGGTGTCTGCGTGCGGGGTGTCGGTGTCCGAGGTGTCGGCGTGCGCGGTGTCGGCGTGCGGGGCGGTGGCGTGCGGAGCGGCGCCTACTTCTTCCGCGCGGTCGCCATGACCGCCAGCTCCCGCAGCACGCCCTTCGCCTCCTCGGCGATCGGCGCCGCGTCCACCGCGGCCGTGGCCTCCCGCGTCAGGGCCGTGATCCGGGTCTCGACGTCGTCGAGGGCGCCGGTGGACCGGATTATCTCCTGGAGTTCGGTGACGCCGGCCGCGTCGAGCTCGGGGTTGCCGAGCTCGGCGCGCAGCGTTTTGATCGCGCCCGGGCTGTCGGCGCGCGCCGCGGCCAGGGCCACCAGCAGCGTCTGCTTGCCCTCGCGCAGGTCGTCGCCGGCCGGCTTGCCGGTGGCCGCCGGGTCGCCGAAGACGCCCAGGACGTCGTCGCGGAGCTGGAAGGCCTCGCCGAGCGGCAGGCCGTAGGCCGAGTAGGCGGCGATCACATCCGGGGTGCCGCCGGCCAGCATGGCGCCGACGTGCAGCGGGCGTTCGATGGTGTACTTCGCGGACTTGAAGCGGATCACGGTCTGCGCGCGCTGGGCGGCGCGCTCCGGCTCGTCCAGGCCGTGGGCCTGGGCCAGGACGTCCAGGTACTGGCCGGCCATCACCTCGGTGCGCATCACGTCGAAGTAGGGCCGGGCGGCGGCGATCCGGGCGGACGGCAGCCCGCAGCCCGCGAACATCTCGTCGCACCAAGTCAGGCACACGTCGCCGAGCAGGATCGCGGCGGCGGCGCCGAATCGGGCCGCCGAGCCCTCCCAGGCCGCCTCGCGGTGCGCGGCGGCGAACCGGCGGTGGATGGCCGGCATCCCGCGGCGGGTGTCGGAGTCGTCCATGTAGTCGTCGTGGATCAGCGCCGAGGCCTGGAGCAGTTCCAGCGACGCCGCGGCGCGCACCGCGGCGGCCTCCAGCGCCGGATCATCGGCCGCATCGGTCTTGCCGACCACCCCGCGCCAGCCCCAGTAGCAGAATCCCGGGCGCATCAGCTTGCCGCCGTCCAGGAACTCCCGCAGCGCCGTGGGCAGCGGCGCGAGCTCCGGGGACATCGCGATCAGGGCCGCCCCCTGGCGGTCCAGGAACGCCGACAGGGCGGCGTCGACTCGGTGGCGCAGATCGTGGCGGTCCAGGGGATTCACGGGAACAACCATACGGGTCGCGTCTCGCGGCTCGGGACGATAGGCGTGGTCCGCCCCCATCCGAGGCCGTCGTGGTTACGGTGGAGGCATGGCACTGGGACTCCCCTCCGTGCGGCCGGACCGTGCCGCCACCGTCCGCGAGCTGCTCGCCCGCGGTGAGCGCTCCTATTCGTTCGAGTTCTTCCCGCCCCGCAGCGACGAGCAGGAACAGCAGCTGTGGCGGGCGCTGCGGCGGCTGGAGGCGTACTCGCCGACCTTCGTCTCGGTGACGTACGGCGCGGGCGGTTCCACGCGGATGAAGACGGTCGAGACGACCGAGCGCATCGCGTCCGAGACCACGCTGACGCCCGTGGGGCACCTCACAGCGGTGGACCATTCGGTGGCCGAGCTGCGGCACGTCGTCGGGCAGTACGCGGACGCCGGCGTGCGGAACATCCTGGCGCTGCGCGGCGACCCGCCGGGCGATCCGCTGGGGGAGTGGACGGCGCACCCCGAGGGGCTGTCCTACGCCAGCGAGCTCGTGGACCTGGTGCGGGAGTCCGGCGACTTCTGCGTCGGCGTCGCGGCCTTCCCGGAGATGCACCCGCGCTCCCCGGACTGGGACTCGGACATCGCGCGGTTCGTGGAGAAGTGCCGCCGCGGCGTGGACTTCGCGATCACGCAGATGTTCTTCCTCGCCGACGACTACCTGCGCCTGCGCGACCGGGTCGCGGCCGCCGGGTGCGACGTGCCGATCCTGGCGGGCGTGATGCCGGTGACCAACGTCGGCCAGATCAAGCGGATCACCGGGCTGACCGGGCAGGCGTTCCCGGCCGAGCTGGAGAACGCGCTGGTGGCGGTGGACGGCGACAAGGCGGCGGTGCGCGCGGTCGGCGTCGAGTGGACCACCCGGATGTGCGAGCGGCTGCTGGCCGAGGGCGCGCCGGGGCTGCACTTCATCACGCTGAACATGTCGACGGCGACCCTCGAGGTCTACCGCGATCTGGGTCTGGACCGCCGCCACGACTACGACCGGGACCACGACGTGGCCGGCGCCCACGCCTCCCCCGCCGGACTGCCGCTGGCGGTCTGACGCCGGACCGGCCGGCCCCTGGCGGTCCAGTCACCCGCGATGTCACCTTGTCTGATGAACGACGGCCGGTCTCGCCACCCAGCGTGACCGCCGTGTGCCAGCCTGCGATGACCAATCCACGGGGCCGGAAGAGGGAGGCGCGCTCATGGAGCCGCTGGCAGTCCGATACGCGGTGCCGATGGACCTGGCGGCGGTCCACGCCGTCATCCATTCGGCCTACCGCCACTACCTCACCCGCATCGGGGTCCGCCCGGCCCCGCTCGACGCCGACTACCCGCACCTGATGCGTCGCGGCTGCCTGTTCGTCGTCGGCAGCCCCGCGGTGGCCACCGTCACCCTCCTTCCCGAGGACGGCTGGCTCCACCTGGACAACTTCGCCGTCGCCCCGGACCGTCAGGGCCAGGGCCTGGGCCGCCGCGTCCTCGCCTTCGCCGAGGAGCACGCGCGCCAGCTGTGGCTGCCCGAGCTGCGGCTGGTCACGCACTCGATGATGTGGGAGAACCAGCGGATGTACGCGGCCGCCGGGTACCAGGAGTACGGGCGGACGGAGCTGGCGCCGGGTCGGGAGCTGATCCACTACCGGAAACCGGTGGGGTTCTGGGACTTCTCGGGGCCGACGTTCCTCCCGGCGGCCGGGACGCTCGGGTCGGCCGCCGGGGGCGGGGTGCTGGCCGGGGTGCGATGAAGCAGCGGTGGCCGTGCGGCCACCGCTGAAGTCCGCCTCGCCTCGTCAGCGGAACAGCTTGCCGCCGACCATCTGGACCTCGCCCCACTCGGCGTCTTCCAGCGCGGTGCGGGCGGCGGTCCCGGCCGCCCGGTTGGCGGCCGCGTCGGCGATCGGCCCCGCCGGTCTCGCGTGGCCGGATCCCGCGGTCAGCGCGGCGAGCACCGGGACGCGCCGGGCCTGGGCGGCCCGCCCCGGCGCCGGCGACGCCGTGAAGGCCGCGAGCAGCCGCCGCGCGGTGTCCGTGAACGAGTGCAGGATCGAGTTCTCGGTGTCGGTGAGCGGGTGGCGGCCGCCGACGCCGGAGGGCGACGCCGCCCCGGCTCGTTCCCGCGGCCACAGCGAACCGTCCAGGAACTCTATGGCGTGGCGGCCGTCGAGCGACGCCACGCGACCGCCGGAGCGGCGCACCGCCCGGATGAGGCCTGATTCGCCTTCGGGGTCGTGCGCGGCGTTGCAGTGGCCGCCGACGCGCCAGTACGTCTCGGTGTCCACCGCCAGCAGCCGGGCCGTGGTGGAGCGCTGGGGCCCGGTCGGCAGCCGTTCGGGGCGGGTGCGGCGGTGCGCCTCGGAGATCACCAGATCGAAGGGGTGCCGACCGCGCAGGGCGGCCACCGCGGCCGCGACCGCGCCGGGGGCCAGGGCCAGGCCGGGATCGGCGAAGACCATCGCGCGGCCGCGCGCGGCCACCGCCAACTGCTCGCAGGCGTGCGCGTGCGCGCACCAGCCCGCCGGCGCCGGGGCGCCGACCAGCAGCCGCACCCGCGGGTCGTCCATCGCCGCCTGCAGGACCAGGCGGCGGGTCAGATCGGTCGAGCCGGCGTCCAGGAACACCAGGTCCAGCTTCGGCACCCGGGTCTGGCCCAGCAGCGCGCGGACGCAGCGCAGGACGCGGCGTTCGTCGTTCAGCAGCGGGACGAGGACGGACACGGTCTCCGTGGCGGGCGGCGGGTCGGCGGACAGCGCGGACTGCGCAAGGGGTGCGCTTGCCGGATGTCGATTTCGTCCCACGTCAAAGAGCATCGGCGCCCGGCGCCATGATCGCAGTGCGGCACAAGGAGTTCTGCGCCGTCAGGGTGACCGATCGGCGCGCCCGCGAAGAAGCCGGGCGGAAAAAGAGGGGCGGGATCCGCGCCCCCACAGACGCGGACCCCGCCAAGGCCGAGAGGCCTTCCCTACCCCCACTGGCACCCCCACCGGGTGCGCTGGCAGGCGTCGAAAACGTCCGGCCAGTCACTCCTATAGACGTTCGAAGGGGCGGGTTAAGTTGCAACTCGGCCGCCCCGACCGTGTTGCGATCCGATAACGCGCGCCTTCCCCGGGCGGCGGGTGGGGCCCGAGTGCGTACTCATGTTGGACCTGAGTACTAATACCCATGAGGACTGTCAGTCCCGTGCGCCACACTTACTGACGGCACGCGATGGTCGCGCCACGGTGGGGTGTGCCGGGGGAGGCACGGGCCGGCCGCGCGAGCCGAATGGGGGAAGACCCGGTCCCGCTTGATGGAGCACCGCCGACACGGGGCGGCGGAGCTTCGTGAAGCGGGACCGGATCGGGCTGGCCTCGGCGTCTCAAGCTCGCGAGCCCTCCGGAGTTGAGGGGAGACCCCTCCTCCGTTCGTTGTATTTCCACAGGTCGTGACCCTCTCGCCGGGTGGGGCCGGAGCCCGCTTTCACTCATTTGAGCGAGTCTTGACTCGATTCCGTTGAGCGCCGTGCCCCGGGGGCGGTAGCCTGGTCCGAGTCGAACAAAGATTCGATGACGGTCCGACGCCCGGATCGGCCGCCCCGCCGGCGGCCCGCGGGAGGGGAAGCCCGTGGCCCGCCGTGGCCGGTCCGGGCGTTCGGACACTGAGGCGGCGGCGTTTGCGGAGGCTGCGATGAATGCGAATGGGATGGGTGCCGCTGTGAGCACCGAGGACGAACAGATCGACGTACTGCGGCGGCACGGTGAGCCGGCGCACTTCATCTGGCGCGGCAAGCTCTACCGCGTGCGCCAGGTCCTCTCGCACTGGATCCAGGTCGGGTCCGACAGCGGCGAGATCCCTTCCGTACTTCTGCGTACCGACCGGCATCGCGGCACCGTGGAGACCCTGGTCTTCGGGCGGGACCGGGAGGTGGAGCGCGAGTTGTGGAGCGTGCGGGCCAGTGTCGGGCGGGACGGTGAGGTGGCGGTGTTCCAGCTCTGCCACGACGTCGGCGGAGGCGGGTGGCTGCTCGTCGCCGAATCGCTGAGCCCCCTGCCCCGGCAAGTCGGCCGGGTCCTGCGCTTCCCCGAGAGCTGACCAGCGGCGCCGGCGCTGACGGTTCACGTGGATTTCCGCGCTTGAACACGTGTTTTTGTCAGTGCCGCCTGTCACTGTGGAAGAGACATGCTGCGAGTCGTGTCCGACATGTCATCAGTGATTGGGAGGGACCTATGCCCGCAGCGACGAAGACACTCAAAAGCACGGACACGGGACCGATAGCCGGGTCGCGGGCCCATCCGCCGCCCCTGCCCCCGCTGGGCTCCGGCGGCCACCGGCGCGGCCCCGCGTCCCGCTCCGCGCGCGACCTGTTCGAGCAGGCCGTGCACGAGCTGGCCGAGGCCGTCACCTCCTCGCATCCGTACGACCGCTACTGCGGCGCGCACATGGCCGCGCTGCACGCCTCGGCGGCCGTCGTCACCGCCCGCGCGGTCCCGGCCGCCCCCGGCCGCCGCCGCCCGCGCAGCGTCTGGGACCTGCTCTACCGCGAGGCCCCGGAGCTGGCGGACTGGGCGGCGTACTTCGCCTCCGGCGCCACCCGCCGCGCCGCCGCGCAGGCCGGCCTGCCGAACGCGGTCACCGACGCCGAGGCGGCGGAGCTGGCCCGCGAGGCGGAGGTCTACCTCGGGGTGGTCGCGCAGCTGCTCGGCGTGCCGTTCCAGGACGGGCTGCCGCTCGGCTCGGGGGAGCAGGCGGCGAGCTGAACGCGGACCCTGACATGGGCGCCGGCCCACGGGTCCGCGGCCCGGTGCGGCGAGGAGTCGTGACCCCGATGTGATCCACGATCGCTAAGGTCCCCGGCCATGGACATAGCGCACGGGGCGGGGCTGTTCGCGGCCGCGGCGGGGGCCGGGGGAGTGGACGCGATCGTGGGCGGCGGCGGCCTGGTCCTGCTGCCGAGCCTGCTGGTGGCGTTCCCGGCGCTTCCGGCGGCGACCGCCCTCGGCACCAACAAGCTGGTCGGCATCTCCGGCACCAGCACCGCGGCCCTCACCTACACCCGGCGCACGCCGGTCGACAAGCGCGTCGTGCTGCCCGCCGCCGCGCTGGCGGTCCTGTGCGCCGGCCTGGGCGCGGTGTCGGCCTCCGCGTTGCCGACCCGCGTGTTCCGGCCCGTCGTCATGGTGCTGCTGACGGCCGTCGCGCTGTTCGTGGTGTTCCGGCCGGCCTTCGGCGCCGAGGCCGGGGCCGCCGCGGTGTCCCGGCGCCGCCGCGTGGCCACGACGCTGCTGGCCGGCGCCGTCATCGGGTTCTACGACGGCATCTTCGGCCCCGGCACCGGCACGTTCCTGATCATCTGCTTCACCATCGGCCTGTTCACCGAGTTCGTCGCCAGTTCGGCGATGGCCAAGGTGGTCAACACCGGCACCAACCTCGGCGCCCTGCTGGTGTTCGCGGCCGAGGGCCACGTGCTGTGGACGCTCGGCGCGGGGATGGCCGTGTGCAACATCATGGGTGCGCGGGCCGGCTCCCGGCTGGCGCTCGAACGCGGGGCCGGTTTCGTGCGGGCCGTGCTGTTGGTGGTGGTGGCGGCGATGGTGGCGAAGATGGGATATGACCAGTTCGGCTAGGGCACGCATGCACGACGGGGAACTGGCGGTGACGGTCGAGACCGTCCGCGAGCTGGTCGACGGACAGTTCCCGGACTGGCGGGGGCTGGCGGTGCGGCGGGTCGACGCGAGCGGGACCGTCAACGCGATCTTCCGGATCGGGGACGAGCTCACGGCACGGTTTCCGCTGGTGCCGGACGAGGCCGGGAAGGTCCGGCGCCATCTTCGGGCCGAGGCGGACGCGGGCGCCGAACTGGCGGCGCACACGCGCTTCCCGACCCCCGTGCCGGTCGCGCTGGGCGAACCCGGCGCGGGGTATCCGATGCCGTGGTCGGTGCAGACCTGGCTCTCCGGCGTCGTCGCGGACGATGACGACCCCGGTACGTCGACGGCGTTCGCCGAGGACCTGGCGGAGTTCATCAGGGATGTGCGGGCCATCGACACCCGCGGGCGCACGTTCAGCGGCCGGGGGCGCGGCGGCGATCTGCGGGCACATGACGAGTGGCTGGCGACGTGCTTCGAGCGCAGCGAGGGATTGCTGGACGTACCGCGGCTGCGCGGGATGTGGGCCGTCATGCGAGAGCTGCCGCAGCACTCCGCCGACGTGATGACCCATGGGGATCTGATCCCGGGCAACGTGCTGGTCGCCGACGGCCGACTGGCCGGGGTACTGGACGTCGGCGGCCTGGGTGCGGCCGACCCGGCGCTGGACCTGGTCGCCGCCTGGCATCTCCTGGAGGACGCGCCGCGCCTTCGGATGCGCGAGAAGCTCGGCTGCGATGACCTGGAATGGGAGCGCGGCAGAGCTTGGGCGTTCGCACAGGCGATGGGGCTGGTCTGGTACTACCTGGAGAGCAACCCGACGATGGCACGAACGGGCCGGCGCACCTTGGACCGCATCGTGGCCGCCTAGAGACCGGATCAGCCCCGCAGTCGCAGCCCCGAAGGCGTCGACCGGAACCCGGCGGCGGCCAGCGCCTGCGCCAGCGCCGAGTCCCGCCCGGCGTACAGAACGTCCTCGCCGTCGGTCTTCGACACGGTCAGCTTCCCGAGCCAGCCGTCGCGGACCGTCAGCGCCAGGGCGTCCACCGCCGGCTGGAGCACGGTCATGTCCTCCGTCCAGGAGAGCAGCGTCCGGCCGCCGCGTTCGACGTACAGCACCAGTTCGCCGTCGACCAGCACCACCAGGGCGCCGGCCTTGCGGCCCGGCTTGTGGCCGGTCGCCGGGGCGCCGTCCTCGCCGACCGGGCGGGCCGGCCACGGCAGGGCCGCGCCGTAGGCGTTCGCCGGGTCGGTGGCCGCGAGGACCAGGGCGCCGATGCGCTCGGGATCCTTCTTCGGCCGCCGGGGGGTGTAGTCGTGGGGGACGCCCATCAGCTTGTGCACGCTCTCGTCGAGCGCCGCGCCGGTGGCCTCGTGCCCGCGGGCCTCCAGCGCCTCCAACGCGGCGGCCAGCGACCGCAGGCGGTCCACGGCGCCCTCGGCGGCGAACTGCGCGGCGCCCAGACCCTCGACGAAGTACCCGCGCCGCGCCCGGCCCGCCTCCTCGTACGCCGACAGCACCGAGTACACGCCCGCGTAGCCGCCCGGGATGCGCTCGCTCATCACCGATCCGCGCGTCACCACGCCGTACCGGTCCAGCAGCACCTCGCCGAGCAGGTGGGCCCGGCGCGTCGGATCCTCCAGCCGCGGTACCAGCCGCGACCAGCGTCCGGCCGCCGACGGACTCACCGCGGCCGAGGCGTTCTGCTCCGCCCTCGCCGCGGCGGCACCGGTCACCCCGAACCGCGCGTAGCGGCCGCGCGGCGTGGGGCGGCGGGCCTTGTGCGCGCTCTTGCCCGAGCCGAGGAGCCCGCGCAGCGGCGCCAGCGTGTCGTTGGTGACGTAGCCCGCCCACAGCAGATCCCAGAGCCCGGACAGCACGTCCGCCGACGGGAACTCGTCCCCGACCCGCGCCACGATCCCGCGCAGGAACAGGGCGGCGTCCTCGCCGAGCGCCTCCAGGATCGCCTCGTGCACCGGCCCGGGATCCAGGGCTTCGGACGGCTCCGGCAGCAGCAGCGGCGCCAGCTCCGCCGGGCACAGCGTCACCCAGCCGTCGTCCCCGGCCAGCGACCCGGCGCCGGCCCACACCACCTCGCCGGAGGACGTCAGCTCGTCCAGCATCGTCGGCGAGTAGTCCGCCACCCGCGAGGGCAGGATCAGCCGCTCCAGCGCCGACGCCGGCACCACCGCGCCGGCCAGCTGCTCCACCACCCGCAGCACGCCGTCCACGCCCTTCAACGGCGACGACGCGGCGCGCCCCACCGACTGCCAGGCCGGCAGCAGCATCGCCAGCGATCGCGGCGGCGCCGGCTCGGCCTCCTTGCGCAGCGCGGCCATCGTCCGCCGCCGCACCCGCCGCAGCACCTCGGCGTCGCACCACTCGGTTCCGCTGCCCCCGGGCCGGAACTCGCCGGACAGCACCCGGCCGGCCGCCGCCAGCCGCTCCAGCGCGGCGATCACCGACGAGGCCGGGATCCCGAACCGGGCCGCCGGCTCGATGGCGGTGAACGGCCCGTGCGTGCGGGCGTAGCGCGCGACCAGGTCGCCCAGCGGATCGGCGACGACCGCGGTGAACGCCTCCGGGATCCCCACCGGCAGCGGCACGCCGAGCGCGTCCTGCAGCCGCCCGGCGTCCTCGATCGCGGCCCAGTGCTCCTCGCCGGCGATCCGCACCCGGATCACCCGGCGCGCGCTCTCCAGGTCCACCAGCCACGCCGCCTCGACGCCGCGCGCCGCGGCCTCGGCCGTGGACAGCGGCCCGAGCAGGCGCAGCAGGTCGGCGGCGTCCTCGGCGTCCCGGGCCCGCCGGTTCGGCGTCAGGTACTGGAGCTCCTCCTCCAGCGCCGCCAGGATCTCCGGGTCCAGCAGGTCCCGCAGCCCGGTCTGGCCCAGCAGCTCGGCCAGCAGCGCCGGGTCCAGCGACAGCGCGGCGGCCCGGCGCTCGGCCAGCGGTGAGTCGCCCTCGTACATGAACTGCGCGATGTAGCCGAACAGCAGGGAGCGGGCGAACGGCGAGGGCTGCGCGGTCTCCACCTCGACGATCCGCACCTTGCGCGCCTCGATGTCCCGGCACAGCTCGATCAGTCCCGGCACGTCGTACACGTCCTGCAGGACCTCGCGCACCGCCTCCAGCACGATCGGGAAGCTCGCGTGCTTGGCCGCCACCGCCAGCAGCTGCGCCGAGCGCTGGCGCTGCTGCCACAGGGGCGTGCGCTTGCCGGGGCGCGTGCGCGGCAGAAGGAGCGCGCGCCCGGCGCACTCCCGGAACCGGGAGGCGAACAGCGCCGAGCCGCCGATCTCCCCGGTGACGATGTCCTCGATCTCGTCCGAGCCGAACAGCAGCCCCAGCGTCTCGGTCGTGGGGTCGGCGGCGTCGGTGTCCGGCAGCCGCAGCACGATGCCGTCGTCGGCGTGCATCACCTGCGCGTCCAGGCCGTAGCGCTCCCGCAGCCGGGTGCCGATGGCCAGCGCCCACGGCGCGTGCACCTGCGCCCCGAACGGGGAGTGGACCAGCACCTTCCAGTCGCCGAGCTCGTCCCGCGTGCGCTCGACCACGATCGTCCGGTCGTCCGGGACGCGGCCGGTGGCCTGCCTCTGCTCGCGCAGATAGGACAGCAGGTTGTCGGCGGCCCACTCGTCGAGTCCGGACGCCGTCAGCCGGGTCCTGGCCTCGGCCTCGCCGGCCTTGCCCAGCTCCCGCAGGAAACCGCCGAGCGCGCGGCCCAGCTCCAGCGGCCTTCCGAGCGCGTCGCCGTGCCAGAACGGCAGCTTGCCGGGCAAGCCGGGCGCCGGGGAGACGATGACGCGGTCGTGGGTGATGTCCTCGATCCGCCACGAGGACGAGCCCAGCGTGAACACGTCGCCGACCCGCGACTCGTAGACCATCTCCTCGTCGAGCTCGCCGACGCGCTTGGCGCCGGACTCGGCCCCGGCCAGGAAGACGCCGAAGTACCCGCGGTCCGGGATGGTGCCGCCGGAGGTCACCGCCAGCCGCTGCGCCCCGGGACGCGCCGACAGCCTGCCCTCGACGCGGTCCCACACGATGCGCGGCTTCAGCTCGGCGAACTCGTCCGACGGGTACCGGCCGGACAGCAGGTCGAGCACTGATTCGTAGGCCGAGTCCGGCAGCGCCGAGAACGGGTTCGAGCGCCGGATCAGGGCGACGAGGTCGTCGGCGGCCCAGTCCTCGACCGCGACCATCGCGATGATCTGCTGCGCCAGCACGTCCAGCGGGTTGCGCACCACCTTCAGCGCCTCGATGGAGCCGGTCGCCATCCGCTCCGCCACCACCGCCGACTGCACCAGGTCGCCCCGGTACTTGGGGAAGATGACGCCGCGCGAGACCGCCCCCACCTGGTGCCCGGCGCGGCCGACGCGCTGCAGCCCGGCCGCCACCGACGGCGGCGACTCCACCTGCACCACCAGGTCCACCGCGCCCATGTCGATGCCCAGCTCCAGGCTGGAGGTGGCGACCACGGCCGGGAGGTTCCCGGCCTTCAGCGCCTCCTCGATGTCGGCGCGCTGTTCCTTGGAGACCGAGCCGTGGTGCGCGCGGGCCAGCACCGGCGGCGCCCCGGCCACCGACCCGGCCTGCGCCATGAGCTCCGCCGGTGATGACAACAACTGCGCGGTACTGAGCGGCTCTTCCAGGACCTCCCCGGTGACCCGCTCCCAGTGCGCCTCGTTCAGCTTGCCGGTCAGCCGCTCGGCCAGCCGCCGCGAGTTGGTGAACACGATGGTCGAGCGGTGCTCCTCGATCAGCCCGGCCACCGCCGCCTCGACGTGCGGCCACACCGAGGCCGTGCGCCGCCCGGTCTCGTCGGCCGGCGCGCGCTCGCCCTCGTTCGCGTCCAGCGCGCCCATGTCCTCGACCGGCACCGACACCTTGATGTCGAAGGTCTTCACGATCTTCGGCGCCACGATCTCCACCGGGTGCGGGCCGCCGAGGAACTGCGCGACCGTCTCGGCCGGGCGCACCGTGGCCGACAGGCCGATCCGGCGCGCGGGCTTCTCCAGCAGCGCGTCGAGGCGCTCCAGGGACACCGCCAGGTGGGAGCCGCGCTTGGTCCCGGCCACCGCGTGCACCTCGTCGACGATCACCGTCTCCACGCCGCGCAGCGACTCGCGCGCCGCCGAGGTCAGGATCAGGAACAGCGACTCCGGGGTGGTGATCAGGATGTCCGAGGGTCTGGTCATGAACCTCCGGCGCTGGTCGGCCGGGGTGTCGCCGGAGCGGACCGCGATGTCGACGTCCGGCTCGGGCAGGCCCAGGCGCGCGGCGGCCTGCTTCAGCCCGGCCAGCGGCGCGCGCAGGTTGCGCTCGACGTCCACGGCCAGCGCCTTCAGCGGGGAGACGTAGACGACGCGGCAGCGGCGCTTGGCGTCGGCCGGCGGCGGGCCGAAGGCCAGGCGGTCCAGCGCGGCCAGGAACGCCGCCAGCGTCTTGCCGGATCCGGTCGGGGCCACGACCAGGGCGTTCTTCTCCGCGGCGACGGCGTTCCAGGCCCCGGCCTGGGCGCTGGTGGGGTCCGCGAAGGCAGCCGTGAACCAGGCCTTGGTGGCCGGGTGGAAGTGATCCAGGGCTGCCGACGTTTTCATACCATCCATACTGCCTTGGCCGTCTGACAGACTTGATCCCATGCAGCTTCAGGACTTCTGGGAGCGGATGCGGGAAGAGTTCGGCCCGCTGTCCGACTCCTTCGCCCGCGACCACGTGATGAGTGAACTCGGCGGCCGGACCGTGGTCGAGGCGTTGCGGGACGGGTTCGACGCCAAGACCGTGTGGGCCGCGGTGGCCAAGGATCGGGAGCTGTCGTTCTGACGGCCGTGGCCGGAATCGTCACCTGTGGCACCGGACTGCCACTTCCGGACCGGTAAGGATCCCCGCTACGTTCCACGTGTGACCGCAGCCGAGACCGCCGCCATCCGAATACCCCTCGACCCGGCCGCGCGCGCCCAGTCCGTCCAGCGCCGGACCGTCCGGGTCCTGATCGCCAGCCAGATCCTCGGCGGCATCGGGTCCTCGACCGGGTTCTCGCTGTCCACCCTGCTGGCCAAGGAGATCACCGGCAACGCGAGCCTGGCCGGGCTGACCGGGACCTTCTCCTCGCTCGGCGCGGCCTTCGCCTCGATCCCCCTGTCGCGCATCATGGCCGCGCGCGGGCGCCGCCCCGGGCTCGTGCTCGGGTACTCGGCGGCGATCGGCGGCACGCTGGTGATCGTGACGGCCGCGAAGCTCGACGCCTACTGGCTGCTGCTCCTGGGCATGGCGCTGTTCGGCTGGGCTTCCGCGGTGAACCTCCAGGCCCGCTACGCCGGGACCGACCTGGCGCCCGCCGAGCGCCGCGGGCGGGCGCTGTCGCTGGTGATCTGGGCGGTGACGATCGGCTCCATCCTGGGCCCGAACCTGGCCCACCCGGCCGAGGGCACGGCGCGGGCGCTGGGGCTGCCGCCGCTGGCCGGGGCGTTCCTGTGGTCGGGGTTCGCGATGGCCGGCGCGGCGCTGGTCCTCGGGCTGCTGCTGCGGCCGGACCCGCTGCTGATCGCGCGGGAGCTGCGCGGGGAGGACGTCGCGGCGCCGGAGCGGCTGTCGCTGAAGGAGTCCTTCGCGGTGATCGCCGCGGCGCCGCGGGCCGTGCTCGCGATCGCGGTCGTCGCGGTCTCGCACACGGTCATGGTGTCGGTGATGTCGATGACGCCGGTCCACATGAACGCCGACGGGATGTCCGTGACGGTCATCGGCCTCGTGCTGTCGGTGCACATCTCCGGCATGTACGCCCTCTCGCCGCTGGTCGGGCTCGCTGTGGACCGGATCGGGCGGATCCCGGTGCTGTCCGCCGGGATGGCGATCCTCGCCACCGCCTGTCTGATCGTCGGCACCGCACCCATGGGCTCCAAAGCGCCCATGGTCGTCGGCCTGCTGTTGCTCGGCGTCGGCTGGTCCTGCGGCGTGGTGGCCGGCTCGACGCTGCTCACCGAATCCACGCCGGACCGGGTCCGGCCCTCGGTGCAGGGCGCCAGCGACTTCGTGATGCAGGGCTCCTCGGCGGGCGGCGCGGCGCTGGCCGGGCTGGTGGTCGGCACCCTCGGCTACTCGTGGCTGGCGGGCCTGGCCGTGGCGCTGCTGGCGCCGGTCGCAGTGCTGGTCATAGTGACCGTCACCCGGCAGAACGGGCGTTCCGCTCAAGAAGACCCCGCGCCCCAGGTACCGTGATAGACGGTCAGACCTGGCGACGGCCGCCTGCGACAGCTTTTGTCAGTGGGGTCGTCTACCTTCGAGACCGTCAGACGTGAAGCACGCATGAACCTCTTAAGGCAGGCATCCATGGCGGCAACGACCACCGACCGCGAGAAGGCGCTCGACGCCGCCCTCGCCCAGATCGAGCGCAACTTCGGCAAGGGCTCCGTCATGCGCCTGGGCGCGCGCACGGCCCAGCCGATCGACATCATCCCCACCGGCTCGATCGCCCTGGACGTGGCCCTCGGCATCGGCGGGCTGCCGCGGGGCCGCATCGTCGAGGTCTACGGCCCGGAGTCCTCCGGCAAGACCACCATCGCGCTGCACGCCGTCGCCAACGCGCAGGCCCGCGGCGGCCAGGCCGCGTTCATCGACGCCGAGCACGCGCTGGACCCGGAGTACGCCAAGAACCTCGGCGTGGACACCGAGGCGCTGCTGATCTCCCAGCCGGACACCGGCGAGCAGGCGCTGGAGATCGCGGACACCCTGATCCGCTCCGGCGCGCTGGACATCATCGTCATCGACTCGGTCGCGGCCCTGGTGCCGAAGGCGGAGATCGAGGGCGAGATGGGCGACTCGCACGTCGGTCTGCAGGCCCGCCTGATGAGCCAGGCGCTGCGCAAGCTGACCGGTGTGATCAACCAGACCAACACCACCGTGATCTTCATCAACCAGCTGCGCGAGAAGGTCGGCGTGATGTTCGGCTCGCCGGAGACCACCACCGGCGGCCGCGCGCTGAAGTTCTACGCCTCGGTGCGCCTGGACGTGCGCCGCATCGAGACGCTGAAGGACGGCACCGAGGCGGTCGCGAACCGCACCCGGGTGAAGGTCGTGAAGAACAAGGTGGCGCCGCCGTTCAAGCAGGCCGAGTTCGACGTGGTCTTCGGCTCCGGCATCTCGCGCGAGGGCTCGCTGATCGACATGGGCGTCGAGCACGGCTTCGTGAAGAAGGCCGGCGCCTGGTTCACGTACTCCGAGGGGCAGCTGGGGCAGGGCCGGGAGAACGCCCGCCGGTTCCTGAAGGAGAACCCGGACGTCGCGGACGGCCTGGAGAAGCTGATCAAGGAGAAGCTGGGGATCGGGCCGAAGGTGACCGAGGACCCGGCGGGCGACGGCGCGGCGCCGGCCGCGGACGCGGCGCCGTCCAGCGAGGTCGAGTCCGTGCCCAAGCCCGTGAAGGCGGCCCGGGGCCGCAAGGCCGCTGCCGCCGCGGCCGGCTCGGAGGAGTAGTAGGTGAGCGCCGGTTGGGGTCGGGCCCAGGACGAGGGGTCCGGCCCCGACTGGTTCGCGGCGGCGGGGGACGAGCCCGCCGCGGCTCCGGGGTGGGCGGAGCCTGAGCCTGTGCCCGAGCCCGTGCCCCAGGCCGCTGCGGAACGATCCGCCGCCCGGAAGCCGGCGGCGAAGAAGACCGCCGCCAAGAAGACGCCGGCCAAGAAGGCGTCCTCCGGCTGGTCCTCCCGCCGCAGGGACCGGGACCCGGCCGACGACTCCGACCCGGACCGGCCCGCACCGCCGCCGTCCCGCGAGAAGCTCGAACAACGCGCGAAGAACATCCTGCTGTACCACCTGGGGCGGCAGATGCAGACCCGGTCCCAGCTCGCCGACCGGCTCCGCAAGAAGGAGATCCCGGACGACATCGCCGAGGCGGTGCTCGACCGGTTCGAAGAGCTGCACCTGCTCGACGACGCCACCTACGCCGAGACCTTCGTCCGCTCCCGTCACGCCGAGCGCGGCCTGGCCAAGCGGGCCCTCGGCTACGAGCTGCGCCGCCGGGGCATCGACGACGACACCGCCACCGAGGCGCTGTCCACGCTGGACGAGGACCAGGAGGCGGCGACCGCTCGACGGCTGGTCGACTCCCGCCTGCGGGCCACTCGCGGCCTGGACCCGCAGGTCCGGGCCCGCCGGCTGGTGGGGATGCTGGCCCGCAAGGGGTACTCCTCGTCGGTGGCGTTCCGGGCGGTCAAGGAGGCGCTGGCCGCCGAGGGGCAGGACGTCGATCTCGACGCGCCGGACGACGCCTGAAGTCGGCGGGGAATCCACTCCATCCAGTGTTTTCGTCGGTTTTTCGCGGCGACACAGACGGTTGTCGACCACACTCCTCCTTGACCGTATTGTTACCTCGCCCTAACCTCGCACTCAGTGAGGGATCATCGAAGGATCACTCAAGCGCGCTGGGAGCGAACTAAATGGTCGGCCTGTTGATCGCGATCGCAGCGGTGGTCGCGGCGTGCGTCGGCCTGCTCGTGGGGTTGAACGTCGGGGGCTCCCGCCGGATCAACAACCTCAAGAAGCGCGCGTACGAGGACTTCGACAAGCAGCTCGCCGAGCTCGCGCAGCGGGCCCAGGCCCGGGAGAGCGAGCACGCGGCCGCGATCGTGGCCGCCCAGCGCGACCTGGGCGCCGTCCACCGGGAGGCGGCCGAGGCCCGCAAGCAGGCGGACGCGCAGGCGGTGCAGATCCGCGAGCAGGCCGCCACCGCCGCCGCCGTGGAGATGGACCGCGCCCGCCGGATCCGCGACGAGGCCGAGGCCGAGACCCGCGTCCTGAAGGACGAGATCCGCGAGCTGCGCCTGGACCTGGAGCGCCGCGAGGCCCGCCAGGCCGAGCGCGAGGAGCGCCTGGACGCCGACCTGCGCCGCACCGCCGACAAGGAGCGCGAGCTGGTCGCCTCCTCCGCCGAGCTGGAGCGCAAGAAGGCCGAGCTGGCCACCCTGGAGGACGAGCGCCGCGCCGTCCTGGAACGGGCCGCCGCCCTCTCCTCCGCCGAGGCCAAGACCGAGCTCGTGAAGTCGATCGAGAACCAGGCCAAGCGCGAGGCCGCGGTCCTGATCCGCCAGATCGAGCAGGAGGCCCGCGACGAGGGCGAGAAGCGCGCCCGCAAGACGGTGGCCCTGGCGATCCAGCGCGTCGCCAGCGAGCAGACCGCCGAGTCCGTCGTCAGCGTCCTGCACCTTCCCAGCGACGACATGAAGGGCCGGATCATCGGCCGCGAGGGCCGCAACATCCGCGCCTACGAGTCGATCACCGGCGTGAACCTCATCATCGACGACTCCCCTGAAGCGGTCCTGCTCTCCTGCTTCGACCCGGTCCGCCGCGAGGTGGGCCGCCTCACCCTCGAGGAGCTCGTCCTCGACGGCCGCATCCACCCCCACCGCATCGAGGAGATCTACGAGCGCTCCAAGGCCAAGGTGGAGCAGCTCTGCGTCCGCGCCGGCGAGGACGCCCTGATGGAACTCGCCATCACCGACATGCACCCGGAGCTGATCGCCCTGCTCGGCAAGCTTCGCTACCGCACGTCCTACGGCCAGAACGTCCTCAAGCACCTGGTGGAGTCGGCCCACCTGGCGAGCATCATGGCCAGCGAGCTCCGCCTGGATCCCGCCCTGCTCAAGCGCTGCACGGTCCTCCACGACATCGGCAAGGCCCTCACCCACGAGGTCGAGGGCAGCCACGCCCTGATCGGCGCCGAGATCGCCCGCAAGTACGGCGAACACGACGACGTCGTCCACGCGATCGAGGCCCACCACAACGAGGTCGAGGTCCGCACGGTCGAAGCGGTGCTGACCCAGGCGGCGGACGCGATCAGCGGCGGCCGCCCCGGCGCCCGCCGCGAGTCGCTGGAGGCGTACGTGAAGCGCCTGGAGCGCCTGGAGCAGATCGCGGCCGACCACGAGGGCGTCGAGAAGGTCTTCGCGATGCAGGCCGGCCGCGAGATCCGCGTGATGGTCGTCCCCGACGCGGTCGACGACATCCAGGCGCAGGTCATCGCCCGGGACATCGCGAAGCAGGTCGAGGAGGAGCTCACGTATCCGGGGCAGATCCGGATCACGGTGGTGCGGGAGTCGCGGGCCACGGAGTACGCGCGCTGAGGCCGGTGGTCTCCACGTCAACCGGCAAGGTGGGCCGCACCCCGGCCCCTCCTGACTGATCGCCGACCGCGCCGCACCACCGTCACGACACCGATACCGGTCAGCGCCAGCACCACGAGAAGATACGCCGGGATCCCGAGGAACGTCAGCAGTTCCTCCTTATATGTCACCGGGTGCTGGACCCAGTCGGATCGGGCCGGCGAGAAGCCGTAGTCCTGGGTGATCTGGGACGGCTGCTCGAAGGCGTCGTCGAACACTGTCAGGAACATCCGTCCGGCCGCCAGGTTCGCCAGGGCCGGTCCCGTCCGGGACGGGTCGATCCAGTCGCCGAACGCCGAGGGGGCCGCGTGGGCGGCGATCGGCGCCTGTGCGATCTCCATCCGGTGCGGGGCCAGGACCGACAACTCGACGTGCTGCGGGGTCGTCGCTCCGGCCGACAGGCGCATCGGGTACACCGCGTCCTTGGCCGGGAACGAGATCCGGATCGGGTCCAGTACGCCGTCCAGGTCCGCCGAGCTCCCCGATGCCAGTCGCACGGCTACGAACTGCCATCCCTGGGCCGTGTACGCCGCCAGACGTTCCGCTGTCGCCGCTTTGAGGGTGAAGCTGTGCTGCTCCAGCCACTCACCGAGGGCCTTCGGGTCTGCTGAGGCCAGGTTCGCCACTTCGAAGGCGCCGATGCGCTGGTCGGACAGCACGCGCACGGGCGCGCCCGTCGGGGCCGCCGCCATCGGGCCGCCGACGTTGTCGGGGGCGCCGGCGCCGCTCTTCGCGCCGCTCTCCGACAGGTGGGGCAGGAAATAGTGGTGCACCTTGACGAGCGGCTCCTGGGCGGTGCTCAGCTGGTCGAACAGGTCCTTGTCCCCGAGCGTCGTCTTCGCCGGGCCCGGGCCCGGAACCGGCATCACCCAGGCGGCGTCAGGCGCGTCGCTGTGCACTGAGAAGCGCATCACGACGTCCTCGGTCGTGCCGTCGAACCGGACGACGGCCTGCTCTCTGGCGACGCTCGCGGTCCCGTTGGCGCCCGGGATGTACGCTCCACATCCGCACGCCCACGCTGGATCGGCCACCGCGATCCCCTGTAGCCCGCCAGCCGCGAGCATCACGGTCAAAGCCTTAGCGGCCCACTTGTGCACCAGAACCCCCTACCCCGATATCCCCGTGAACGGAATCAGTCCCCGGTGAGCACTTGGACGCGCTCTCCAGGGACCGGGTTCCGTCGATCCACCGCGGATCGTCTCACCGCTTCCGGCCGGGGGCCAGCAGCTGCACCGCCACCGCGGTCACCAGCAGCAGGGCGGCCGTTCCGACCAGCCCCGCGTGCATCCCGCCGCTGAAGTCGCCGCCGGCCACCAGAGCGCCGATCACCGCGACCGAGAGGGCGCCGCCGACCTGGCGCGAGGTGTTCACGATGCCGGCGGCGGTTCCGGCGCGGTCGGCCGGGACGCTGCCCATCACCATGATCGTCAGGGCGGGGACGACGAACGAGCCCGCGAAGGCGACCGGCACCAGCAGCAGCACCAGGGCCCAGGCCGGCTGGCCGGGCCGGACCGCGAGCAGCAGGAGCATGGCGCCGGCCGTGCCCACCAGGCCGATCGTCATCGACAGGCGCGCGCCGATGCGGGCCACCATCCGGGCCGCGACCGTCAGGTTCACCAGTGTCACCACCGCGGTGATCGGGGCGAACAGCAGACCGGTGACCGTCGCCGACTTGTGCCCGACCTGCTGGAAGTAGAGGCTCAGCACGAAGATCACCCCGTAGAACGCGGCGTTCACCGCGAAGCCCGCGGCCGCCGCCAGCGACATCGCCCGCGACCGGAACAGGGCCAGCGGGACCATCGGCCGCGCCTGGCGGGACTCGGCCAGCACGAACACCGTCGCCGCGACCGCCGCCGCGCCGAACGCGGTCAGCACCGGGAACGTCCCGAAGCCCTTCGAACCGCCCTCGATGAAGCCGTACGTCACCCCGGCCAGCGCCACCACCGACGACAGCAGCCCGAGCACGTCGAAGCGCGACGACGCGGCCGCGGCGTCGGCCCTCCGCTCCGACCGCGGCGTCCCGGCCAGCAGCGCCAGCGCCAGAGCCCCGGCCGGCAGGTTGAGGAAGAAGATCCACCGCCAGTCCACCGCGGCCGTGATCAGCCCTCCGGCCACCGGTCCCGCGGCGGCCGCGGCCGAGCCCGCCGCCGTCCATACGGCGATCGCCTTGTTCCGCGCCACCGGGTCCGGGAACGCCTGCCCCACCAGCGCCAGGGACGACGGCAGCATCACCGACGCCGCCGCGCCCTGCACCAGCCGCGCCCCGATCAGCAGCGCCAGCGAGGGCGCCAGGCCGCAGGCCGCCGACGCCAGCGTGAACCCGATCAGCCCGAGCCCGTAGGCCGCCTTCGCCCCGATCCGGTCGGCCAGGGCCCCGGCCGACAGCATCAGCGCCGCGAACGCCAGCGTGTATCCGTCGATCACCCACTGCGCGCCGGACAGCCCGCCGGACAGGCTGCGGTTGATCGCCGGCAGGGCCACGTTGACCACCATGGCGTCGAGGCCGACCAGGAAGAAGCCGAAGACGGAGGCCGCCAGGACGCGCTTGGCGTTGGCGGCGGTGTCCGCTGCGGAGGCGGCGGTGCTCGTGGCTCGCGGCCGGATCGCGGTGATAGCTGTCATGCCGGTAACTCTCGTCCTGGTCGCGGCCCCTATACAGACCGCGCCGAGCCGGGGAGCCCTGTGCCTGGGTGTGACACACCCCCTCACTTTCGGCGCGGCCGCCCTACGCTGGCTCTATGACGAGCGGCGGATCCACCGGCAGCAACGGCAGCGAACTGGGCATCTTCCTGAAGGCGCGCCGCGCCCAGGTCCGTCCCGAGGACGTCGGCCTGCCCTCCGGCACCGGCATCCGCCGCACCCCGGGCCTGCGCCGCGAGGAGGTCGCGATCCTGGCCGGGGTCAGCGTCGACTACTACACCCGACTGGAGCGCGGTAAGGAGACCAACCCCAGCCCGGCGGTGCTGGACGCGCTCGCGCGGATCCTGCGCCTGAACCGCGACGAGCATCGGCACCTGCACACCCTCACGGAGAACGCCGCCAGCCCGGTGCGCCAGGCCGAGCGCCGCAGCCGCACCCGCACGGTGCGCGAGGGCCCGCTGCTCATGCTCGACATGGTGCGCCCGAACCCCGCCTACGTCGTCAGCCGCACCAACGACGTCCTGGCCGCGAACCCCTCCGGGCTGGCGCTGTTCCCGGGGCTCGCGGACTGGCCCGCCAGACAGCGCAACATCACCCGTTACGTCTTCCTGCACCCCGCTGCCAAAGAGCTCTATCCGGAGTGGGACAAGCTGGTCCCGAAGTCGGTGGCGTTCCTGCGGGCGCGCGCCGGGGACGATCCCGACGACCCGGAGCTGGTGCGCCTGATCGGCGAGCTCGTCGTCAAGAGCCCGGAGTTCGCCCGGCTGTGGGAGCGTTACGAGCTGTGCCTGCACGGTCAGGGCACGAAGGCCTTCCACCATCCCGACGTCGGGGCGATGACGCTCGAATACGAGGCGATGGAGCTGCCGAACACCGGCGGGCAGCGCCTGGTCGTGTACTGCACGGTCCCCGGCACGCCGGACCACGACGCCGTGACGCTACTCGACATGCTCGGCGCCGGTCTGCTGGCGGGCGGCGTGGAGGGACTGCAGCACTTCGTTCAGAGCACCGAGCGACATCTTGTGGAAAGCCGGGACCGGGCCGGGGTGGCCGACGAGGAAGAACGCTGACCGGATCGTGTAGCGCAGGATCCGGATCGCCGAGTGGAACAGGAACAGCGCGAGGGGTATCTCGGCCAGCAGCGCGGACAAGACCGACGCCGTCTCGTCCGCCGTCCCCCAGTCCAGGACTATGTCGAACCACGCGTCGCACAGCAGCAGCGTGCCTGTGAAGATGCAGGCGGTCACCACGATCTGCCGGCGCCGCCACGCCGCCCAGGTGGTGACCAGCAGCCCGAGCACGAGCAGCAGGTCGAACCCGACCCACGCGACGTCCCAGGCCTTCGCCGGATGGTGGCTGGGCAACGCCGCCGCCAGGTAGACGACCCAGGGGACCATGACCGCGCATCCGCCGGTCACGACGGTGAGGAAGAGCTGCCGGATGTGGCGGATCCGCGGGTCGTTCAGGTTCGGCAGGCCGAGGGCCTGCAACTCGTCGTGCGTGGCGTGGTCCCGGTGGTCCATGGCACCGATCGTCGCACGAGGTTGATAACGTTCGGGGCGCAGGGGGAGCGACAAAACATTCGGGAAATGGGGGAAAAACGGTCATGGCTGGACGGGGCAAGAGGCAGTGGGCCAAGGCGGCGGTGTGCGCGGCGGCGTTGGTGACGCCGCTGACGGTGAGCGGCTGCGCGAGCCAAGGGGGGACGGGGAACCCGCTGGGGTTGGCGGGGACGTCGAGCGCGACGAAGGGCGGGGACTCGTCGGCGACGGGTGGGGACACGGCCGGCGGCACGACCGCCCCGGTGGCCGAGTCGTCGGCGTCGTCGTCCGCGTCGAGCGCGTCCGGGACGCGGAACGGGACCGGCGGCACCAAGCTGACCGTCTCCGACGGCTCCAGCAAGATCCTCATGAACGGCAAGGCCGTCGACTTCGGCACCGCCGTGTACGACCAGTCCTGGTCGCCGGACGGCAAGAAGGTCGCCTTCATCGACGACCATGACAATCTGTGGGTGGCCAACGCCGACGGCAGCGGCAAGGTCGAAGCGGCCAAGAACTCCACCGGGGAGAAGTGGACGCACCCGGCGTGGCAGGTGGCGAAGGCCGACACGCAGGACGGGGTCCCGGCCCGCAACAACATCTTCTTCGCCTCCACCGCCGGCGACGGCACGCTGTGGAAGGTCGTGGCCACCGCCCACGACGGCAAGCCGGAGAAGCTCGAGCTCGCCGGCACGGCCGGCGAGAACGAGGTCGACCCGCCTCAGACCCGCAACATGTGGCCTTCGGCCGCGGGGGATTTCGGCGGCGCGATCTATGAGCACGACAACGGCTCCAGCTCCGACATCTGGGTCCGCGACGATTTCCTGCGGCAGCAGGGCGACCTGGCCTTCAAGAACGGCTCCGAGCCGAGCTACGCGATCGTCGGCGGCTCGGCGAACTCCGACCCGACACCCGAAGTCGTGTTCGTCCGCACCGTGAACGGCCACCGGCACATCTTCTTCAGCGTGCTCTACACCGCCAACGGCGACGCGCCCAAGGCCAAGGACCTGACGCCGAACGCCGCGGGTGACTACGTCACCCCGGCCCTTTCTCCGGACGGCAAGACGGTCGCGTACTCCACGGAGTCCGGCGTCTACCTCATCTCGACCGATGGTTCCGGCACGCCGAAGCAGATCACGGACAAGCCCGGCTTCCCCGCGTTCCGCGCCGGTTCCTAGCCGCCCGCAGCCATCGCATAGCGCGTAGCGTCTAGCGCGTAGCGCCGGCTCCTAAGGGGCCGGCGCTGTCAGCGCCACCATGGTTCCCGGACCACGAGGCCGTCGACCTTCACACATCCGTCCGCGTTGGCGACCTCCTGCCGGTCCAGGTCCCACCCCACGATCCCGTCGCCCATCCGGGTCAGCTCGATCAGCGTGCCCGGCCGTCGCACCGCGCCGATCTGCACCTCGCACTTCACCAGCGACGCCCAGGACTCGCCGTTCAGCGCCACCGCGAACGCCACGATCGGCAGCACCACCACCGACAGCAGCGTCGCGACGATCCTCTCGGCCGAGACGGCCCGGTGCTGCCACGGCGCCAGCCTGGCCGAGCGTTCCCGCCCGCCACGGTGCCCCGTCAGGTACTCCAGGACGACGCCCTGCCGGAGCAGCCACGCGACCAGCGCGGTGAACACGCCCCACCGCCATCCGAAGAACACGGTCATCAGCAGCCCGAAGGCGATCGGCGAGATCAACGACATGAGCGTGCCCAGGATCAGGGCCCGGCGATCCGTGCCGTCGTGGAGCGAGCCCCGCGCGGCCATGAAGACGAACGTCATCCGCGACACCACCACCGCCAGGACGAACGCCAGGATCACGCTGTTGCGGACCATGCCCATCAGGACGTCGACCCAGTTCTTCGGCTCCAGCGCCACCAGGACGTCCCACGCCGCGTCGCCGCCCCCGACCGTCCACGCCACCTTCAGGATCGGGAACACGAGCACGACGGCCAGGACCACGGTGTGCCCCGGGCCGCCCTTGCGATCTTCGGTCTTCTGGTCCGCCACGCCCTGTATTTGGCCGGGTGCGGTGCTCAGAGGCCCAATCCGCTGCTCCGAACGAGTGCCCGATCCGTCAGTCCAAGCTGAGCAGCCGCAACTGTGCAACCATAGTTGCACAGTCCAGACTGACGAATTATCGTGGGGACCATGAGCGAAGCGCCCGACCTCCCCGACATCCCCGAGATCGCGATGCGTGCGTCCCTGGAGACGTGGGTCATGTTCGGGCGCCTGCGCCGCCGCCTGCAGGCGCTGCCCGGCGAATCCGGCCTCAGCCCGGCCCAGACGTCGGTCCTGGTGCGCCTGGGCAAGGTCGACGCCGCCTCGGCCGGCGCGCTCGCCGCCGCCGAGCAGGTCTCGCACCAGGCGATGGCCAAGACCGTCGCCGGTCTGGAGGCGCTGGGGCTCATCGTCCGGCGGCCCGACCCGGTCGACCGCCGCCGGTGGTTGCTCGCCCTGACCGAGGCCGGACGGGCCCGTTCCCAGGGCGAGCGGCACGCCCGCCAGCAGTGGCTGGCCCGGGCGCTGGCCGAGCACGGGACACCGGAGCAGATCGAGGCCGTGATCACGGCGATGGCGTTGCTGGGGGAGGTGGCCGACGCATGAGGACCCCGATGGCGCCCGCGCCTTCCGAGCCCCGTCCATGACGGCGCTCGTCGAGCGCCTGCGCACCCGCGCCCCGCGCGCTCCCGGATCCTCCGCGGCGGGCTTCGACCGCCGCCTCATCGTGCCGATGATCCTGGGTTCGATCCTGAACCCGGTGAACTCCTCGATGCTGGCGGTCGCGCTGATCCCCATCGGGCGCGCGTTCGGCGCCGCGCCCTCGCAGACCGCGTGGCTGGTGTCCGGGCTCTATCTCGCGACCGCGGTCGGACAGCCCGTGATCGGGCGGCTCGTGGACGCCTTCGGGCCGCGGCCGCTCTACCTGGCCGGAACGGCGCTCGTCGGGGTCGCGGGCGTGCTGGGCGTGGGGGCGCCGACGCTCGGGGTCCTGATCCTGTCGCGGGTGCTCCTCGGGTTCGGCACATCGGCGGCGTACCCGGCCTCGATGTCGCTGCTGCGCTCGGAGGCCGACCGCACCGGGATGAGGAGTCCCAGCGGCGTCCTCGCCGCGTTGTCGATCTCCAACCAGGTGATCGCGGTGATCGGGCCGACGCTCGGCGGGCTGCTGATCGCGGCCGGCGGCTGGCATCTGATCTTCGCGATCAACGTTCCGCTCTCGGCGGCGTGCCTGGTCCTCGGGGCGGTGCGGCTGCCGCGGCGGGGGAGGGTCGCCGACGCGCAGCGCATCGACGTCCTCGGGATGGCGCAGTTCGCCGCGATGCTCACCGCGTTCCTGCTGTTCCTGATGAGTCCGGGCGTCGGCCACATCCATCTCGTCGCCGTCGCCCTCATCGCGGCCGGTACCTTCGTCTGGCGCGAACTCCGTACTCCGCAGCCCTTCATAGACCTGCGGGTGCTCAGCGGCAACGCGCCTCTGCTGGCCACCTACGGCCGCCAAGTGCTCGCCTATACGACGTCGTACTCGTTCCTCTACGGCTTCACGCAGTGGCTGGAGGAAGGCCGTTCCCTGTCGGCGTCAGGGGCGGGTGTGGTCCTGCTCCCGATGTCCGTCACCGCGATCGTCGTCACCGCCGTGACCGGACGGGACCCGCGCGTCCGCGCCAAGCTGCTGGTCGGCTCGGCGGCGCAGGTCGTCGGCTGCACCCTGCTGCTGGTGATGGGCTCCGGCAGCGCGATCTGGACCATCGTGCTGGTCGCGGCCGTGATCGGTGTCCCGCAGGGCCTGAACGGCCTGGCCAACCAGAACGCCCTGTACGCGCAGGCGGATCCGGAGCGCATGGGATCCTCCGCCGGGCTGCTGCGGACGTTCATGTACCTCGGCGCACTGCTCGCCTCCGCGGCGAGCGCCGCCTTCTACCGCGAGGGCGCCACCACCGGTGGTCTGCACCGTCTGGCCGTCCTGCTGATCGCTGTTTCCGTCCTGTTCCTGGTCGTCACCGTCGTGGACCGCTCCCTGTCCCGCGTCGGTCGCTGAGCCCCGAAAGAAAGGTCCCGCCATGACCGTCACCGCCCTCGACCCCACGACCGCGCTCGTCGTCATCGACCTCCAGAACGGCGTCGCCGCGATCCCCGGCGAGCCGGTCCCGACCGCCGACGTGGTGAAGAACAGCGTCGCACTGGCCGAGGGGTTCCGCGCCCGGAACCTGCCGGTCGTCCTGGTCCGCGTCACCTTCGCCGAGGACGGCGCCGACATGATGCCGGGCCGTACCGAGCAGGCGCGTCCGGCCCGTCCCCGCCCCGAGGGCTGGGACCGGATCATCGCCGACCTCGCCGGCCACCCCGGCGACCTGCTGGTCACCAAGCGCAACTGGTCCGCCTTCTACGGCACCGACCTCGACCTGCACCTGCGCCGCCGCGGCGTGACGCAGATCGTGCTCACCGGCATCGCCACCAGCATCGGCGTGGAGTCCACGGCCCGCGCCGCGCACGAGCACGGCTACCACGTCACCGTCGCCACCGACGCGGTCACCGACTCCAGCGCCGACGCGCACGCCAACAGCGTCGAGCGGATCTTCCCGCGCCTGGGCGAGACCGGGACCACCGCCGAGATCCTGGCCCTGCTCCCGTCCGAGGCCGCGGTCTGAGCGGACGCCCGGGAACCCCTGCCGCCTCCGGTAAGTTATTTGCACATACAAGCTTATGGGAGGTTGCCGTGACCGAGGACGAACAGCTCTGGGACGGCGTGCTCGCGTTGCACAACCGCGTGGAGGGCGAGCTCGCAGACGCTCTGGCCCGCCGCCACGGCCTGGGCCTGTCCGAGTACCGCGCCCTCGGCCACCTGGCCGCAGCCGAGAAGGGCGAGCTGCGCATGTCCGAGCTCGCCGTGGCCGTCGGCCTCAACCAGAGCTCCGTGACGCGCCTGGCGACGCGCCTCTACGACGCCGGCTATGCCGTGCGTGACCTGTGCCCGGACGACAAGCGCGGTATCTATGCCGTCATCACCGCTGCCGGCCGTACGCGTCACGCCGAGGCGCGGCGGACCTATCGGCAGACGCTCGCCGACGCGATGAAAGCGGCGTCCGACGAGTCGCCGCGCTTGGCCGCGCTTCTCGATGCCATGCGGCGCGAAGTGGTCGGTGGGTAGAAGCTGGAAACAAGGCCATCCGCGTTGGGAGGCGGCGATGAGTGGAAGGATCCGGCATCCGGTCTTCGCCCGGTTCTACGCGAAGGTGGCCGGACCGGCCCTGGACAAGGCCGGCATCGGACCGCACCGCGACCGCCTGCTGGCCGGTCTGGAAGGCGACGTGGTCGAGATCGGCGCGGGCAACGGTCTGAACTTCAGCCACTACCCCGCCGGCGTCAAGCGGGTCTTCGCCGTCGAGCCCGACCCCACGCTGCGCGGATACGCCGGGCGGGCCGCCGCCCGGGCGCCGGTTCCGGTGGAGGTCGTCGAGGGCCGGGCCGAGGCGCTGCCCTTCCCCCGCGCGTCGTTCGACGCCGCCGTCGTGTGCCTCGTGCTGTGCTCCGTGCCGGACCAGGCCGTGGCGCTCGCCGAGATCCGCAGGGTGCTGCGGCCGGGTGGGACGTTGCGCTTCTTCGAGCACGTCCAGGCCGATTCGCCGAAGATGCGGCAGGTGCAGCGGGTGCTGGACCGGACCGTCTGGCCGCTGTTCAGCGGCGGCTGCCACACCGGACGTGACACCGCGGCCGCGATCGCCGCCGCCGGTTTCGAGCTCACCGACCTCGACAACTTCCTGTTCCCGGAGAGCCGCCTCCCGCTCCCGGCCGCCGCCCACATCCTGGGGACGGCGGTGCGCCCTGACGACGCGCCGGCGTCGGAGGGCGCACCCGCGTAGCGTGGTGCGCGGTTACCCGGCGACGGCCAGTGCTTCATCGGCGTCCGAGACCGTCTCCGCGCCAGCGGCCGGCTCCTTCCGGCGCACCACCCCCGTGACCACCACGGAGAGCGCTGCCAGCCCCGCGCCGAACCAGACCGCGCTGGTGACGCCGGCCGCGTCCGCGAACACCCCGCCGACCAGCGCGCCCAGCGCGATCGACAGGTTGTATCCCAGAGTGTTGATGGCCATCGCCGCCTCGAAGCGGTCCGGCGCCGCGGCCAGGACCAGGTTGATCTGGCAGAGGTTCGCGGCGCCGAAGCACACACCCCACAACGTCAGCGCGACGATCGCGCCGACCCGCGAGTGCCCCGCCGCGAGCAGGACCAGCAGCGACAGGACCAGCCCGGCGCGGGCGGCCAGATAGCTGCCCTTCACGCTCTTGGTCACGGTGTAGCCGGCGAGGAAGTTGCCGATCGCGCCGCCGACGCCGTAGACCACGAGCAGACCGGTGATGAACGCGGCCGAGGCGGACGAACTCTTCTCCAGGAAGGGCCGGACGAAGGTGTACGCACAGAAGTGCCCGAGCACGTACAGCACCACCGTGGCCATCACCAGGCGCAGGCGCGCGTTCTCCCGCGGCAGCGCGAAGACCTCGCGGGCCGGGACGGCGCTGTCCGACGGCAGTGACGGGACCGTGACCGCCACCGCGGCGAAGACCACGGCGCTCAGGCCGCTCCAGATCAGGAACGTGGTCCGCCAGCTGCTCACACTGGCCAGGAACGTGCCCAGCGGGATGCCGGCCACGGTCGCGATCGAGACCCCGGACAGCGCGACCGACGCCGCGCGGTTCGCGTGCCGGCCCGGCACCAGACGCATCGCCATGCTTACGCCGATGGCCCAGAACGCGCCGTTGGCGAAGCCCATGAGCAGGCGGATCGCCATGATCACGGCGAAGTCCGGCGCGGCCGCGGTGACCAGGTTGCCGACGGCCAGCACCGCCAGCAGCGCCGACAACAGCAGCCGCCGGTTGACGTGCCGGGTCCAGGCGATGAGGAACGGCACGCCGAGGCCGGCCGACACGCCGTAGAGCGTGACCATCAGCCCGGCCACGCCGACCGCCACGTGCAGGCTGGAGCTCATCGGCGTGAGCAGGCCGACCGGCATCATCTCGGTGGTGACGAAGGTGAACAGGCTGGCCGTGATCGCGGCCACGCCCAGCCAGGATCTCAGGGACGATTGCGGATTCTCGTTCACCCCTCCATGGCATCGCGCATCGATCCATGAGTCCAACACATGTTTGTCACTCGATCGATCGTGATTCACGATGGATCCATGGAACTCCAGCAACTGCGGTACGTCCTGGCCGTCGCCGAGACCGGCAGCTTCACCCGCGCCGCCGAACGGTGCCTGGTGGTGCAGTCCGCGCTCAGTCACCAGATCGCGCGGCTGGAGCGCGAGCTGGGGGCGCGGCTCTTCGACCGCACCAGCCGCCGGGTGGCGCTGACGCCGGCCGGCGCGGCGTTCCTGCCCGCCGCGCGCCAGTGCCTGGACGCCGCCGAGCGCGCCGCCGCCGAGGTCGCGGCCGCGGTCGGCGAGGTGCGGGGCCGGCTGGCGGTGGGGCTGATCCCGACGGTCACCGCGGTCGACATCCCCGCCGCGCTGCGGGCCTTCCGCGAGCGGTACCCGCGGGTGCGGATCGGGCTGCGGGTGGGCGCCAGCGACGATCTGACCGAGTCGGTCCGCGACGGCGCCCTGGACATGGCGTTCCTCGGTCTGCCGGTCGGCGCCCGGCCGCACGGCGTCGCCGTGCACGAACTCGGACGCGACCGGCTGGTCGCCGTGGTCGCCCCGGACCACCCGCTGGCCGCCGAGTCCGCGGTCGATCTGCGGCGGCTCTCCACGGAGCCGTTCGCCGACCTGCCCGCCGGGACCGCGGGGCGCCGCCAGAGCGACGAGGCGTTCGCGGCGGCCGGATTGAGCCGCGACGTCCCGTTCGAGGTCACCACCGCCGACTACATCGACGAACTGGTCGCCCCGGGACTGGCCGTGGCGCTGGTGCCGGCGGCGTGGGCGCCGCGGCTCAGCGGCGTGACCGTGGTCGAGGTGACCGACGGCCCGCAGCGGGTGGAGTGCGTGGCCTGGCGCAGGGAGACCAAGACGCCGGCGGCGGCGGCGTTCCTGGAGATCCTGGGAATCTGCGTCCTGGAAACCGGAACCGCTTAGCCGGCGAGGAAGGCGTCCAGCAGCTTCCGCCCGGCGGGCCAGGCGCCGAGGCCGCTCGCGGCGTTGATGTGCCCGGCGCGACCGACGGTGACGTGGCCGGCGTGCCACGCGGCGGCGAGGCGCCGCGCGGACTCGGGATCGCAGTAGGGGTCGTCATCGCTGCTGACGACGAGCGCCGGCGCGGTCAGCGGGGCCGGTTCGACGGGGATGAAGCTGCCCGCCTCGGCGGCGGGGAAGCTCGGCGCGTCGACGGCGGGCGGGGCCACCAGGAAGGCACCCCGGATGCTCGGCCGCGTCTCCCGGCTCAGCCAGACCGCCGCGGCCAGGCACCCGAGGCTGTGCCCGACGAGGACGACGTCCGGACCGCTCCGCGCGACCGCTCGGGTCAACGCCTCGCACCAGTCGTCGAGGTCGGGCTCGTCCCACGATGCCGGGCGGACGCGGGAAGCCCTGGCACCCCACGCGTTCTCCCACAGCGTCTGCCAATGCTCCGGTCCCGAGCCTCCGATGCCGGGGATGACCACGTAGCGCATGGCCGACAGTATGCGGGGAACCGTGGGCGTCGCAGACCCGCGTCCACCCTGTGGATGTCTCAGCGCTCGACCACCATCACCGGCGCCTCGTCCAGCATCACATCCGCCCGCCGGCCCGGAACGAGTTCCGTGGCCGCCGCGCTGGGCACGTCCGACAGCACCTCGGTGCCGTCCTCCAGCACCGCGGTGATCCTGGTGATCGGACCGCGGAAGCCGGCCTGCCGCACGGTGGCGGCGCCTTCCTCGGACGGTTCGAAGCTGACCGCTTCGGGGCGGATCAGGACCGCGACCTCCCCTCCGGGCCGCGATCCCTCCCGCACCTTCAGCCGGCGCCCGGCGACCTCCACGGTGCCGCCGTCGGCCGAGAGGGTGCCCGGCAGGCGGTTCATCGTGCCGATGAACTCCGCGACGAACGGGGTCGCCGGATCCGCGTACACCTCGGCCGGGGCGGCGCACTGCTCCAGGCGGCCGGCGCGCATCACCGCGACCTGGTCGGCGACGCTGAGCGCCTCCTCCTGGTCGTGGGTGACGAATACCGTCGTGATGCCCAGACGGGTCTGCAGGGAGCGGATCTCCTCGCGCAGTTGCACGCGCACCACCGCGTCCAGGGCGGACAGCGGCTCGTCCAGCAGCAGGACGCGCGGCTCCACGGCCAGGGCGCGGGCCAGGGCCACGCGCTGCTGCTGGCCGCCGGACATCTGGTGCGTGTACTTCGCCGCGTGCGCCGACAGGCCGACCAGCTCCAGCAGCTCGCCGGCGCGGGTGCGGCGCTTGGCCGCGTTCCAGCCGCGCATGCGCAGGCCGAAGGCGACGTTGTCGAGGGCGTCCAGGTTCGGGAACAGGCTGTAGGACTGGAACACCATGCCCATGTCCCGCTTGTTCGCCGGGACCCGGGCGATGTCCTGGCCGGCGACCCGGACCTCGCCCCGGTCGCTGTGCTCCAGCCCGGCGATGATCCGCAGGGCCGTGGTCTTGCCGCAGCCCGAGGGGCCCAGCAGGCACATCAGGGTGCCCGGCTCGACGGTCAGGTCCAAGCCGTCCAGGGCGGCCACGCCGCCGAAGGACCGGCTCAGGTCGACGAGTTCGACGGAGGGGGCGGCGCTCACCGGCTTCTCCCCACTTTCTTCGGCTTCTTGGCGGTCCGGCCGCGGCCCAGATGCGACACCAGCATCAGCAGCAGCCAGGAGAGGAACAGGATCAGCATCGCGGCGGTGGTGGCGACCTCGCCGTCCTGCTGGCCGGCCTGGTCGGTCCAGACCGGGAAGGTGTTGAGCAGCAACAGGTTCGCGATCGTGAACTCGCCCAGTGCCAGCGCCGCGCCGAGGATGCCGGCCGAGGCGATCGCGGTGCGGATGTTCGGCACGACCACCCGCCACAGGGCCACCGGCCAGCTCGCGCCCAGACTGCGGGCCGCCTCCACCATCGTCGCCAGCGGGATCGCCGACAGCCCGGCGTCCAGCGAGCGGTAGGTGAACGGCAGGGCCAGGATGACGTACTCGAAGACCAGGATCCACCAGGACCCGGTGATGGCCTCCGGCCACGACTTGAACGCGCCCAGGATGCCGTTGGCGATGACCACGGCCGGGATCGCCATCGGCAGCAGGCAGACGCCCTCCACCAGCCGGCGCATCCGCGGCAGCCGCAGGTGCAGCCACGCCATCGTCGGCACCATCAGCACCAGCAGCAGGACCACCGTCACCGCCGCGATCTTCAGCGACGTCATCAGGTTCTCGGTGAACCCGTCCTGGTGGATCAGCCCGGTCCAGACCGACAGCGTGTGCCCCATGTTGCGGCGGCTGCCGCCCAGGGTGAAGTCGACCGCGGCGTAGAGCGGGACGAAGAAGTAGGCCGCGAACAGCAGCAGCATGACCGCGCGCCCGGCGCGCGGCCTACGGCGCGCCTTCTTCGCGGCCCGCGACGACACCGGCGTCTCCGGTGCCTGCGGGACCTCGGCGACGACGGCGGTCACCGCAGCCACCTCGCCGTCCGCCGCTGCAGCAGCGTGTACGCCACCACCACGACGCTGACGATCACGATCATCCACAGCCCCAGCGCGTTCCCGATGTTCTGCTGCCCGGCCAGCACGTTGCCGGACATCACCGACCCGATCTGGATCGGCACGAGCGGGACGCTGCCGGTGCTCAGCGCGTAGGCGGTGGCGTAGGCCGCGAAAGCGTTGGCGAACAACAGGAGCACCGCGCCCAGGAACGGCGGCGCCAGCAGCGGGCCGCCGACCCGCAGCCAGTACTGGAAGCGCGACGCGCCCAGCGAGCGCGCGGCCTCCTCCCACTGCGGCCGCAGCCCGTCCAGCGCCGGGAAGATCACCAGCAGCATCAACGGGATCTGGAAGTACAGGTAGACGAGCACCAGGCCGGCCATGTTCCACAACACGAACCCGTGCTGCGTCAGGTTGTAGCCGGCGCTGTCCAGCCACTTGGTGACCAGGCCCTGCGGCCCCAACGTGGCCAGGAACACGAACGCCAGCGGCAGGCCGCCGAAGTACGCCAGCACGCCGGAGGCCGTGGTGACCGCGCGGTGCACCAGGCCGTCCCGGCGCGCGCCGGACACCGCCACCGCCAGCGCCAGGCCCAGGACCGCGCCGACGACCGCGCTGATCACGGACAGCTCGATGCTGACCGTGAAGGCGTGGCGGTACGGGTCCTTCATCGTCGTGGTGATGTTCGACAGCGTCGTGTTCCCGGCGTCGTCCTGGAACGCGGCGGTGATCACCGCGTACGCCGGGGCGCCGAGGAAGACGGCCACGTAGACGGCGAACGGCGCCAGGCCGAGCAGGTCCAGCGGCCGGGTGCGCTGTGCGGTGGCGGAGCCGGTCCTGGAGGTCCGGGAACCGCGCCGGAGCAGTCGGGGACGGAACGCCGCAGCGGCCGGCGCGGGGGAACCCGCGCCGGCCGGGGCGTCCGCCGGGGCGGCGGAGGTCACGTCAGCCGGTCGCCTTCGCCCAGCCGGCGACGGTGAGCTTGGAGGCGGCGGACATCTGGTCCTGGGTGGCGAACTGCGGGGTGCCGGTCACGGCGGGCAGCGCGGCCAGGGCGGCGGCGTCGGCGGTGCCGGCCTTCTGCAGCGCGTCCAGCTCGGCCGGGCGGGCCTGGCCCTTCAGCCACAGGTTCTGGCCTTCGGCGGAGTACAGGAACTCCTCCCACAGGCGGGCGGCGGCCGGGTGCGGCGCGCTGGCGCTGATCGCCTGGTTGTAGAACCCGCCGAACAGCGCGTCGGACGGGACCACGACCTTCCAGTTGATCCCCTTGGCCTTCAGGTCCGTGGCGGCCGAGGCCTGCAGGTAGTCCCAGTCGATGGTGATCGGCGTGGTGCCGGACTGGATGGTGGCCTGGGTGGCCTTGACCGGGACGAAGACGCCGTCGGACTTGAGCTTGCCGAAGAAGTCGAGGCCGGGCTGGACGTTGTCCAGGGTGCCGCCGTTGGCCAGCGCCGCGGCGATGACGCCGGACAGGGCCGCGTTCGCCTTCGTCGGGTCGCCGTTCAGCGCCACCTGCGACTTGTAGGCCGGGTTGTCCAGCGACTTCAGGGTGGTCGGCGGGGTCTTCACCTTGTCGGCGTCGTAGCCGATGGCGATGTAGCCTCCGTAGTCGTTGTACCAGAGGCCCTTCGCGTCCTTCTGGGCGTCGGCGATCTGCGACCAGGTGGCGACCTGGTAGGGCGCGAACAGGCCGTCGGCGGCGCCGGAGTTGGCGGCGGCCTGGCCGACGTCGACGACGTCCGGCGCGCTGCTCTTGCCCTTCTGCTGCTTGATGGCGTTGAGCTCGTCCTGGGAGGAGCCGTCCGGGTTGGCGTCGTTGATCTTGATGCCGTACTTGGCGGTGAAGGCGTCCATGATGGCGCCGTAGTTGGCCCAGGTCTTCGGCAGCGCGATGGCGTTCAGCGTGCCTTCCTTCTTCGCCGCGGCCACCAGGGCGTCCATGCCGCCCAGGTCCTGCGCGGTGGTCGCGCTCGCGGCGTCCTTCTTGGCGTCCGTCGAGCCGGCGGCCGACCCGGTCGAGCCGGCCGAGCTGCTCTGCGCGCTCCCGCCGGACTTCGAGCCGGCGTCGGAGCTCTTGCTCGACGAGCACGCGGCCGCACTAAGGGCGAGGACGGCCGCGGTGGCGGCTATGCCCGTCAAACGTCGGTTCACGGTTTTCCTCCAAGTGGGGGCGGCCGGGAGTCGGCCGCGCGTTCGTTCCCGCGGCAAGGACTATGCGGATGCCAGGTGGACGGAAGTTCTGAGTCAGGTGAACAAATCGAAGTTGTATGGCCAACACCTAGTTGTATGGCCAACTATGGGTTCGCACAAGGTTGAAAACGAGGGAAGGCGGCACGGGCCGGTGACTCAGGAGCCAAGATACCGCCGGATCGCGGAGGAATTGCGGAAGGCCATCATCGAACACGCCTACGGCCCCGGCGGCCGGCTGCCCAGTGAGGGCACGCTGGCCGAGCAGTACGCGGTCTCCCGCGGCACCATCCGCCAAGCCCTGATGCTGCTGCGCCACGACGGCCTGGTGACGTCCCGCCGCGGCACCCGTCGCGTGGTCCTGGACGACGCGCCGGTCCAGGACTTCGCGCAGATGCAGAGCTTCGCCCGCTGGGCCCGCTCGATCGGCGAGGTCCCCGGCGGCCTGGTGATCCGGCAGGGCTGGTACCCCGCCGACGCCGAGGAGCAGCGGTCCCTCCGGATCGGCGACGACGCCCGGGTCCTCAGGGTTCTGCGGCTGCGCCGCCTGTCCGGCCGCCCCGCGATGCTGGAGCGGACCAGCTACCCCGAGGCCGTCGGCGCGATCGTGGAGCCGCTGCGGACCGACACGGTCTCGGTCACGGAGTTCCTGGAGCGCGGCGGCGTCTACGTCGCCGACGCCGAGCACACCATCGATCTCGTCCGCGCCGACGCCGAGGACGCCGAGCACCTGGAGTGCGAGGTCGCGGACCCGCTGCTGCGCGAGCGGCGCAGGACGACCGATCCGGCGGGGGTGCCGCTGGAATGGTCGGAGGACCGGTACCTGCCCGGGAGCATCGCGTTCGTGGTGCACAACTCGCTGGCCTCGACGCCGCTGACGCGGCAGCACATGATGCCCGGAGCCGGGTCCGATTTCGGCTCGGGCTCGGGCTCGGGCTCGGGCTCCGGCTCAGAGTCCTGATGCGCATTCCGCGTCCGGCCCCGGCTCCGGCTCCGGCTCCGGCTCCCGCCCCGCACCAGAGTCCTGATCCACGTCCGGGTCCGCGTCAGTACGTCGACAGCTCGTCGTCGCTGGCGTGGGTCAGATCGGGCGTCGCCAGCCGCTCCCTGACCTTCGCCGCTTCAGGGCTCCCCATGCGGTCCAAGAGGACCAGCGCCTCCGCGTACAGCGAGCGGGCCTCGTCCATCCGCCCCGCGGCCCTGCGCACCGAGGCGATGCCGCGGAGCGCCTCGGTCTGACCGTGCTGGTCCTGGCTGTTCCGGCTGAGCCGGAGGTACTCGCGGTACGCCGCCTCAGCCTCCTCATACCGCCCGAGCGCGACTTCCGTGAAAGCGATGTTGCCCAGGACGAGCCCGCGGGTGAGCTCGTCGCCCGGGTCCTGATACAGCTCCAGGGCCTCGAGCAGACGGTCCCGGGCCTCGGCCGGCCGCTTCAGGATCAGCAGGCAGCTGCTGGAGTTCTGCAGAGCGGCGCGCTCGACGTACGGATCGCCGAGCTCGCGGCCGATGGCGATCGCCCGGTCGGCCGCGGCCAGGCCCTGCTGGGCCCGGTCCGTCCGGGAGTACGTGGCGATGAGTATGGTCAGGATCTTGGCCTCGCTGGTCCGGTCGCCGAGCTCGCGGGCCAGGGCGAGGGTCTCGTCCAGGTAACGCTCGGCGCCCTCCAGGTCGTTCAGTCGCTCGGCCGAGATGCCGAGCCCGCTCAGGGTCTTCATCTGAACTCTGGTGTTCCCGGTGGCGCGGGCGCAATCCAGAGCCCGAAGGTGCAACCGTTCCCACTCGCGCCAGTTCGCCCGCACGCCCAGGTAGGTCGACACGGTCAGCGGCAGTCGCCAGCCCAGCTCCGGCCTGCCGGTCTCGGCGGCGTGGTCGGTGACCGCGACGAGGTTCGTCAGCTCCTGCTCGCACCACTCCGCCGCCTGCGCGGGGGAGGCGAAAGCGAGGGCTTTCAGCCGCGGCTCGGGGCCTCGGTACTCGGGGATGGCGCGTCCGGGCTTCATCGCCTTCCCGGCCGCGTCCATGGTCAGCATGTACCAGGTCATGAGCTGGTGGACGGCCTCGTCGCGCTCGCCGTCGGCCAGATCCGCCGCGGCGCGCTCGGCGGCGTGCGCGCGCAGCAGGTCGTGGAACTCGAAGCGGTCCATGGTGCGCTGTTCCAGCAGGTGCTCGTCCAGCAGCTCTTCCAGCAGCCTTCCGGCTTCGGCCACGGCGAGCCCGGCCAGCGCCGCGGCGCTCTCGGCGGTGAAGTCGGGGCCCGGGAAGAGTCCCAGGAGGGTGAATAACCGCCGCTCGGGCGGGTCCAGACCCTGCAGCGACAGGTCGAAGACGGCGCGCGGGCCGCGGTCGCCCGCGCCGAGCGCGGTGGCGCCGCCGGCGCGGAGCCGGGACTCCAGGTGTTCCAGGGTCCAGGCCGGCCGTGACCGGAGCCGGGACGCGGCCAGCGCCACGGCCAACGGCAGGCGGCCGCAGGCCTCGACGATCGCGGCCGCGGCCTCCGGCTCGGCGTCCACGCGGTCGGCGCCGGCGACGCGGCGCAGCAGGGCGACCCCCTCGGCCGGCGTGAACACGTCCAGCACGTGGAGGTCTGCGTGCTCCAAGCCGATCAGGGAGCGCCGGGAGGTGACCAGGACCAGGCACGTCGGCGAGGCCGGGACGAGATCGCGGATCTGGTCCTCGTCCGCGGCGTTGTCGAGCACGATGACCGCGTGCCGGCCGTGGACCCGGTCCCGGAACATCGCCGCCCGCTCGTCCAAGCCGGCCGGGATCTGCTGGGCCGGGACCTCCAGCGCGCGCAGGAAGGCGTCCAGGACCTCCGAGGGGTCGGTGGGCTCCCGCTCGGCGTCGAAACCGCGGAGGTTGACGAACAGCTGGAGGTCCGCGTACCGGCCCTCCTGGACCAGCATGTGGGCGACGCGGACCGCGAGTTGGGTCTTGCCGACGCCGCCCATCCCCTCGATGGCCGAGATCACCACGGTCGGCGCGGTGTCTCCGTCGTGCGCCGTCACGGCGTCCCACAGGCGCGCGAGCTCGGCGTCCCGGCCGGTGAACGTGGCCAGGTGCGCCGGCAGCTGGCGGAGCACTCCGACCGGGCCGCCGGACTTCGCGACGGCATGGACCCGGACGCAAGCCGCGCGCCACCGGGCGACGTCGGCCTCCTCCAGGCCCAGGGCGCGGACGATGGCCACCACGAGGTCCAGGCTCAGCCGGCGCCGCCACGGCTGGAACGCCTCGGCGAGCGTGGACTGCGACACGTTCTGGGGCGGCCGCATCACGGCCCCGGCCTTCTTGGCCAGGGCCCGGTAGGACGGGTTCCCGGCCCAGACGCGGAGCTCGTTGAGCAGGACGGTGAACTCCGCGACGTCGCCGGCTCTGGCGGGATCGGGTGGTGTCGACGCCATAAAGGTCCCCCTGCGGTCTTCTGAGCGGTGATCTCACGCAACAGACGAACATACGGGGTCGGCCTGGGCTTCGTCGCGCGACTATGGCTTGGTCGTCGCGTGCTCCCACTGGTGCTCCCACCGGCGTTCCCAGGAACGCAGCATGGCGGGGTACACGATCAGGTACCTGAAAGGCTTGATCGCGGCCATGTAGAGGGTCCCGAGCCGGCCGTTGGGCTTCACCAGGATGGCCATCTGGCCGCGCCAGCCGCCCTCGCCGTCCGGGACCCAGCTCAGGTGCATGACGCCGTGCATGGTCCTGTTGGCGATCTCCCCGGCGCGCTCGTTGTCCCGCTCGTAGAGGAAGGTGAACGGCAGGCGTCCTTCCTCGTGGTGCGTGCGCGCCGCCTCCTGCAGATCGGCCGGCAGCCGGTCGCGGAGGGAGGCCACGCGGTCGCCGAGTCCGTCCCGGCTCCGGTCCAGACCGAGGAGGGAGCCGAGCTTCCAGCGCAGCCGCCACAGCAGGCGGGCGGCGGGCGGGGCGTCGCGCTCGAAGTCGCTGCCCTGGAGCACAGCGACCAGGGTCGGGAAACCGTCCGGACCGCCGGGTGTCGGCAGTGCCCAGACGTCCTCCAACCGGAAGTCGGGGGCGATCTCGTGGATCAGCCAGGGCTGGGTGGTGTGGGCCGTGCTCGCGAGCCGCATGGGAGACATGGGAGCGACCTCCGCTCGTTATACGATGGCGTATAGATCCCAGCCTAGAGCCATCTATACGGCGCCGTATATCGGGGTGCCCGTGAGGAAGGACACACCATGCCCGCGCCCCGCACGCCGCGTCACGCCTGGATCGACCAGGGCCTGCGAACCCTGGCCGCGGGCGGCCCGGACGCGGTCCGCATCGAGGTGCTGGCCAAGGCCCTCGGCGTCACCAAGGGCGGCTTCTACGGCTACTTCGCCGACCGCGAGGCCCTGCTGTCCGAGATGCTGGAGGTCTGGGAACGCGAGGTCACCGAAGCGGTCATCGACCGCGTCGAGGCCCCGGGCGGCACGGCCCGCGACCGCCTCTCCCGCCTGCGCTCCCTCGTCTTCCCCGGCGACGGCCCCACCGTCGGCCCTACCGTCGGCATCACCCTGGAGCTGACCATCCGCGACTGGGCCCGCCGCGACGCGGCGGTCGCCGAACGCCTCCGCCGCGTCGACAACCGCCGCATGGACTACCTCCGTAGCCTGTACCGCGAGATGTTCCCCGCCGATGACGAGGATGAGGCCGAAGCCCGCAGTCTGGTCAGCTACAGCCTCTGGATCGGGCGGCACCTGATCACGGCTGACAACGGGACCGGTGATCCGGCGCGGGTGGACAAGCTGATCTCGCAGAGGTTCTTCAGCTGACTTGGACGAACCGGCCAGGCGAACTCGTCAGGCCCGCCACGGCTCCAGAAGATCGGCCGGCCCGAACGCGGCGTCCAATCCGGCGGCGGTGACACCCGACCTGGAGACTCCGATGAGCGGAACCGGTTCCCCGGTGAGGCGGTCGCGCTGCTTGTGCAAGGCGATGAGGTCGTGCTGATCGAGTGGTGAGGCTTCCAGCCACTTGATGGAACCGAGGAACAGCAACCGTTGCGCGATCGGCTCGCGGTCGGCTCCGACGATGTCGATCTCGACGTCGTTACTCCTGGTCCAGTACCCGCCGACGGCAGGTGCCGCGGGCAGGCCCGCGGCCGGCAGCAGCCGGGCCAGCGAATCGCGGACCAGCGGCTCTACGGCACGGCCGCGCCAGCTGGCCCAACCGCCGCGGATGCGCTCAAGGGTCAGGTCGGAGCGCATCCGGTCGATCTCGGCCAAGTGCGGGCCGAGGAAAGCGAACCAGAACCGCAGGTACGGGTCGGCGATCCGATACCTGCGTTCCTTGGAAGGGCCCAACGAGATCGGCAGTTCCGCGGCCACCATTCGTTTTTCGATGAGGACATCTGTCGCTCGCGTCAAGGTGGAATGCGCGATGTCCCCCGCGGCCCGAGCGATGTTGGTGAAGGTGCGCTCGCCGGATCCGATCGCGGCGAGGACGGCGCGGGCCTGAGCCTGGTCGGGGAACTCGGCGGCGAGGGAGAGCCGCGCCGAGGCTGACACCGGACTGAACGGGTCGGCCAGTTCACGTGCCAGGAACGACCAAAGGTCCTCGCCGTTCCGCCAGCGGGCGCAGATCACCGGCAGCCCGCCTGTGACCAGCGCGGCGTCGATGGCATCGGCGGCGTCCAGACCGCTCATCGTGGCGACGTCCGCCGGGTTCAGCGGCCCGATCGCCATCTCGGCGGCTCGCTGGTGGAACGGGCGTCCGTAGGACGTGAGCGCCTCCATCATCGACAGGTCCGAGCCGATGAGCAGCAGCAGTACCGGCTTGCGTGACAACTCCCGGTCCCAGCTCCGCTGGAGGACGCTTTCGAAGGCACCCTGGTCGTCCATGAGGTAGGGCACCTCGTCGAGCACCACCACCGACGGCCGGTCGTCAGGCAGTATCCCGGCCAGTTGCCGGAGAGCGGCCGCCCAGTTTCCCGGCGTGGCGTCCTCGAACACGCCGGCGTCCGGCAAGGTTGATCCGGCAACCGTGCGGACGAACTCCCTGAGCGGCTCTTCGCTCACGCCGATCTCCGCTGTGAAGTAGACATGCGGCACGTCGGCCTGCCCCACGAACTCTTCGACAAGAGCCGACTTGCCGATTCGGCGCCGACCCCGCAGCGCGAGGCATCGTCCTGGCCGCGGATCACGAGCCGCGGCAGCCACCTCGGCCAGTACGTGATCCAGGTCGGCGAGCTCGCGCCGTCTTCCCACGAATCGAGCCATCAGTGAGCCTCTCCCTCGCCCGATTACTTCCATAGAAGATACTATCGCGCGAGATAGTATCTTCAGTGGGAGTCTATGGGCGGCAGGCACCGACCGGCTTCCCGACGCGCCGTATCCTGTTCTCCATGTCCGAAGCGCAGGTTCATCCGACCTACATCGTCCGCACCTACGGCTGCCAGATGAACGTCCACGACTCCGAGCGCCTCTCCGGCCTGCTCGAAGACGCTGGTTATGTGCGGGCGGCGGACGGGTCCAACGAGGCGGACGTGGTCGTGCTGAACACCTGCGCCGTGCGGGAGAACGCCGACAACCGGCTGTACGGCAACCTCGGGCATCTGGCGTCCGTGAAGGCGGCGCGCCCGGGGATGCGGATCGCGGTCGGCGGGTGCCTGGCGCAGAAGGACCGCGGCGAGATCACGCGGCGCGCGCCGTGGGTGGACGTCGTGTTCGGGACGCACAACATCGGTTCGCTGCCGGTGCTGCTGGAGCGGGCGCGGGTGCAGGACGAGGCCCAGGTGGAGATCCTGGAGTCGCTGGACGTGTTCCCGTCGACGCTGCCGACGCGGCGCGAGTCGGCGTACGCGGCATGGGTGAGCGTGTCGGTGGGGTGCAACAACACCTGCACGTTCTGCATCGTGCCGGCGCTGCGCGGCAAGGAGAAGGACCGGCGCCCCGGCGAGATCCTCGCCGAGGTCGAGGCGCTGGTGGCCGAGGGCGTGTGCGAGGTGACGCTGCTCGGGCAGAACGTGAACGCCTACGGCTCGGAGTTCGGGGACCGCGAGGCGTTCGCGAAGCTGCTGCGGGCGTGCGGGGAGGTCGAGGGACTGGAGCGGGTGCGCTTCACCTCGCCGCACCCGCGGGACTTCACCGACGACGTGATCGCGGCGATGGCCGAGACGCCGAACGTGATGCCGCAGCTCCACATGCCGCTGCAGTCCGGGTCGGACCCGGTGCTGAAGGCGATGCGCCGCTCCTACCGTCAGGAGCGCTACCTGGGCATCATCGAGCGGGTCCGGGCGGCGATGCCGGACGCGGCGATCACCACCGACATCATCGTCGGCTTCCCCGGGGAGACCGAGGAGGACTTCGAGCAGACGATGCACGTGGTCCGCGAGGCGCGGTTCTCGGCGGCGTTCACGTTCCAGTACTCCAAGCGGCCCGGCACGCCCGCCGCCACGATGGAGGGGCAGGTGCCCAAGGAGGTCGTGCAGGCCCGGTACGAGCGGCTGGTGGCGCTGCAGGAGGAGATCTCCTGGGCGGAGAACAGGAAGCAGATCGGGCGGACCGTGGAACTGCTCGTCGCCGAGGGCGAGGGGCGCAAGGACGGGGCCACGCGGCGGATGTCGGGCCGGGCGCCGGACAACCGGCTGGTGCACTTCGCCGTCGGGGAGACTCCGGCCGCGGAGCTGCCGCGTCCCGGCGACATGGTGTCGGTGGAGATCACGTACGCCGCACCGCACCACCTGAACGCCGACGGCCCGGACGGCGGCAGCGCGATCAAGGCTCTGCGACGCACCCGGTCCGGGGACGCGTGGCAGGCCCGGCAGGAGCGGCCGGAGGCCGAGCGCGGGAAGGCGGCCGTGGCGCTGGGGATGCCCTCGATCGGCAAGCCGGCCGCGGCGCCGGCCGAGGCGGAGAACGCGTGCGGCGTCTGCTGAACAGTTCGCGTTGACGAGTAAGGCCCCTGGGACGCGCCATGGCGTCCCAGGGGCCTTACTCGTGCCGGCTTCAGCGGCTCACTGGTTGCCGGACCAGTTGTCCGGACCCGCGGCGTCCACGGCCTTCTTCGCCGCCGCGTCCAGCCACGGCGCGATCGAGGACGACTCGGAGTGGTTCACGGCCAGCGCCACCGACAGGATCACATAGCGGTGCTGCTGCTCGCGGTACTGCTTGATGGTGGCCGAGCGGTAGTCGCCCTGGCAGGCGGACGAACCGGGGCCGTCCTGCGGGCACCAGATGCCGAAGTCGGCGGCGGACTGCTGGGCCAGGTCGTCGTACACGACGGTGGCGGTGTGCTGGTCCGGCAGCGGCAGCACCTTGACCGAGACCAGGTACTGGCCGCTGTCGTCGACGTAGCTGGCGGCGATCTCGCTCTTGCAGCTGTTGGACGTGAGGATGTCCTTCATGTTCGCCGACATGTCGGACTGCACGCACGGCTGCACGCTGCCGGCCTTGAGCGAGTAGTGCACGCCCTTGTCGTCCCTGAAGTCCTGCGGCGCCAGCGCCTCGAGCGTCAGCGGCGTCTTGTCGGTGGCGCCCTCGTTCAGCACCGACGGGTCGAACGGCGTCGACGTCAGGTCCGGCGGCGGCGTGTAGGAGTCGCTGGACGACGAGGAGTCGCTCGGCGTGTCCGTGTCCGACGAGCTGTCACTCGGACTCGGCGAACTGGAGCTGGACGACGTCGACCCGCTCGGGAAGTTGGTCCCGGGCACCGACGACGGCTGGCTCGACGCCGAGTGCGACGAGGTGTTCCCGGCGTTGTCGACACCGTCCTTGGACGACTTCCCACCCTTGGTCGCCAGCACGACCACGATCACCACCAACGCGACCGCCGCCACCGCCCCGACGATGATCCCGACGGTCTTGCCGGTGTTGTTCTTCGGAGGCGGGGCCGGCATGGGGTAGAAGGGCTGGCCGGGCTGGTTGCCCCAGGGACCGCTGGGGCTTCCCGGGCCTCCGGGGCCGGGCGGCATACCGCCGGGCTGGGGGTTTTGCCAGGGGTTCGGCGGCAGCTGCGGAGACTGCGGCTGCTGCGGAGGCTGGAGCCAGGGGTTCGCGGCGCCGGGCGGGGGAGCCGAGAACGCGGCCGCGGCCTGGGTCGGGGGCGCGCTGGACTGCGGCGGCTGGGACGCGGACTGTTGCGGTTGGGACCCGAACTGCGGCTGTGGCTGGAACTGGCCTTGCGGTTGCTGCAGGAACTGGTTCGGCGGCTGTGGCTGCTGCTGGAACTGGTTCTGCGGCTGCTGGGGCGGAACCGCGTCAGCTGCCTGGGTGGGCGGCACGACGTCGGCCGCCATGGTCGGCGGCGCGACCGCGGCGGTCGCCACCGGGATCTGCTCGGGCTTGGTCGGCGGCGGCTCCGGCGGCATGGCCGCGGCGAGCGGCAGCGCCTGCGTGGACAGGGCATCCGGCGAACCGGGAGCGATGGTCGGGACCGGCCGCGTGATCTCCTCGCGGCCGGGCCCGGCCGCCGGCACAGGCCGCGTGATCTCGTGGTCCGAGGTGTTGGACTCGTTCGTGTCGGCGAGGTGGTCCGCGGCGAGATGGTCCGCGGCGAGCGGCTCGGTCGGCGCCTCGATCACCGGGGGATCGGGCTCGATGACGGGCACGGGCCGCGTGATCTCGTGGTCCGGGATCGCGTCGCTCAACGCGTCGCTCATCGCGACGACTTGCGTCGCCCGATGGTCCTCCGCTTTCGACGCACCGGGCCGGATGATGGTCGGAACCGGGCGCGTGGGCTCCTCGTCGATCTCGCCGAGGAGCTCGGCTTCCGGCTCGTCGTCGGCCGTTGTGGCTTCGGTTTCGGGCTCGGCTTCGGCTTCGGCTTCGATGATCGGGACGGGGCGCGTGAGTTCGTCGTCGGTCTCGGCGAGCAGGTCGGCGGCGCTCATCGGCTGGGTCGGCAGATCGGCCGGCGGCTCGTCGTCGGCCGTTGCGGTTTCGGCTTCAGGCTCGGCTTCGATGGTCGGGACGGGGCGCGTGAGTTCGTCGTCGGTCTCGGCGAGCAGGTCTGCGGTGCTCATCGGCTGGGCCGGGATGTCGCCCGACGCCTCGTCGCCGCCCGCCTCCGTCTCGTCGCCCGCGACCTCCTCGGCCACCACCTCGGCCATCACCTCGCCCTCACCGGTCTCGGCCAGCAGTTCCGCCGCGGTCATCGGCTGCGTCGGCAGATCGAAACTCTGCGTCACGTGCGTCGGCTCGTCGCCGGCGTCGGTGATCTCCTCGCCGCCGGTGCCGTCCTCCGCGGCCTCGGCGCTCGCGCTCTGGGCCTCCATCAGGGTGTCCGTCCCGTGCTCCGCCTCCAGGGGTGCACCGAGGCGCGACAGCTCCGCGTAGGTGCGGTCCAGGGCGGCGGCGTGGTCCGGGTCCTTCTGCATCAGGCCCCTGATCAGTCCCGCGAGGGTCGGCTGGCGGGGGTCGCCGGTCGGGGGGTCGAACGGGGACCGGCCCTCGGCCGCCAGGAACAGGGCGGCGCCGAGGTCGAAGAGGGCGTTGTCGGGGGTGGGGACGGGGAGGAGGAGGACGTTGCCGTCGTCGGTGAGGAGGATGTGGTCCGGGGTCATGGAGGGGTGGGGCCCCACCGTGGACAGGGCTGTGACCGCGCCGGCGGCTATCGTCAGGACCTGCTCGGCGGGGAGGGCGCCCCACTGCGCCACGGCCTCGCTCAGGGTGCGGGCCGCCACCGGAGCGGAGATCAGCCAGGCGCCGTGGTCGCCGGTGGCCGTGGCGGTGGTGGGGAGGACGGCGCGGCGGTCGCGCCAGGGGGTGGCGTCTGGTGTGTCGTCCTGGGTGGGGACCAGGATCACCTCGACGTCGTCGTGCTCGTCGTGGGCGCGCCACGCCGGTCCCAGCGGGTCGCCGAGCCGGTATCTCCCGGCGACCAGATCCCCACGCTGCACGGACACCGTGCCCTCCCCATCTTCCATCAGGTCACTGATATGAACTCTACTGCACCGCGACCTGCGGGCCGCCTTGGCGGGCGGCGCTGGTGGCGGCCGGCTTCAGCCAGTCCTGCGCGGTCGCGTCGGACGTCAGGTTGATGTACAGCGACACCGCGTGCACAAGGTAGCGGTGGTTCGGCTGGATGTAGCCGTACTGCTGGGCGTTGCTGGTGTCCTTGCTCGCCGAGCAGATCTCGGAGCCCGCACCGGTGCGCGGGCACCAGACGCCCCAGTCGTCGATCGTGAAGGCGTTCTTGGCCTGCATGTCCTTGAACGCGTTCGACGCCGAGGTGGTGTCCGGCAGCGGCAGCACCACGATGTCGACCAGGATCTTGTGGTCCTTGTCGACGTACGTGGCGATCGCCTGCTGGTCGCACTTGTACTTGGTCAGCAACGTCTTCAGCTGCGCGCTCTCGTACGAGTTCACGCACTTGTCGGTCCACTGGTTGGTCGCGGTGTACACCACGCCCTTGCTGTCCGTGAACGTCATCGGCAGCAGCTGGTCCGCCGCGAACAGCGTCTTGTCGGTGTCGGCCTTGTCCCACGTCGCGGGGTCCACCGTGCTCGGCGGCGTGGCCGTCGTGGAGTCGCCGCCCGACGGCGACGAGTCCGACGGCGTCGTCGGGTTCGACCCCGACGACGGCGCGTTCCCGCTCGGCGTCCCCGACGACGCGGGCGACGACGGCGCGGAGCCCGAGGTGCTCGAACTGTTGTTGACCGGCGACACCGCGTCCCGGTTCTTCTTGCCCCCGCCGGACAACGCGATCGCCGCGATGACCCCGCCGACCACCACCGCCGCGCCGACACCGATGCCGACGTTGCGCCCGGTGTTGTTCGTCTTCGGCGGCACCGGCTGGGGGTAGAAGCCGGGCCCCGGGCCGTAGGGCGTGGTCACCTGATGCGCCTGCGGCGGATACGGTGTGGGCGGATACGGTGTGGGCGGGTACGGAGTCGGCGTCGGCGGATACGGCGTCCCCGGGCCCTGGGTCCCGGCCGCCATCGTCGGCGGCGCGGACGAAGAAGAAGACGAAGACAAAGACGAAGACGGCGAAGAAGAAGACGAAGACGACGCCGAAGGTGAAGGCGTCAGGAACGGGTTGAACCCGGACCCGGCGCCGGTCCCCGATCCCGAGCCCGTCCCCGACCCCATGCCGGCTCCCGTACCAGAACCCGAAGACCCCGGCGGCACCACGATCGTCGCCGCCTCCGGCACCCCGTCCGTCCGCGTCCCGGACCCCGGAGTCGCGCCGCTCAGCCGCTCCAGCTCCGCCCGCGCCCGCGGCGCGTCCCACCGCGCGGCCGGGTCCTTCGTCAGCAGTCCGCTGATCACCGGCGCCAGCGCCGGCTGGCGGGTGACCGGCGCCGTCTCCTCGAACAGGATCGCCGTCAGCACCCCGACCGCGGTCTCCCGTGCGAAGGGCGAACGCCCCTCGCACGCGTAGAACAGCGTGGCCCCCAGTGAGAACAGGTCCGACGCGCCGCGCGACGCCTCGCCGCGCGCCCGCTCCGGCGCCACGAACTCCGGCGACCCGACCAGCACGCCCGACGCGGTCATCGTCAGGTCGGCCTCCTGCACCGCGATCCCGAAGTCGGTGAGCATCACCCGGCCGTCGGTGGTCAGCAGCACGTTCGGGGGCTTCACGTCCCGGTGCAGGATGCCGGCCGCGTGGCTGGCGCTCAGCGCGTCCAGCACTCCGAGCCCGACCTTCGCCACCTGCTCCTGCGGCAGCGGCCCGTGCTCCTCGACCACCTGCGCCAGGTTCCGGGAGGGGATCAGGTCCATGACGATCCACGGCATGTCCTGGTGCGACACCATGTCGTGGACCGAGACGATGTGCGGGTGCGCGCGCAGCCGGGCCGCGTTGCGGGCCTCGCGCTGCGCCCGTGCCAGACGGTCGGCGCGCTCGGCGTCGGACAGCATCGGCGGCAGCCAGACCTCCTTCAGCGCCACTTCGCAGTCCAGCGACTCGTCATACGCCCGCCAGACCCGGCCCATGCCCCCGGCGCCGAGCCGCTCGATGAGCCGGTAGCGCCCGGCTATCAGGATTCCCTCCGCGCCGTGGCTGTCCCGTGTGGTGTCCTCTTCTCCAGCCACCGCTGGCCCCTCCCAGTCCGACTTTACGCAGCCCAGTCTGTCAGGACCGGCCCGAACCCGCGACCATGCGCCCCATCTGTGCCCTACCCTGGAGGGATGGTGATCGCCGCGGCCGTCGTCCCGCATCCGCCGGTCCTGGTGCCCCGGATCGCGCAGGGATTCGCGCCGGACCTCGACGGACTGCGGGCCGCGTGCGGCGCCGCGATCGACCAGCTCTACGCCGCCGAGCCCGACGAACTGCTGGTCGTCGGCGCCGGGCCGGAGCAGAGCACGGACATCGCCGCCACCGGGGACTTCCACGAGTACGGACTCGACCTCGCGGTGGACGGCCGCTGGGAACCGGCGGGGAAAACCCCGATGACCCTGCCGTTCCTGATCGGGGCCTGGCTGTTGCGCGACCGGCCCGGCGTTCCGGTGCGGCGGGCCGTCATGGTCGACGAGAACGGCGGTCTCGACGCCGGATCCGCCGGAGCCGCCGGCCGCGTGGCCATGCTGGTCCTCGGCGACGGCTCCGCCTCCCGCACGCTTCAGGCCCCCGGACACCTCGACGAACGCGCCGAACCCTACGACGCCTCCGTCGCCCGCGCACTCGCCACCGCCGACACCGAGGCGCTCGCCGCGCTCGATCCCGAGCTCTCGCGGCAGTTGCACGTCGCCGGTCTGCCCGCCTGGCGGGCCCTCGCCGCGGCCGCGGACGCATCAGGCGTCGAATACGACGCCGAACTCCTCTACGAGGATGCCCCCTACGGCGTCGGCTACTTCGTCGCGACCTGGCTCGCCCGCTAGACCGAGAAACCGAGAGAGAAACCGAGAGAGAAAACCGAGAACGGCCGCGGACACCGGATCCCGGTGGCCGCAGCCGTGTTCTCACCCCCTGCCCCGGTGCCTTCCGCTGAGCCGGCACCGCGGTCCTCTCAGCGGAGCATGTCCCGCGCCTTCCGCACCCCGCTGTCGATCTTGTCGTCGTACTTACCGCCGGTCTTGCTCTTGGCCATGTCCCCGGCCTTCTCCACACCGCTGGCCACGTTGTCCTTGATGGACTGCGTCATCCCGCCGGAGCCGCCGGCCGCCGCCGCTTCGTCGCCGGCCCCGGGGGCCGCCTCACCGACGGCCGACACCGGCGCGCCCTCGGACACCATGTTCGACGCCTCGTCCTCGACGCTCGTCCCGGCTTCGGACGGCTCGTCCTTCTTGTCCATCAGGTCCGAGGCCTTGTCGGGCGCCTCGTTCACCTTGGTCTTGAAAACGTCGAAGATGCCCATGTCGCCTGCGATTCCTTCCGTGAAGGGGGGATCTTCCCCCAAGTGGATCACGAGACACGTCACCTGTCGAACCGAGTCAGTCACCCTGAGTGACATGGGAGAATCGACGCCGTGAGCGCAGCATGAACGCCGTCCCGGTGATCGCCGTCGTCGGTCCCACCGCCTCCGGCAAGTCCGACCTGGGCGTGGCCCTCGCCGCGGCCCTGCACGGCGAGGTCGTCAACGCCGACTCGATGCAGCTGTACCGGGGCATGGACGTGGGCACCGCCAAGCTGACCGTCGAGGAGCGCGGCGGCGTCCCGCACCACCTGCTCGACATCTGGCCGGTGACCCGGGTCGCGAACGTCGCCGAGTACCAGACGCTGGCCCGCGTCGAGGCCGACCGGCTGCTGGCCCGGAACCGGCCGCCGGTCTTCGTCGGCGGCTCCGGCCTGTATCTGCGCGGCGCGCTCGACGAGTTCGAGTTCCCCGGCACCGACAGCGCGTTGCGCGAGCGGCTGGAGGCCGAGCTCGCCGAGGCCGGCCCGTACGCGCTGCACCAGCGGCTGGCCGAGCGGGATCCCCAAGCCGCGGCGACCATCCTGCCGTCCAACGGCCGGCGCATCGTGCGCGCGCTGGAGGTGATCGAGCTGACCGGCGGCCGGTTCACCGCCACCCTGCCCGAGCACACCGACCACTACCCGCACACCGTGCACCTGGGCCTGGACGTCGACCGTCCCGCGCTCGACGAACGCATCGCGCTGCGCGTGGACCGGATGTGGAAGGCCGGCTTCGTGCAGGAGGTGCGCGACCTGGAGCCCCAGGGCCTGCGCGACGGCCTCACCGCCAGCCGCGCCCTCGGCTACGCGCAGGTGCTGCGCTTCCTGGCCGGGGAGTGGACCGAGGAACAGGCGAAGGAGGAGACCGTGCGCGCCACCAAGCGCTTCGCGCGGCGGCAGGACTCGTGGTTCCGCCGCGACCCGCGCGTGCACTGGCTGCGATTCGATCGTCCCGACCTCGTGGCGGCGGCGCTCGATAGGATCGGGGCATGATCCTCGAGGGCCTGCCGACGCTGACCAAGGGCCACGGCACGGAGAACGACTTCGTGATCGTCCCGGACCCCGACGGGGCCCTGGAGATCACCGCCGCCCAGGTCGCGAAGCTGTGCGACCGCCGCGCCGGGATCGGCGCCGACGGCCTCCTGCGCGTCGTGCGCACCGCACGGTTTCTAGAACAAGAGCAGGTGCCCGGTCACGAGGACCAGGCCGCCGACGCCGAGTTCTTCATGGACTACCGCAACGCCGACGGCAGCGTCGCGGAGATGTGCGGCAACGGCGTGCGCGTCTTCGCGCTGTATCTGCGAGCCCGTGGTTTCGTCGGGGACGCCACGCGGTTCGGCGTGGCCACGCGAGGCGGGGTGAAGTACGTGAGCCTCACCCCCACCGGGCCGCTGAGCGCCGACGTGACGGTCGACATGGGTGTCCCGGTGTTCCCCGACACGCGCGGGGACGTCACGGTCGAGGTGAAGGGCACGCCCCGGCCCGCCGTCGACGTCGACATGGGCAACCCGCACGCCGTCGTCTTCGTGGACTCCACCGACGACGCCGGGACGCTCTACGAGTCGCCCGTGGTCGCCCCGCGGGGCGTTTACCCCGACGGCGTCAACGTCGAGTTCGCCGCCGACGTCGCCCCGCGCCACCTCGCCATGCGCGTCCACGAGCGGGGCGTCGGCGAGACCCGCTCCTGCGGCACCGGCGCCTGCGCGGTGATGATCGCCGCCGCCCGCCGCGACGGCGCCGCGCCCGGCACCGCGTACACCGTGGACGTTCTCGGCGGCCGTCTGCACTTCGTCGAGCGCGCCGACGGCCGGCTGGAGATGACCGGACCCGCCGAGCTCGTCTTCGACCTCGTCGCCCCGGAGACCCGCTGAGATGCCCGACACCGCGCCGTACGACGCGCTGCTCCTGGTCTCCTTCGGCGGCCCCGAGGGCCCCGACGACGTCGTCCCGTTCCTGGAGAACGTGACCCGGGGCCGCGGCATCCCGCCGGAGCGCCTCAAAGAGGTCGGGGCGCACTACTTCCAGTTCGGCGGCGTCAGCCCGATCAACGGCCAGTGCCGCGACCTGATCGCCGCGCTGCGCCAGGACTTCGCCGACACCGGCGTGAAGCTGCCGATCTACTGGGGCAACCGCAACTGGACGCCGTTCCTCGCCGACACGCTCGCCGAGATGGAGGCCGACGGCGTGCGGCGAGCGCTCGCGGTCTTCACGAGCGCCTACTCCTCGTACTCGGGCTGCCGCCAGTACCGCGAGGACCTGGCCGCCGCGCTGGCGAAGTCCGGGACGGCGATCCAGATCGACAAGATCAGGCCCTACTTCAACGACCCGGGGTTCGTCGAGCCGATGGCCGACGCGGTCGCGGCGGCGGTCGCCGGCTTGCCGGAGCCTGCGCGCATCGGGCCGCGGTTGGTGTTCGTGACGCACTCCCTGCCCCGGGACTACGCGGAGACCTCCGGCCCCGGCGGCGGCGCCTACGTGGCGCAGCACCTGGAAGTGGCGCGCCTGGTGGCCGAGGGGGTCAGCCGCCGCACCGGCCTGGTGCTGCCGCACGAGCTCGTCTTCTGCTCCCGCAGCGGCTCGCCGCGGACGCCGTGGCTGGAGCCGGACGTGAACGACCACCTGCGGGAGATCAAGGCCCAGGGCGCGACCGGCGTGGTGCTCGCCCCGATCGGCTTCGTCTCCGACCACATGGAGGTCGTCTACGACCTCGACGTCCAGGCCGCCGAGACCGCGCAGGAGATCGGGCTGCCGATCGCCCGCGCCGCCACCGTCGGCACGGACCCGCGGTTCGTCGGCGCGCTGCGGCGGCTGGTGATCGAGCGGGCCGCGGTCGCACGCGGCGAGATCGAGGGCGGGGCCCTGTCCGGCGTGGTCGGGCGGTTGCGGCCGTTCCCCGACGTGTGTCCTCTGAACTGCTGCCCGAACCCGCGTGCGCCGCTTCCGGCGGTGGCGGGCGAGGACTGACCGTACTCACTGCGAAAGGCCGTCATGACTAACGCCGATCCGAAGGAACTGCTCGAGCTGGCCTCACGGCTCGCGGCCGAGGCGGGCCGGGTCCTGGTCCAGGAGCGGCCGCGCGATCTGGGCGTGGCCTCCACCAAGTCCAGCCCCACCGACGTGGTGACCGTGATGGACCAGCGTTCGGAGAAGCTGATCGTGGAGGGGATCCTCGCCGAACGGCCCGACGACGGGCTCCTCGGCGAGGAGGGCGCGAACCGCGAGGGCACCTCCGGGGTGCGCTGGGTGATCGACCCCATCGACGGCACGGTGAACTACCTGTACGAGATCCCGCAGTGGTGCGTCTCCATCGGTGTCGAGATCGACGGCGAGACCGTGGCCGGCGTCGTCGAGATCCCGATGCTGGGCGAGACGTTCACCGCCCTGCGCGGGCACGGAGCGTGGCGCAACGGCGAGACGATCCGCGCGTACAGCGCGCAGTCGGAGGGCAAGCCTGTGCCGCTGGAGCGGGCGCTGGTGGCCACCGGCTTCGGGTACGCGGCGCAGCGGCGTGCGGTGCAGGGCGCGATCGTGGCCGACCTGCTGCCCCTGGTGCGGGACATCCGCCGCGGCGGCTCGGCGGCCATCGACCTGTGCTCGGTAGCGTGCGGCCGCGTGGACGGCTACTTCGAGCGCGGCACCAATCCGTGGGACATCGCTGCCGGCGGGCTCATCGTGCAGGAGGCCGGCGGGAAGCTCGGCGGCCTGCGCGGAACGGCCGCCTCCGTCGATATGACGGTGGCGGCCGCTCCTGGTCTCTATGAGGCACTGTGCGAATTTCTTGAGGAACACGACGCCGATCGGGACTCCTGAGGGTAGGGAAACCCGGGCGCTTTCCCGCCGGATTCCGGTCAGGCGGCGCGGGGGAGGTCCTCGCGGACCTCGACATGGTGGTTCGCGGCGATCCGGAGCAGGTTGTCCAACTCGGCCTGTTCCACCTGGATCGCATAGGCGTCCTCGGCGATCATCGCACCTTGCAGGCGGGCCTTGGTCTCGCGGATGCGCTGGGTCAGGCCGGTGACGAATTCGAGCATGGTGTCTCTCCTGCGGGGGTGACGCTAGGGGGCTTCGTGGCTCCTGCCCGGCATTCCACGAGGGGAAACTCCCGATCACCTGAGAAAACTCTGTGATCATGAGACGTTCGTCACTTACCCGGTGTTTACGTCGTGACCAGGCATGATGGAGCGACACCGGGGACACCGGCCGGATTCGTGAGGGAGAGCGCGCAGTGCGGGTGCTGGTCGTGGAGGACGAGCAGGTGCTGGCCGATGCCGTGGCGACCGGGCTGCGCCGCGAGTCCATGGCGGTCGACGTCGTCTATGACGGCGACGCCGCGCTGGAGCGGATATCCGTCAACGACTACGACGTGGTCGTGCTGGACCGCGATCTGCCGCTGGTGCACGGCGACGACGTGTGCCGGCACGTGGTGGGCAGCGGCCTGGCGACGCGGGTGCTGATGCTGACGGCGGCCGGCGACGTCGCCGACCGGGTCGAGGGCCTCACCCTCGGCGCCGACGACTACCTGGCGAAGCCGTTCGCGTTCCCGGAGCTGATCGCGCGGATCCGCGCCCTCGGCCGGCGCGCGGTGCCGGCGCTGCCGCCGGTGCTGGAACGCTCCGGGCTGCGGGTCGACCCGAGCCGCCGCGAGGTGGTGCGCGAGGGGCGCCAGGTGCTCTTGTCGCCGAAGGAGTTCGCGGTGCTGGAGGTGCTGATGCGCGCCGACGGGGCGGCGGTGAGTTCCGAGCAGCTGCTGGAGAAGGCGTGGGACGAGAACGCCGACCCGTTCACGAACGTGGTCCGTGTCACGGTGATGACCCTGCGGCGCAAGCTCGGTGAGCCGGCGGTCGTGATGACCGTTCCGGGTGCCGGGTACCGGATTCCCTGATGCAGGACGTCCAAGGTATACCGGGGCGGGTGACGAGCGGTTCGGGACAGGTCGACAGCACCTACGGCGGCGAGATAGGCCAGCTGCCGGCGCCGCGTCCGCGGCCCCGGCCGGGACTCACGGTCCGGATGCGGATGACCATCGCCTACGGCGCGGCGGTGTTCCTCACCGGCATGGTGCTCATATACGTCGCCTACCTGTTGTTCCGGTGGCGCCTGAACCACATGGGCGCCGACGTCACCCGACCCGAGGGCTGCGCGAACGCCAGCAAGAACTTCGACAAGCTCAAGTACGATGCGTGCCAGTCCGTCGTCAACCGGCAGATCCTCAGCCAGATCGAGAAGCCGCTGATCATCGTCCTGGTGGTCTCGGCCGTGGTCGCGGTGCTGATCGGCTACATCCTGGCCGGACGCTTCCTGCGGCCCCTGCACCGGATCACCAGCACCGCGCGCCGCGTCGCCAGCCGCCCGGACCGCGCGCTGCACGCCCGCATCGACCTGGAGGGCCCGCACGACGAGCTGGTCGAGCTGGCCCAGACCTTCGACGGCATGCTGGACCGCCTGGACCACGCCTTCGAGGGGCAGCGCCGGTTCGTCGGCAACGCCTCGCACGAGCTGCGCACGCCGCTGGCGATCAACCGCACCCTGCTCGAGGTGACGCTGATGGACCCGGAGGTGTCCGAGCAGACCCGGCAGCTGTGCCAGACGCTGCTGGCCACCAACGAGCGCAGCGAGCGCATGATCGAGGGCCTGCTGCTGCTGGCGAAGGCGGACAACGAGCCGACCAACCGCGAGGACATCGACCTGGCCGAGGTGGCGTACCGGTCGGTGGTGCAGTGCGAGATGGAGGCCGCCGAGCGGCACGTCGCGATCCGCACCTCGCTGCAGCCGGCGCTCGTCTCCGGCGACGGCATCCTCATCGAGCGCATCGCCATGAACCTGATCCAGAACGCCCTGCGGCACAACGTCGGCGCCGGCGGCTGGGTCGACGTGCTCACCTACGACCGGTCGCAGGACGGCCGCGCGCACGACGCTCCGGGGCACGGCCTGCTGGTGGTGGCCAACACGGGTCCGGAGGTGCCGCCGTACGCGGTGGAATCGCTGTTCGAGCCCTTCAAGCGCGGCTCGCAGTCCGCCGGGGCCTCGGCCAAACGCGATCCGAAGGACAAGGGCGTGGGGCTCGGGCTGTCGATCGTGCGGTCGGTGGTGCGGGCGCACGGCGGCCGGGTGGCCGCCGAGCCGCGCCCGGGCGGCGGGCTGATCGTGCGGGTGTGGCTGCCGGTCCGGGCGTGAGGCCGGATCGCCGGGCCGCCGGGCGCGGCGCGACCCGGGAACCTAAGATCGGACCATGATTGTCGCCTTCTCTGTGACCCCGCTCGGCGTCGGCGAGAGCGTGAGCGAGTACGTGGCCGACGCGGTGCGCGTGGTGCGGGACAGCGGCCTGCCCAACTCGACCGACGCGATGTTCACCAGCATCGAGGGGGAGTGGGACGAGGTGATGGCGGTCGTGAAGGCCGCCGTGGACGCGGTGGCCGCCAAGGCGCCGCGGGTGAGCGTCGTGCTCAAGGCGGACATCCGCGCCGGGGTGACGGACGGGCTCACGGCCAAGGTCGAGGCGGTCGAGGCGCGGCTCGGCGAGGGCTGACCTCGAGGGCTGATCCCGAGGGCTGATCCCGAGGATTGATCCGAACGGGGTACTCCAACCCGGTGGATTTCCGGCGCGGCGGTTTCGGTGCCGCGCGACTGATCCGTTCGTCTCGTTGTCAGCTCACTGAATCTGGAACCGCGCGGCCCACAGGACTCCTGGGGCCGCGCTTCTCATGCCGCCAGGAGTTCCGCCATCGCCGCGCGGAGCTCTCCCCAGGGGAAGCGCGGATCGCCGTCCTCGGGCTGGATGAAGCGGACTCCGGCTTCGAAGAGTGACTGGGCGTGGCCGTCGAACGCGGGGTGCTTCTGGAGTTCCTCCTTGGCCCAGACGGTCGCGGCTATGGGGAGGCCCGAGCCGAGGCTCTCGTTGAGGATTCCGAGGGCCAGCGTGTCCGAGATCCCCAGCGCCCACTTGTTGACCGTGTTGAAGGTCAGGGGGGCGACCAGGATCGCGTCAGGTGACGGCAGCACGTCCGGCTCGCCCGGCTGGCGCTGCTCGACGCGCACCGGGTAGCCCGTCGCGATGGAGACCGCCGCGGGGTCCAGGAAGCGTTCGCCGGAGGGCGTACAGAGCACGCAGACGGTCCAGCCGTCGGCCTGCAGTCCGGGGACCGCCTCCGGATGCGAGAGGAGTTCCGCGGCCGGCGGAGCGCCGCACGCGATGAGGTAGAGCACTGGCACAGTCGGGTCCTCCCGGATCGTCGGGGACATTTTGTCGTTCCACCCCCCGCGCCGCCGCGCCAGGGAGCATGATGAGACTCGAATCCAGGACGTTCCTCAATTGAGAGGCTGCACCGACCATGGCCACCTTCGAGCCGGAGACCGACGGCGGGCGCATCCGCCGCCTCCGCAAGCGCGCCGGCCTGACCCAGGCCGAGTTCGGACAGCTCATGGGCCGCTCGCAGGGGTGGGTCTCGGGCATCGAGAGCGGCGACATCGAGCTTGATTCGGTGACCCTGATCGTACGCGCCGCGAGCGTGCTGAAGGTCTATCCCAACGAAATCACCGGGCGGCCCTACGATCCGGGCACCCCGGCCGAGGACCGCGGCCACCGCGCCATTCCGGCCATCCGGCGCGTGGTCTCCCGGCACGACCTGCCCCCGGACTGGCCGGTCGACCCGCGGCCCCATTCCGAGCTGGAAGCGGCCCTGGCGCAGCTGACGACGCTCCGCATGGCGGCGCGCTACGCGGACCTGGGGGAGATGGCGCCGAGCCTGATCCGCGAGATCCACGCGGCCGCGTACCTGGCCCCACCGGGGGAGCAGTCGGAGCGGCTGCACGGGCTCCTGGCGCGGGCGTATCGGGAGGCTGACACGGTCGCCCACGAACTCGGTTACGACGACCTGTCCACGCTCACCACGGAGCGCTTCCGGGCCGCCGCGGACCGGGCCGGGGATCCGTGTCTGTCAGCGGTCTTCGACTACCTGCGGGTGCGCGATCTGTGGGCGGCGGACCTGTGGCCGGACGCGCTGGGCGTGATCGACGGCGCGATCGGCTCCATGGGCGAACCGGTCGGCCGGGCGGAGGCCTCGGTGTGGGGCTCGCTGCAACTGCGGGCCGCGATCACCGCCGCCCTGTCCTCGAACGAGACCGAGGCCTGGCAGCGGATCGGCTTGGCGGCCCAGACCGCTGACCGCCTCGGCGACGACTGCGACCCGTACAAGCTCTGCTTCGGCCCGGCCAACGTCGCCATCCATGGCGTGGCCGTGGCGGTGGAGGTGCGGGACGGGGCGCGCGCCGTGCAGTTGGCCTCGGAGGTGCGGATGCCGGCCACCTTCCCGGCGTCCCGGCGCGGCCGGTTCCATCTGGACGCGGCGCGCGGGTGGATCTACTACGGCGGCTACGAGCAAGCCCTGAACGAGATCGAGCGCGCCGAGCGGATCGCCCCGTTGATGGTGCGGAACAACCCGGTCGCCAAAGCCGCGGTGCGGTCGCTGCTCAGCCACGAGCGGCGGAGTCAGCGCGAGCGGCTGCGGCGGATCGCGGGGCGGATGCACATCTCTTGAGCGGCCCCTCACCCCACCCGCCGGAGCTCCTCGCGGTAGCGCTTGCCGTTGGCGACGTAGCGGGCCACCGCGTCGTCGAACGTCCCCGGGGCGACCGCGTCCTTCCGGATCTTCGCCGGCACCCCGAGCGCCATGGCGTGGGAGGGCACCTCCACGTTGTTGCCGACGACGGCACCAGCTCCCACGAGCGCCCCTGTGCGCACCACCGCTTTGTGCAGTACCACGGACCCCGACCCGATCAGACATCCGTCCTCCACCACGCACCCCTCCAAGTGCGCGATGTGACCAACGACACAATCGGAGCCGATCACTGTGGGCAAGGTCTCAGTCGCGTGCACGACCGTGCCGTCCTGGATCGACGTACGGTCGCCGATCGTAATCTTTCCGTAATCGCCACGGAGCACCGCCCCAGGCCATACTGTGCTACCCGCACCCACGCTGACCTGGCCGATCACGGTCGCGTCCGGGTGGATGTAGGCCTCGGGGTGGATATCCGGCACTGCGTCGCCGATTGCGTAGACGGCCATGGTTGGTCATCCTTCCTGGGTGTGACTGCTGTGATGTCCGGAACGAAGGGGGATGGAACCGCCGCAAAGGGACGCCTGATCAGACGCCCGGATCACCTGTTCGGGTCTGTTCCGGGGTGTCGATTGCGTAACGGGTCTTGAAGTACGGCACAATCTGCGCTTCAGCGGGCACAATCGCGCTCCTTTCCGCGTTACTGCGCTGACGGCAAAACGCCGACGGCGTCCGCGCGCAGACGGTAGCGCACCGCATGTGCCGGCCGCCGGAGGCGCCCCGCCGCCACCGCACAGAACAGCACCAACACGACGACTAACAGCCGTCAGGGGAGAGGGAACAAGAATGGCTACCGACTACGACACACCGCGCAAGACCGACGACGACCTCAACGAGGACAGCCTGGAGGAGCTCAAGGCCCGCCGCACCGACAAGGCCGCGGGGCTGGCGGATCTGGACGAGGGCGACAACGAGTCCCTCGAGCTGCCAGGTGCGGACCTGTCGAACGAGGAACTGTCGGTCCGCGTGCTCCCGCGGCAGGCCGATGAATTCACCTGCACGAGCTGCTTCCTGGTGCACCACCGGAGCCAGCTGGCACGTGAGAAGGGGAACGAGATGATTTGCAAGGACTGCGCCTGAGCAGGTGTAGTCGCGGAGGTAGTCTCTGTGCCCCTTGGCCCCGCTTCGAGCGGGGCCTTTGCCTTAGCGGGGCTGCAGGGCTCCGGCGAGCTTCTCCGGCCGCCGTGTCGACAGATACAAGTAGGGCGTCGGATCCTCCGGATCCACCACCTCCACGCGTACGGCCGTCCGTACATATCCCCGCAACATCATGAAGGCGCGCGCGTCCGCTTCCGTGGTCCGCAGCCGCCGTGCGGCTTCGGCGTCCAGGGCGGTGGCCGCCCCGAGCGCCGTCAGCGGGAGGCGTGCCGCACCGGCCTCCAGGTACCCGTCACGGATCCGTACTCCCACGCGTCCGTACGCGACGACGAGCGCGGCCGCCCCGACGGCCGTCGCGATCGCCGCGACGATCGCGGCCACAGGGCTCGCGCGCAGGAAGATGAGCCCTGCCATCACCCCGGCCAGGAGGGCTATGGCCCACCAGCCGACCGGCGCGGTCAGGCGCTCCTCGTAGGTACCGCTGTCCTTGCCTTCCATGCCGACAATCTGCCACATCCGCTTCCCGCCGCTACCGGCACCCGGGAGGCCGGCGGACATGGAGATCAACCCGCGTTGCTTCCCCTCCCCGCCTCCGTGGCGTCCCACCCGGGCACCGAACTGATCGTTCTGGGATCCACATCCCACTCCCGGCCCCCGCCCGGCGGCCGCAACCATGCCCGCGCCCGCGTATAGGCCATCAACCGGCCGATCCGGCCGTTGGCATCGCGGACAAGGGTGCCGACCTCGGGGAGTCCGTCCGTTTCAGGGGTCTTCATGGACTTCATACCGAGGAACGTAAGACGGCGGGCGGGCTTGGATATCAGTGGTAGTGATACGGGGCGGATACGGAGAGTGGACTGTCAGTGCGCGCCCCCCCAGCCCTGATCACAACCCGATCGGGTGTGAGCGTGGCCACGCCCGATCGGTGACCACCTCGACCTACCGGTAGATTCCTCGTGTGAGACCTGCCTCGACCACTCCTCCTCCGGACGCCGTCATGCCGGACAAGCATCCCAACGCCCCGGCCGCGGGCACCAAGCTCGGTTCGCACTACTCGCGCTGCTTCGGCTGCGGCGACGACGCACTGGGCGGGTTGCGGGTGTCCTCCACGGTCGGCGAGGGGCTGAGCGTCACCACCGAGTTCACCGTCACCGAGAACCACCAGGGCGCGCCCGGGCTGGCCCACGGCGGTCTGCTCGCCCTCGCCTTCGACGAGGCGCTCGGCGCGGTGAACTGGCTGCTCGGCGCGATCGCCGTCACCGGCCGGCTGGAGACCGACTACCTGCTGCCCGTTCCGGTCGGGACGACGCTGCACATCACCGCGCAGTGCGACGGCGTCGCCGGCCGCAAGATCTTCACCTCGGCGGTGGGCCGCCTCGACGGGCCCGAGGGCCCGGCCGCGGTGCGCGCCACCGCGATCTTCATCCAGGTGGGGGTGGACCACTTCCTGTCCAACGGCCGCCTGGAGGACGTCCAGGAGGCCATGCACGACCCCGAGCAGCTCCGCGCCGCGCGGGCGTTCGAGGTCAACCCGTAGTGGCCCCGGTCGACGTCCTCGTCCAGCGGCTCGATCCCACTCTGCCGCTGCCCGCGTACGCCCATCCGGGGGATGCCGGCGCCGATCTGCTCACCACGGTCGACGCCACGCTGGCCCCCGGCGAGCGGGCCGTGCTGCCCACCGGCGTGGCGATCGCGCTGCCCGACGGCTACGCCGCGTTCGTGCACCCGCGCTCCGGTCTGGCCGCGCGCTGCGGCGTGGCGCTGGTCAACGCCCCGGGCACGGTCGACGCCGGGTATCGCGGGGAGATCAAGGTCATCCTGGTCAACCTGGACCCGCGCGAGCCGGTCACGCTCAAGCGGGGCGACCGCATCGCCCAGCTTGTAGTACAAAGAGTCGATAAGGCGGTCTTCCACGAGGTCGCCGAGCTCCCGGGTTCGCACCGCGGCGACGGCGGTTTCGGTTCGACCGGCACGGCGGCGGGAACACCTGCCTAGATCCCGCGCGTTTCCCTGAGAGAGTCGTTGTGACGGTACTCTCACCGGGGCCCTCGCGACGATCGGTGCAAGGCAGGCCGGCCGCGAGCCGGGGTACCACCGTGTCCGTCGGCGCCGCCGGCCGGGCCCTGACGGCTCGGGGCGGACGGCGCCCCGTGGAGCAGAGCGCTGCGTCAGTGGGACGCAGAGATAGAGAGAGTGGGAAGCCGTGGTTTTCCGACGCGGACAGAAGGCCGAATCCGGCCGGCGCGACCGGGTGAGCGAGGCCGACGCCTACGGCGACCTGACCGAGGCCAAGGAAGAGGAGCGCAAGATCTCCCTCGCCGACGTCTCGCGGGCCGCGGGTCCTTGGGACTTCAACGAGGTCGAGGACCCCAAGGCCGGCCGCGTGGACCTGGGTGCCCTGCTGGTGCCGGCGGTCGAGGGGATGGAGCTGCGGCTGGAGATGGCCGACGCCGACCAGGTGATCGCCGCCACCGTCGTGGCCCGGCAGTCGGCGGTGCAGCTGCAGGCCTTCGCTGCCCCGCGTAGCGAGGGCATCTGGGACGAGGTCCGCCGCGAGATCGCCCTGGAGATCTCCAAGCAGGGCGGCACCGTGGACGAGCGCGAGGGCCCGTTCGGCGTGGAGCTGCGCGCCCAGGTGCCGGTGCAGGCGCCGGACGGCAGCCGAGGCATCCAGCTGGTCCGCTTCATCGGTGTCGACGGTCCCCGGTGGTTCCTGCGCGGCGTGGTCTCGGGCCAGGGTGCGGTGCAGCCGCAGGAGGCCCGTGACATAGAGCACGTCTTCCGCGACACGGTGGTCAACCGCGGGGCCTCCCCGATGGCCCCGCGCGACCCGATCCCGCTGCGGATGCCGGCCGAGGCCCAGCAGGCCATGCAGCAGCAGGCCGGCGACCAGGCTCCGGGCCAGTACGAGCAGGGCGACCTGAACCCGTTCCAGCGCGGTCCGGAGATCACCGAGACCCGCTGAGCCACGCCTGAGCCGCGTCTGATCCGCGCCTGATCCGCGCCAACGAGTGATCCGCGGGCCGAGCAGTCCTGTCCAGGACGGCTCGGCCCGCTACAGTTCGCAGTATGTCCTTGGAGAGCGGCCAGCGCGCCGAACCGACGAGCCGGGGCCGCGACGCGGCCGCGTTCGAGGGCGTCATGCGGGCGGCGTTGGACGACGTCGCGGCGGACGCCGCGGACGGCGCCGCCCACGCGGCGGCCAAGGAGGCGGAGGCCAAGGCCTACGAGGAGGCCGTCAAGAAGGCCTTCGGCGGCAAGATGGGCATGGCCGACGCCGGCCTGCCGGCCATCGTCTTCCTCATCGTCTACACCGCCACCAACAGCCTGAACCCGGCCGTCATCGGCTCGGTCGCGGTGGCCGTGGTCATGTTCGCGATCCGGCTGCTGCGCCGGGAGACGCTCCAGCACGCCTTCTCCGGCCTGTTCGGCGTCCTGGTCTGCGCGGCGTTCGCGAAGTTCTCCGGGCACGCGCAGAACTACTACCTGCCGGGCATCCTGATCAACCTCGGGTCGTTCCTGCTGTTCGCCGGCACCGCGCTGGCCCGCTGGCCGATCGTCGGGCTGATGATCGGGCCGATCACCGGCGAGATGACCACCTGGAAGCAGGTGCCCGGGCGGCTGCGGGCGTTCACCAACGCCACCTGGCTGCTGGCCGGGCTGTTCGCGGTGAAGCTGGCGGTGCAGGTGCCGCTGTACCTGACCCACCACACCACCGCGCTGGGCGTGATGCGGCTGGTGCTGGGTTACCCGCCCTACCTGGCCTGCCTGTACTTCGCCTGGCAGATGATCAAGAACGCGCCGCCGCCGGTGATGCCGGAGCCGGCCGAGGGGGCCGGGACGGCCGAGGGCGACGAGCCCGCCTGACACCGCAACGTGACGCGCCGGTCGACGCGTCACACCGGGCATGCGACGACACGTTCTCGATGCTCTGCCCGCACTGGCGGCCGTAGCCGTCCTGGCGGTGTCCGGGTGCTCCTCGAGCGCTTCCCACCCGGCGGCGGCACCGTCCAGCGCGCCCGGCACGCCCAGCACGTCGCCCTCCATCGACGCGACCTGTCTGCAGGGCGACCCCGATGCGGCGAAGCACGTCACGCACTTCGAGGGCGGCAACGGCCACAACGTCGAGGCGTACACGATCGGCACCGGCCCGATCGGGGTCGTCCTGGCCCATCAGGTGGACGCCACCCTGTGCCAGTGGTCGTCGATCTGGACCGACTTCCCGGCCAATGACTACACGGTCATGGCGATCACCATGGGCGGTGGCATCGACACCGACGTCGCCAAGGCCGTCGAGCAGCTGCGGGCCCGGGGCCACCAGAAGATCGTGCTGATCGGCGCCTCGATGGGCGGCAGCGCGGTGCTGGCGGCGGCCGGCGAGGTCACTCCGGCGGTGCAGGGCGTGGTGTCGCTGTCCGGCCCCACAGCCTACGGCCCGGCCGACGCGGTCTCCGCGGTGAAGACGTTCCAGGTCCCGGTCGCCTTCTTCGCAGGCGACGAGGACTCACGGTTCGCCACTGACGCGCAGAGGATGTACGACGCCACTGCCGAGAAGGACAAGACGCTGCACATCCTGAAGAACGATCGCGACCACGGCGTCGACCTGTGGCCGCAGGTGAAGAACGAAGTCTTCGCCTTCATCGCCAAGCACGTGCAGTGAGAGCGCGAGGGGCCCGCGGGAACGATCCCGCGGGCCCCTCGTATCCGCTTCCTGGCGGGAGCTCAGCTCTCTGACGACATCGCCGGCGAGAGCAGGTCCTCGAGCTCCTCCTCGCGGTCCACGTGCGCCACGAACAACAGCTCGTCCAGGGCCGCCAGCGGCTCCTCCGGCGAGGGGATCAGCACGCGGCCGCCGCGGATGATGGTCACCAGGGCGGTGTCCTCCGGCCAGGCCACCTCGCCGACCGTGGTGCCGACCAGGGCGGTGTCCTTCGGCAGTGTCAGTTCGACCAGGTTGGCGTCGCCCTGGCTGAAGCGGAGCAGGCGGACCAGGTCGCCGACCGAGACCGCCTCCTCGACCAGCGCGGACAGCAGGCGCGGGGTGGAGACGGCGACGTCCACGCCCCACTTCTCGTCGAACATCCACTCGTTCTTCGGGTGGTTGATGCGGGCCACCACGCGCGGCACGCCGTACTCGGTCTTGGCCAGCAGCGACACGACCAGGTTGGCCTTGTCGTCGCCGGTGGCCGCGACCACGACGTTGCAGCGCTGCAGGGCCGCCTCGTCCAGCGAGGAGATCTCGCAGGCGTCGGCCAGCAGCCACTCGGCGGTCGGCAGGCCCTCGACCGCGATCCGCGACGGGTCGCGGTCGATCAGCAGCACCTCGTGGCCGTTCTCCAGCAGCTCCTTGGCGATGGAGCTGCCGACGTTGCCCGCCCCGGCGATTGCGACGCGCATCAGGTGCTCGGTCCCTTCGCGAGAACTTCCTCGACCCGCGCCACGTCGCCGGGGGCCACCATGACCTGCACCAGGTCGCCGTCCTGCAGCACGGTGTCGGCGGCGGGCAGCACGCCCTCGCCGAGCCGGGTGAGGAACGCGACGCGGGCCTCCGCGGCCTCCTCCAGGCGGGCCACCCGGTGGCCCATCCAGCCCGGATCCACGTGCACCTCGATCAGCGCCACCTGGCCGCTGGGGTCGCGCCACAGCTCGGTGGAGCCGGCCGGCAGCAGCCGCCGCAGCATCTGGTCGGCGGTCCAGCGCACGGTGGCGACGGTGGGGATGCCCAGACGCTGGTATATCTCCGCGCGGCGCGGGTCGTAAATGCGCGCGCAGACGTTCTCGACACCGAAGTTCTCCCGCGCCACCCGCGCGGCGATGATGTTCGAGTTGTCGCCGCTGGAGACCGCGGCGAACGCGCCGGCCTCCGCGATCCCCGCCTCGGCGAGGGTGTCGCGGTCGAACCCGGTGCCGGTCACCCGGCGGCCCGCGAAGTGCGGGCTCAGCCTGCGGAAGGCTCCCGGGTCCTGATCGATGATCGCGACCGTGTGGCCGAGATCCTCCAGGCTGTGCGCCAGGGTGGACCCCACCCGGCCGCACCCCATGATGACGACGTGCACTTTGGCCCTCTCGGGAGACTTCGGACGATGAGACTTTCGATGTTCGTATCTCGACGGTACTACGGGGCGTGAGGACGTGTTCCCTCACCTTCCCCGGCCCGCTCCTAACGGGCTTCGGCCGGGGAATGCGTGGGGCCCACTCACACTCCCCGGCCTGCTTCTGGCGGGCTTCGGCCGGGGAATGCGTGGGGCACACGCACGCTCATCCGTGCACCCGTCTGTGCGTCGCACCGGCACCCCATAGGCTGGGACGCGTGAACCGACCAGCAGCTCGCCGCCGCCCCTCAGACGCCGATCCCGGCCGCCGCAACGCCGCCCAGAGCGGCCGTGGGGACCGCCCCGGCTCTCAAGGCCGGCCGGACCGGCGAGGCCGTCAGGAACGCTCCGAGCGCGTCGGTGACGCCGTCGGCACGCGGATCGAGGTCGAGGTCGGCCCGCCCGGGCACGGCGGCTTCTGTGTGGCCCGCCACGAGGGCCGTGCGGTATTCGTGCGGCATGCCCTGCCGGGCGAGCGGGTGATCGCCCTCGTGACCGAGGGGGACGCCAAGGACTCCTTCTGGCGTGCCGACGCAGTGGAGATCCTCGAGGCCTCTGAGGATCGTGTGGAGGCTCCCTGCCAGTACGCCGGGCCCGGACTGTGCGGCGGCTGCGACTGGCAGCACGTGGCCTACGAGGCTCAGCTGAGGCTCAAGGGGCAGGTGGTTGAGGAGCAACTGCGGCGCCTCGCGAAACTGGACCGCGAAGTGGTCGTCGAGGAGGTCGGCTCGCCGTTCGGCTGGCGGACCCGCGTGCAGTTCGCGGTGGATCCCCAGGGGCAGCTGGGTTTCCGCAAGCACCGGTCGCATGAGGTGGTGCCGGTGGAGGAGTGCGCCATCGCGTCCGCTGGAGTGGACGAGGTCGGAGCGCTCCAGCGGGACTGGCCGGGGATGGAGTCCGTTGAGGTGATCGCGGCCACGGGCTCGGCGGACCGGGCCCTTGTCGTGACACCTGCGCGCGGGGAGCAGATGCCTTATGTGGACGCGGACGTAAAGGTGTCCGTTCTCCGGGGCGTCTCCAGGAACACCCACATCTCCGGAGTGCAGCGCATCCATGGACGCCCCTATGTGCGCGAGGTAGCCGAGGGCCGTACGTGGCGGGTAAGCGGCAGCGGGTTCTGGCAGGTGCACCCCGCCGCGCCGGACGTGCTGACCGAGGCCGTCCTGGACTTCCTGGACCCGACACAAGGGGAGACCGCCCTGGACCTCTACAGCGGCGTCGGGTTGTTCACCGCGCCGCTGGCCGAGGCGGTCGGCGAGGACGGGTCCGTGCTGGCCGTGGAGCTGGACCGGCAGGCGGTGCGGGACGCCGCGCACAACCTCGGGTTCGAGGAGGACGTGGAGGAGAGCGGGGAGTTCCCGTGGGTGGATCTCGTAGAGGGCTCTGTGGACGAGGTTCTCGCGGACGACCGCTACGTGCCGGACAGCGCGGACGTCGTCGTGCTGGACCCGCCGCGGGCCGGGGCCGGACGTGAGGTGTGCACGCGGATCGCGGGCTTGAAGCCGCGCGCGGTGGCGTACGTGGCTTGTGACCCGGCGGCGCTGGCGCGGGACGTGGCGTACTTCGCGGAGGCCGGTTACGAGCTGACCGACCTGCGGGCGTTCGACCTGTTCCCGATGACCCGGCATGTGGAATGCGTGGCGCTCCTGGAACCCGCACAGCGATAGCATCTATACATCGCGACTGGCGCAGAACGCACGCTTTTCATAGGGATGGGTCCTTATGGGAGCGCGCGGAGGTGGAACCGACCACCAGGAAGCGTAGAGACAGAGCGGGCACCGTGCGCCTGGGTGTCCCTTCGGACGATGACGCCCGAGGAGGCATCACATGCACTCGCCCGCCATTCCCGAGCTTGCCAAGGAAGATCCGCAGATCGCCGGTCTCATCGAGGACGAGGCGCGCCGCCAGTACGAGAAGATCCGGATGATCGCGTCGGAGAACTACGTCTCCACCGCGGTCCTGGAGGCGTCCGGCACGGTTCTGACCAACAAGTACTCCGAGGGCTACGCCGGCCGCCGCTACTACGAGGGCCAGCAGTTCATCGACCCGATCGAGACCATCGCCATCGACCGGGCCAAGTCCCTGTTCGGCGTCGACCACGCGAACGTGCAGCCGTACTCCGGCTCCCCTGCGAACCTCGCGGTGTACCTGGCGTTCATGAAGCCCGGCGACACCTTCATGGGCGCCGGCCTGGCCGCGGGCGGCCACCTCACTCACGGTTCGCCGGTGTCGGTGAGCGGCAAGTGGTTCAACCCGGTGGCGTACGGCGTCTCCCGCGAGACCGGCATCGTCGACATGAACGACGTGCGCGACCTGGCCCTGAAGGAGCGCCCGAAGGTCATCTTCTGCGGCGGCACCGCGATCCCGCGCACCATCGACTACCCGGCCTTCGCCGAGATCGCCAAGGAGATCGGCGCCATCCTGGTCGCCGACATCGCCCACATCGCCGGCCTGATCGCCGGCGGCGCGCACCCCACCCCGGTCGGCTACGCGGACGTGATCACCACGACCACGCACAAGACCCTCCGTGGCCCCCGCGGCGCGATGATCATGACCACCGAGGAGTACGCCACCCCGATCGACAAGGCGGTCTTCCCCGGCCTCCAGGGCGGCCCCCACAACCACACCACCGCCGGCATCGCGGTGGCGCTGAAGGAAGCCGCGCAGCCCGAGTTCCGCACCTACGCGGCCACCGTCGTGGCCAACGCCAAGGCCCTGGCCGCCGGTCTCACCGAGCGCGGCTGGGACCTGGTCTCCGGCGGCACCGACAACCACCTGATCCTGGCCGACCTGACCCCCAAGGGCGTCACCGGCAAGGTCGCCGCCAAGGCCCTGGACGCCGCCGGCATCGAGCTGAACTACAACTCGGTCCCCTTCGACCCCCGCAAGCCCTTCGACCCCTCCGGCATCCGCCTGGGCTCCGCCGCCATCACCACCCGCGGCCTCCTCCCGGAGAACATGGCCCAGATCGCCGCGTGGATGGACGAGACCGTCCAGGCCGCCGCGAAGGGCGACACCGAGCAGTACGCGCGCATCGCGGGCGAGGTGCGGGAGCTGATGGAGCAGTACCCGATGCCCGGGTGGAACTAAGGGTTTTTGTACCTGAGGCGTAGGTACGCCGAAGAAGGAAGAACGTTGAAGGGGCGCTCCGTGTGGGGAGCGCCCCTTCAACGTCTTGGTGTCAGAGAGACAGCCCTCTCAGTGCCCCCGCCCCCGCGGCTTCAGCCGCACCCCGGGCAACGGCGGCGCGGGAATCCGCTCCTCTACCGTGTGCCCGGCGATGTCCGGGAAGCGCTCCTGGTCCCGCTTCTCCCAGCCCGCCCGGGCTTCCTCGATCTCCTCGTGGGAACCGCCGACGAAGTTCCACCACATGACGATGTCCTCGCGGAACGGTTCGCCGCCGAGGAGGATCACGTGGGCGCCGGTGCGGCTGGACAGGGTCAGTTCGCTGCGGCCCGTACCGAGGTAGAGGAGTGGGCCAGGTGGGAGGTCTGTGTCCGCGGCGGTGAGGTCGCCCTCGATGAGGAGGAGGGCGTGCTCGTGGTAGTGGGTCAAGGGGATGGTCACGTCCGCGCCCGGGTTCACCGTGAGGTCGGCGCCGAGCAGCGGTGAATACGTCGTCGCCGGGGAGGTGGCGGTGTCCAGAGTGCCCATGAAGACGATCGCGCGGAGGCCCGGGCGTTCGTAGAGCGGCAGGTCCCGGTGCTGCTCGAAGTGGGGCGCCGTGGCGCGGTGGCCGGCCGGGAGGGCGGTCCAGAGTTGGAGGCCGTGGCCGATCTGGCCGGGCGTGGTGCCGATCTCGGAGTGGGCGATGCCGTGGCCGGCGGTCATGAGGTTCAGCTGGCCGGGCCGCACCACGACGTCGGAGCCCACGCTGTCGCGGTGGCGGATCTCACCCTGGAAGGGCCAGGTCACGGTCTGCAGGCCGATGTGGGGGTGCGGGTTGACGTGCATCGGGGTGTCATGGGGGCCGAAATGGTCCAGGAAGCACCAGGCGCCCACGGTGGGCAGCACCCGCTGCGGCAGGGTGCGCATCACGTGGACGCCGCGGACGCCCCCCAGGGGGACGTCGCGGGCCTCGTACAGCTCGGCGACCGGGCCCGGGTCGCCCTTGGCGGGGCAGTCCTGCTCGGCGGGGTTGGCGTCGAGGTTGCTCATCGTCGGTGCGGCCTCTCAGCGGCCGGCCGGGTCCGCCGGGTCCGCCGCCTGGGAGTCCGGCCAGCGGACGTGCTCCTCGTACTCCGGGTGCTTGCGCAGGTAGGCGCTGATGAAAGGGCAGATCGGGACGATGGTCTCGCCCCGCTCCACGGTCGTGTCCAGGGCCCGCCGGGCCAGCACCGTGCCGAGTCCCTTGCCGCCGAACTCGTCGGCGATCTCTGTGTGCACGAAGATCGTCGCGCCGCCCCGGCGGCGGTAGGCGGCGAAGCCCGCGAGGCGGCCGCCGTACCAGACCTCGAAACGGTCTTCGAGTTCGTTGTCGACGACCTCTGTCTTGGTGGGCTCTTCAGTCATATGGCCGATGGTAATGCGGAGGTCAGGGCTGCGCCCGACGAGCTTCCCGGCGCTCCAGTGCCTCCCGGGCGACGGCCGCGGAGTCGACCAGGTGCAGGGCCTCGTCGTCAGCGCGCAGGGTCTTGATGCGGCCCGGCTCCGACCACGGCGTCTCGAAGCGGACCGTGACCCGCCCCAGGCCAGCGCCCTGGACCCAGCCGGGGCCGAACTCGTCGTGGTCGACGTCCTGGCCGGGGAGGAAGCGGCGCTCGGCGCGCGCCGCGTCGACCGCGCCGCGGGTGCCCGGGGGCAGGGGGCCGAACTGGCGGGGGGAGCGCTCGCCTTCGACCGTGAGGACTGGCGTGGCTATGTGGGCGGGGTCCGCCGGGTCGGGGCCGGGACCGGGGTCGGAGGCGTCGCCGGCGCCCTCCGCGGAACCGAGCCCGGAGGCCGAGTCGGCGACGGCGTCTGTGTCTGTGGCTGTGTCTGTGGCTGTGTCTGTGTCTGCGTTCGTTTCCGCGTCGTCGTCCGCCCACATCTCCGGGTCGAGGTCGTCCTCGTCGAGCAGGTCCTCCTCGACCGCGGCGAACAGGTCCAGCTGCGCCCACTCGGCCAGCGAGCTGAGCCCCACGCCGAGCAGGCGGACCCCCGGCACGGCCTGCGTCGCGGCCGCGACCGCGCCGGGCAGCATGCGATGCGTGGCGGCGCGGATGACCGCCGGGTCGTCCGTGGGACCGGCCGTTGTTTCGGAGCGGGACACCGTGGTGAAGTCGTGGCCGCGGACCTTGATGCTGATCGTCCGTCCGGAGCGACCGGCCTGGCGCAGCCGCGAGCTGAGCCGGGTGACCAGCCGGTCCATCTCGGCGGTGATGGTGGCCGGGTCCAGCAGGTCCTCGGCGAAGGTGTCCTCGACGCTGACCGACTTCAGCTCCCGGTCCGGTGAGACGTCCCGGTCGTCCAGGCCGCGGGCGATGGCGTAGAGGGAGGCGCCGTAGCTCGTGCCGAGCACCGCGACGAGTTCCTGGCGGGTCAGCGTCCGCAGCTCGGCGACGGTGGTGGCGCCGATCTTGCGCAGCCGCTCGGCGGTGGCCGGGCCGACGCCCCACAGCGCGCGCACCGGCAGCGGGTCCAGCCAGGCCTGTTCGGCGCCGGGTTCGACCACGACCAGGCCGTCCGGCTTCTCGGCGTCCGAGGCGATCTTGGCGACCAGTTTGGACGACGCGGCGCCCACCGACGCGGTCAGGCCGGTCGCGTCCTTGATCCGGGCCCGGAGGCCGCCGGCGATCTCCCGCGCCCGCCGCGCCCCGGCCTCGGGCCCGGCCGTGTCCCCGGGCTCGAACAGATGCGACACGTCGAGGAACGCCTCGTCCAGGCTCAGCGGCTCGACGAGCGGCGAGAGGTCGTGCATCAGGCCCATGACGATCTCGCTGTAGGCCTGGTACGCGCCGAAGCGGGGGATCAGATACGCGGCGTTCGGCGCCCGGCGGCGGGCGATCCCGGTGGCCAGGGCGGAGTGCACGCCGAAGGCGCGCGCCTCGTAGGACGCGGTCGACACCACGCCGCGCACGCCGACGCCGCCGACGATCACCGGCTTGCCGCGCAGGCTCGGCTTGTGCAGCTGCTCCACCGACGCGTAGAACGCGTCCAGGTCGACGTGGAGGATGGAGGGCACGCTGCGCACGTGTTCCATGGTGCACCGGGACACTGACAGGTGCTGGCAGGATTGGCCGCGCCCACCTGCGCGGGGCCCGGCGGCGGCGTCTCGGGCACGGTGCGGCTCGCCTTCCGCCCCCGCGCCGCACGCCGCAGTCCCGCCTTCCGCCCCGCGCTGCACGCCGCGCCCCGCGAGACACTCCGGCCCCCGCCGATCCGGTCCACTACGCTGGCTCCGAGCGCCGATCACCGTCGTGTTCGACCGCCGCCCGACCGGGGCCCGACTGCCGACGGACCGGGGCCCGACCGGGGCCCGACCGGCCCGACCGCCGACCGACCGCCGCCCGCCTGCCGTTCGACCGCCCGACCGGCAGCCAGCCGACCCGCAGGAGTGCACCGCCCATGGCCGACAGCGCCGCCAGCGCCACCGCCCCCAGCCCCGCCACCCGGCGCGCGCAGGCCCGGACCGCGGTCCTGTGGACGGCGCTGCGCACCGTGCTCGACGCCGACGGCCCCCGCGACGTGCTGGACGTCGGCGGCGGCACCGGCGGCTTCGCGGTCCCGATGGCCGAGCTGGGCCACCGGGTGACCGTCGTGGACCCGAGTCCGGACGCCCTGGCCGCGCTGGAGCGCCGGGCCTCCGAGGCCGGTGTCCCGAAGGAGGCGCTGCGGGCCGTACAGGGTGACCTCGCCGGGCTGCTGGAGCAGGTCGAGCCGGGCAGCGTGGACCTGGTGCTGTGCCACGGCGTGCTGGAGATGACCGACGACCCGGCGGCGGGCCTGCGCGCGGTCGCCGAGGTGCTGCGGCCCGGCGGTGTGGTCAGCGTGCTGGCCGCCAACCGGACGGCCGCGGTGGTGGCCCGCGCACTGGGCGGGCACTTCGCCGAGGCGCGGCGGGCGCTGTCCGACCCCAGCGGGCGGTTCGGGGCCCAGGACCCGCTGGCCGCGCGCTTCTCCGAGGACGAGCTCACCGTGCTGCTGCGCGGAGCGGGGCTGGCGGTGGAGACGGTGCACGGGGTGCGGGTGTTCACGGACCTCGTGCCGGGGGCGCTGGTGGACGCCGAACCCCACGGAGCGGCGGATCTGGCGGCCCTGGAGGCGGCGGTCGCGGACCGGCCGGAGTTCCGGGCGGTGGCGGGGCGGCTGCACCTGCTGGCCCGCAAGGGCGGCGCGGGCGGCGCGGGCGGTGCGGCCGGCGCGGACGAATAGCGCGGGCGATTCGGGCGACCGGCCGAAGCGACCAAGTGCGGCGGCCCGAGGCCGTCCCAGGAGTCTCTGCCGACTCTGGTGTCCCCGGAGTCGCTCTTGAGAGTCACTTGAGCCTGTTTGGGCGCATTTGCAGGCATTCCACGCGGGCGGTCGAGCATCGCTCGGCCCCCTCCCCGAGCGCGCCCTGAGCGTTTGGGCAAGGATTTGGTAATGCCGTTCCCCGCCTCGGGGCGAACCTTTCCGCCCTACGGAGCGTTCTTGTAAGAGAGGGACCTCCAAGCGGAGATCAACGCATGCGTAGCCCAGCGCATACGCGGGCATCGTTCGGATGAAGGGGTCTTCGGATCGGTCCTGCGGGAGCTTTCATAGATCCCGGGGTCTGCCTATTCTTAGAACAGTCACCGCCTATGTGTGGCTGTGGACGCTGGGAGGATTCGCCAAGTGCCGCTGTCTGAACACGAGCAGCGCCTGCTGGAGCAGATGGAGCGCGCGCTGCACGCGGAGGACCCGAAGTTCGCCTCCGCGCTGCAGGGAGCGGACCTGCGCGCACTGTTCCGACGCCGTGCCCTCCTGGCTGTGGCCGGGTTCGTGGTCGGCCTCGGCATGCTGGTGGCCGGCGTGGTCATCTCCCTGATCGTGCTGAGCGTCGCCGGCTTCGTCGTGATGCTGGGCTGCGCCTGGCTGGCCTACGCGAGCTGGCGCCGGATCCCCGCCCCCGGCGAGATCGTGCCGGTGGCCCGGCGCAAGGTCCGGGCCGCGGCCGGCAAGGCCGGGCGGGCGCCCACGATGCGGCGGTTCGAGGAACGGTGGCAGCGGCGCAGGGACGAGGGGAACCTCTAGGCCCCGCAGCCCCCCCGGGACAGAGAGACGGAAAACCGCTGGTCCGACGTCGTCGAGCGTCGAACCAGCGGTTTTTCTTGCCTGTCTTGCTCTCAAGGCCCGTGAGCCCTCACCGTGGAGGACGAAGGCCGGGCTCCGCTGCGGGGGCCCGGCCTTCGCGCCGCGTTCCGCGGTCACCGCCGTGGCTTCCGCCCTTCGCCGGCCCGGCCCTCCGGCCGCGTCCCCGCACCGGACATTCGGGACCGCAGCTGCGTCCCGGTCCCCTGCAGCCGCTCGTACACGCGGCCGGTCAGGTCCTCGCGGCGTTCCCGCAAGGCGGCCAGCGCCGACGGCGGCAGCACCGTGGCGCGCAGGCGCGTGCGGCGCGAGACCGGCTCGGCCAGCCCGGCGCGGATGACCTTGACGTCGTCCATCAGGTTCCGCGTCGGCGCCGCGCCGCCGAGGCTGGGGCGGCGGAGGGTCCTGGCGTAGTTCGCGCGCTCGGCCAGGCCGGTGACGCGGTCCATGGCCTCCTGGGCCGGGCGGGACAGGTGCGCCTGCTTGGTGATGCGGCGGGCGCTCTGGCGGGGGGTCTCCGACGAGGGCCAGGAGTAGCCCAGGTCGGTGGCGCTGTCGCGGAGTTCGGCCCAGGCCGCCAGGATCCGGAGGCGTTCGGGGTCGGATTCCGGGCGGCGCGACGACGGGGCGTCGGCGGACTGCCAGTCGAGCTTCTCGTCGTCCTCGGGGTCCGGCTTGTCGGCGCCCCGTTTGGCGCCGCGCCGGGAGGTGGCGCGGCCGGAGGCCACCTTGCCGCGGGTGCGGCGGCGGACCTTGCGCATCACCATCGGGATGCAGGCCAGCAGGAGCAGGACCAGCAGGATGAAGCGCAGGGCGATCGCGTAGCCGGAGCCACCGAACAGCCAGTACTGCAGGAAGCGGGGGACCGAGCCGAACCAGCCGAGCCAGCTGAACTTCTCCTTGGGCGCGGCCACCGTGCCGTCGGAGGTGTCGTTGCAGCCGCCGGCCTTGCGGACGTTGATCGGGCAGTTGTTGTCGTTCGTGGCGCCCGCGTTCGCGGAGGAGGACGTGGTCGGCGCCGTGGTCGGCGTCGAGGTGGCGCTGGGCACCACCGTGTTGTACTGCGGGACGCGGCCGTGGCCGGCGCTGAGGGCGATGTTGTCGATGCCCACCGTCGGCTCGAAGCGGAGCCAGCCGATGCCGTCGAAGTAGAGCTCCGGCCAGGAGTGGTAGTCGTGCGTCCGGACCTCGTAGGTTCCGTCGCCCTTGGGGGACGCGCCGGGGGTGAAGCCCAGCGCCACGCGGGCCGGGATACCCAGGGAGCGGGCCATGGCGACCATCGTCTCGGCGTAGTACTGGCAGTAGCCCTGCTTGTACTTCAGCAGGTAGTCCATGGCCTCGGCGCCGGTCTTGTCGGACGGGACGTCCAGGTTGTAGGTGTAGCCGTTGCCCTTCTGGAAGTAGTTCTGGATCAGGATCGCCTTGTCGACCGGGTTGGTCTTGTCCTTGGTGACGGTCGCGGCGAGGTCGATGACGTCCTGGGGCACGCCGCTGGTCTCCAGGTCCCGGGTCATGCCGAGCGCCGCGACCTCGTCGCGGGTGGGGATCTTGGCGGCGGCCAGGACGGCCGGGGACAGCGCGTCCGGCGACATGTCGTAGGCGACGGCGTCGTACTGCAGGCCCGCGTCGATGCTGCCCGGGCCCAGGGCCGCCAGGCTCTCCTCGTCGATGTTGAAGCCGGTCGCCGGCGGGTGGAGCGACTGAGTCGGGTACGGCAGCGGCAGGGCGTTGTTGCCGCCCTTGTGGTCCTCCGTGGCCACCGGGGACTTGATGGTCACGTGGACGTTGATCAGCTTCGGCGCCGGCGCGTCGGCGGGATAGCCCGGCACCGAGCCGGAGATCTCCCCGTTCGGACCGAAGGCTCGCAGGCCCGCCTGCGCGTTCGGGATGAACGCCTCGCCCTTCACCTTGGCCTGGAAGATGTCGGCGGTCTGGAACCGCAGGTACGTCGCCTTGTTCGCCGTGTAGGTCAGGACCACTTCGTCGGACGTCGACTTCAGGTTCGCGTGCAGGTCCAGCTTCTGGCTGAAGTGGCCGCCGCTGCTCTTGTGGCCGCCCGGGCCGCCGCCCCCGCCGCTGTTCGGGCCGATGCCGAACAGGCCGCCGCTGACCGTGGGCAGGAGCACCGGCGCCAGCACCGCCAGCACCAGGGCCAGCGTGGTGATCTGGTGGCCGGTGGCGGCGATCGGGCCGGTGTCGACCTTGGCCTTGGCCGCCGGGCTCGGCCGCCCGTCGGCCCCGGTGCGGCGGCTGCCGGCGTGCACCAGCGGCCGCCCCCAGCGCCCCAGCCGGTCCCGGCCCTCGGCCGACAGCAGCGCCGTGTAGCCCGCGGCGGCCAGGCCGAACGCGAACCAGTCGTAGCCGCCGCCGCTGCGGGTGGCCGGGACCAGGTACAGCGCCAGCAGCGGCAGGCCGGCCAGCGGCGCGGCCGCGTAGGTCGCGGCCAGAGCGTCCACCAGCACCGCCAGCGCGCTCAGCGACAGCAGCAGGATCGCGGCGATGCCGGTGGTGGCCTCGCCGCCGACGTAGGTGTTGCGGATGTCGTGCGCGCCGGCCGAGTACAGGTCCCCGAGCTTGTGGAACACCGCCAAGGTGGGCAGCACGCCGCCGAACGCCTCGTCGTGGGCCAGCAGCACCATGGCGTACCAGAACACGACCGCCGCCTGCGCGGCCACGACCAGCGGCCGCGGCCGGATCAGCCGGCGGAACAGCTCGCCGGCCGCGGTGGAGACGGCCACCGCCAGCACGATGGGCCAGATCCAGGTGCCCGGGGCCAGCAGCCGCAGCAGCCCGGCGGAGGTGAGCAGCAGCGCGACCGCCGCCGCGATGCCAATGCGCGCGCGGCCCGTCATCGGATGCCCCCTGTGTCAGTCCCCGTACCCCGTCGGGCGGTCATCGCGCCGCCCCCAGTTCTGTCGCGGCCGGTTCGGCGGCACCGGCGGCCCGGGCCGTCCCGACCGTCCCGATCATCCCGGACCCGCGCCGCGCCGCCTGCTCCCACAGGTCCGGCACCCGGTCGCCGGGCTCCACCTCCACCACCCGCCAGCCGCCGACCCGCAGCACCTGCGCCGAGCCCTGGAACCGGGCCTGCGCGGCGGCCAGCGGACGCCCGCCGAGCCAGGAGGCGGTGTCCATCGCGAACGCCACGCCCGAGGTCGTGGAGTGCCGCACCCGCGCCAGCTCCGAGGCGTCGTCGCCGCTCAGATCGCCGAGGACGGCGATCACCAGGCTGTCGCCGCCGCCCTGGCGCAGCATCGCGTTGGCGCCGGACAGGGTGGCGGCGTTGCTCATCTCCACCACGGCCAGCGCGTCCAGCAGCATGCCCTCGAAGTCCAGGCCGATCGCCGAGGAGTCGTGCGCGGCGGCGGTCACCGCCTGGCCGGTCTCGGTCAGCAGCCGCACCGCGTAGCCGTGCCGGGCCATGTGGATCGCGATCGAGGCGGCCGCCGAGACCGCCCACTCGAAGGACGAGGCCGGGCCGTCGCCGCGGTGCGCGATGGCCCGGGTGTCCAGCAGGATCGTCGCCCGGCTCTGCCACACCTGCTCCTCGCGCCGCACCATCAGCTCGCCGGTGCGCGCGGTCGAGCGCCAGTGCACCCGCCGCAGGTCGTCGCCGTGCCGGTACTCGCGGGTGCCGATGTCGTCCTCACCGGCGGCCGCCACCGAGGTCGCGTGCCCCTCGCCGCGGCCGCTCCAGGCCTGCCCCACCGGGGCGTTCGGCAGCAGGTGCACCTGCGGGGTCACGGTCAGCGCGTGCTGCGCCGAGAACGAGCGGGACAGCTCCACCAGGCCGAACGGGTCGGCCAGGCGCAGCGCCAGCGGCCCCAGCAGGTAGCGGCCGCGCACGTCCGAGCGCACCCGGTAGACCACCCGGCGCCGGCCGTGCGGCTCCACCTTGTTCAGCACGAACCTGGGCCGCGAGCCGAGCACGTACGGCACCCGGTCCTCGACCAGCAGCGTGCCGGAGGGCAGCCGGGAGACGTTCTCCAGCCGCAGGTGCACGCGCGCCTCCTGGCCGACCCCGACCCGGGCCGGCTCCAGCGCGCGCCGGCACGACACCCGGTAGCGAGTGCGCGCCAGCACCATGATCGAGATCAGCGGCAGCATCGCCAGCATCGCGCCGACCCGCAGCAGCACCTTGTAGTCGAACAGCATGCCGCAGGCCATCGCGGCCAGGCCGGCGGCCAGGAACGAGCGGCCGCGGGTGGTCAGCCCGGCCAGCCGCCCGCCGCGGCCGTCGGAGCTCTCCGTGTTCTGATTCTGTTGGGCGGACACCGGTGCCCTCCTGCCCTCGTCGTGGGTCCGTGGGACCGGCTAGCGGCGCAGATGCGCCGCGCCGCCGAGGCTCGGCACCGGGACCGAGCTCACGAGCCCGGCCACCACCTGCTCGGTGGTGCGGCGGCTGATCTGGGTCTCGGCGGTCGGCAGCAGCCGGTGCGCCAGGACCGAGACCGCCAGCTGCTGCACGTCGTCCGGGAGCACGAAGTCCCGGCCGTCCATGGCCGCCGTCGCGCGCGCCGCCCGGACCAGCTGCAGCGTGGCCCGGGGAGAGGCGCCCAGGCGCAGCTCCGGCGAGCTGCGGGAGGCGTTCACCAGGTCGATCGCGTAGCGCCGGACCTCGTCCGAGACGTGGATCCGCCGCACCGCCTCGATCAGCCGCGCCACCTCGGCGGCGTCCGCCACCGGGCGCAGCTCGTCCAGCGGGGAGACCTGGCCGTGGGTGTCCAGCATCCGCAGCTCGGCCGCGGGGGAGGGGTAGCCCACCGAGATGCGGGCCATGAACCGGTCCCGCTGCGCCTCCGGCAGCGGGTAGGTGCCCTCCATCTCGATCGGGTTCTGGGTGGCCACCACCATGAACGGCGCCTCCAGGTGGAACGTGGTGCCGTCCACCGTCACCTGCCGCTCCTCCATCGACTCCAGCAGCGCCGACTGGGTCTTGGGCGAGGCCCGGTTGATCTCGTCGCCGACCACGAAGTTGGCGAAGATCGCGCCCGGCTTGAACTCGAACTCCTTGCGCTGCTGGTCGAAGATCGACACCCCGGTGATGTCCGAGGGCAGCAGGTCCGGCGTGAACTGGATGCGCCGCACGGTGCAGTCGATGGACTTGGCCAGCGCCTTGGCCAGCATGGTCTTGCCGACGCCGGGCACGTCCTCGAGCAGCAGGTGGCCCTCGGCGAGCAGCACCGTGACCGCCAGCTTCACGACTTCGGGCTTGCCCTCGATGACCGTCTCCACCGCGGCCCGGATCCGGCCCGTGGTGTCGGCCAGGCGTTCCAGGTCCACCCCGCCGACCGCGGCCCCGGGGCGCGCCGCGAGACCCGCGGCGCCCGGGGCGCCGGCGTCCCCGCTGTATCCCAGCTCGCTGTTGCCGACCGTCACAGGATCCTCCCACTGTTCGCTCGGTCGCGCGGTGTTCGCGCGGCCGCCCCGCATGGCCACGGCGCTCGGGTAGCACCCCGCGGTCGTCCGGCCCCCGCCGTCCGTGTCTGCACGTCCGGCTGCCCTGTTCTCCTCCTGTTCGCGGCGTATGCGCCCACGAGAAAACACAGTGCACCTCAGATCTTCGCTCACCCCGGGGCTCTTAGGGCAAGAGGTCCGGCGAAATAGTTGCCCCTCTGGTCTGGACCACGGCCGGAGAGAGGGTTCCTCTCTACACAACACCACCGCGTCCCGATCGGTTCGACAACCCGTTCGGGGCAATCCCCGATCGGCCCGCGTGGTCACTGTGACCTGCTGAGACTCGGCGTTCTGGGGTTGCCCGTGAGGTTTGGTGGAGTACAGTGGGGGGAAGTGGAGCGGGACCGGTCCGATCCGGACTACCGCGCAATGCGCAGATTTTTTACGGACCCGCCAGCTGGGGCTGGACGCCGGCCGGCCGCCCCCGGCGGGCAGGGAGAGGAGGCGTGGGTGTTCCTCGGGACCTACACGCCCTCCCTGGACGACAAGGGCCGGCTGATCCTGCCCGCGCGGTTCCGCGAGGAACTGGCCGCCGGGCTGGTCGTCACCAAGGGGCAGGAACGCTGTCTGGCGGTGTGGACCGCTGCCGGGTTCGCCGAGCTCACCGAGCAGATGCGCAGCGCCAACCGGCCCGGCTCGCCGGAGGCGGTCATAGGCCGCTCGTCCCGGGACTACCACCGGGTGTTCTTCGCCAGTGCCTACGACTGCGCGCCGGACGCGCAGGGCCGGATCGTCATCCCGCCGCCGCTGCGCCAGTACGCGGGGCTGACCCGGGAGTGCGTGGTGATCGGCGCCGACACCCGGCTGGAGGTCTGGGACGCTGCGGCGTGGGCCGACTACCTGGCCGAGGCGGAGTCGGCGTACTCCGCGACGGGAACGGAGGCCGCGTCCTGAGCATCCGGTAGCCGACCACCCCGCGTCCCCGCGGACGCCCGCCGCGCGCCCTGTGGCCTCCTCCCGCTCGACCGGCTCGTCCGACTGGCGCACCTTCCCCGGTGCCAGCCGGCGCGCACGCCGGCCTTGAACGGGCGGGGACCAGAAGGCGCGCGGCGTGCCGGACCGGGGGGCCGGGCTCGGTACGGTGGGCCCGGAAGACGCGGCACGGCACGGAATCGAAGGCGGAACCACCTCTCATGACAAGCGCGACCCACATCCCGGTCATGCTCGAACGCTGCGTCGAGATCCTCGGCCCGGCCCTGGAGCGGCCCGGCGCGGTGGTGCTCGACGCGACGCTGGGGCTCGGCGGCCACAGCGAGGCGTTCCTGCGGCGTTTCCCCGAGGTGCGGCTGATCGGCCTGGACCGGGACCCGCAGGCGCTGGAGGCGTCGGGCAAGCGGCTGGCCCCGTTCGGGGAGCGCGCGACGCTGGTGCATGCCGTCTACGACGAGATCCCGCGGGTGCTGGCCGACCTCGGCGTGCCGGCGCTGTCCGGGACGCTGTTCGACCTCGGGGTCTCCTCCCTGCAGCTGGACCTGCGCGACCGCGGCTTCGCCTACAGCTACGACGCCCCGCTCGACATGCGCATGGACTCCTCCCGCGGCCTGACCGCGGCGGACATCGTGAACACCTACTCGGCCGCCGAGCTCACCAGGATCCTGCGGGACTACGGCGAGGAGCGGTTCGCCCGCCGCATCGCCGACCGGATCGTCGCCGAGCGCGAGCGGGAACCGTTCACCACGACGGCGCGTCTTTCGGAACTGGTGCGGGACGCGATCCCGGCCGCCACCCGCCGCACCGGAGGGCACCCGGCCAAGCGGGCGTTCCAGGCGCTGCGGATCGCGGTGAACGACGAACTGGCGGTGCTGGAGCGGGCCCTGCCGGCCGCCGTCGCCGCGACCGGCCTCGGCGGCCGCATCGCCGTGCTGTCGTACCACTCGCTGGAGGACCGGTTGGTGAAGCGGGTCTTCGCTGCGGCCTCGGAGTCCGCGGCCCCGCCCGGGCTGCCGGTGGTGCCGGAGGCGTACCAGCCGCGGTTCAAGCTGCTGACCCGCGGCGCCGAGCCGCCGACCGACGCCGAGATCGAGCGGAACCCGCGCGCCGCCTCGGCGAAGCTGCGGGCGGCCGAACGGGTGCGGGAGGGATAGCCGATGACGGAGTCCGGGGAGCGGGGCAAGGCGGTGTCGCCCCGGCTGGTGGTGCTGGCCGGGCGCAAGGGCAAGCCCTCGCTGCTGCCGTTCGTGGCGGTGCTGCTGGTGCTCGGGCTGCTCGGGATGCTGGCGCTGCTGTTCCTCAACACTGAGCTGAACAAGGGCGCGTTCACGATCAAGCAGCAGAAGGCGACGGCGACCAAGCTGACCCAGGAGGCCCAGCAGATCTCGCAGTCGCTGGCCCAGCTGAACGGCGCCGGCGCGCTGGCGTCGCAGGCTTCTGATCTGGGCATGGTGCCGAACGGCAATCCGGCCTTCCTGGCGCCGAACGGTTCGGTGCTGGGGTCGCCGTCCGCCGCGGCGGTTCCGACGCCGACGCCGACGGCTCCGGTGACGCAGGCGACGACACCTCCGCCGCCCGAACCGACCCACCCATCCGCCACGGGGAGCAGCCGATGAGTGACAAAGACCGCCCAGAGCGCCCGGACCGGCCCGACCGGCCCGACCGGCCCGACCGGCCCGACCGCCGTTCCGACCACTCGGAAGGCGCCGACCGTCCCGGCCGTCCGATCGACCCCCGGACCGGTCGCCCGCGCAAGCCGGCCGTCCCGCGCCAACCGCCGGGGCGTCGACTCCCGTCCCGCCCGTCTCCGGCCGCCACCTCTTCCCCCACCGCGGCCCCCTCGCGTCCGCGTCCTCCGGGCCCGCGCACGCCCACGCTGCGCATGGGTTCCCCGCGCCGCCGGCTGCGCATCACCATGTTCGGTCTGCTCTTCACCTTCTCCCTGTTCGCCGGCCGACTGTTCCAGCTGCAGGCCGTCGACGAGAAGGGCTACGCCAAGGCCGCCGACACCAGCCACGAGGCCACCGCCGTCCTGCACGCCTCCCGCGGCGCCATACTGGCCGCCGACGGCACGCCGCTGGCGGTCTCCGTCGAGGCCTACGACGTCACCGCCGACCCGACCCTGATCGCCAAGTACCACGAGGACGTCGACGAGCTCGCCGCGAAACTGGCCGGGCTGTTCTCGGCCGCGCCCGAGTACGCGCAGGGCGGCGCGCCCAGCGCCGAGACCCTGCGCACGGCGCTGACCAAGCCCGACACCCGGTACGTCGTCCTGGCCCGCAAGGCCTCGCCGGCCACGTGCGCGAAGATCCGGCAGCTGGCGGTGTCGAACACCGGCAACCCGAAGAGCGTCGTCGGGGTCTACACCAACTCGCGCGACGACCGCCGCACCTATCCCGGCGGCGTACTCGCCGCCAACCTGGTCGGCTTCACCGACGCCGACGGGGCCGGCAAGGCCGGGATCGAGCAGATGCTGAACAGCCGGCTGGCGGGCAAGGACGGCCAGGAGTCGTTCCAGGCCGCGGCCGGCGTCGAGATCCCGACCGCCGGCGTGAACCTGAAGCCCGCCGTGGACGGCGAGTCGGTGAAGACCACCATCGACCCGGACATCCAGTGGGCCGCCGACCAGGCGCTGTCCGAGCAGGTGAAGAAGACGGGCTCGCTGTCCGGGACCGTGGTGGTGATGGACGTGAAGACCGGCCAGATCCTGGCGCTGTCCAACTACCCCACCTTCGACCCGCGGCACATCACCCCCGCTGACAGCCCGAACCTGGGCAACCGGGCCTTCACCGAGCCCTTCGAACCCGGCTCGGTGGCGAAGGTGATCACCATGTCCGCGGCCATCCAGGAGGGTGTGGCCGAGCCCGGCACCCAGCTGCCGCCGTTCACGTCGCCGCAGCGGGTCGGGCACTGGTCGGCGAACGACGACGTGTCGCACGGCCCGTGGAGCCTGACCATGACCGGTGTGCTGGCGAAGTCCTCCAACATCGGCACCATCGAGGTCGCCGACCTGTTCGCGCCGCACGGTCTGGACCGCGACCGGACCATCGCCGAGTACCAGCGCCTGTTCGGGTTCGGGCAGAAGACCGGCATCGGCTTCCCCGGCGAGACCGCCGGCCTGCTGGACCCGCCGGAGAAGTGGACCGACACCGAGCGCTACACCGTCCTGTACGGCCAGGGTGTCTCGGCCACCGCGGTCCAGGACGCCTCGGTGTACCAGACCATCGCCAACGGCGGGGTGCGCATCGCCCCGACTCTGATCCAGGGCTGGACCGACGCCTCCGGCAAGTTCACCCTGGCCCCGGCGCCGCAGCAGACCCCGGTGGTCAGCGCGGACACCGCGACCAAGGTGGCCCAGATGCTGGAGGCGGTCACCACCGACGAGCACGGCACCGGGACCACGGCGCAGATCCCCGGCTACCGCGTCGCCGGCAAGACCGGCACCGCCAACCGCTACGACGACAAGCTCGGCAAGTACGACGGCTACACCGCCTCGTTCATCGGCTTCTCGCCGACCGACAAGCCGCAGATCGTGGTCGCGGTCTCGCTGCAGAAGCCGGTCGGCGAGCACTTCGGCAGCCAGGTCGCGGCCCCGGTGTTCACCAGCGTGATGTCCTTCGCGCTGCAGAGCCGGGGCGTCGCGCCCACCGGCACGCCGCCGTCGAACCTGCCCACCACGTACGGATCCGCTAACTAGCTGACACCGTCCTAGACGCTGCTACGCATCACTTCGCCACCCGGTGCGGCCACCAGGTGTTTAAGCTGGAGGCCGCCCGGGGCGCGAACACCTCCGGGCGCACCGAACGCACGACTGCGCACCGTGAACCGGTAGCCTTCGGCACGTGCCCCAACTGACCGTCCCCGCCGATCCGACGACGTATCGGGAACCCATGACCTCCACGCCCCGTCCGCACTCCGTTCCCCAGCACACCGTCCGCGCATGCTCCGAGCTGATCGGGGCGACGGCCGACGGCGCCGAGGGGCCGGTCCGGGCCGGATTAGACGCGGTGGTCACGGGCATCTCGCACGATTCGCAGGGGATCCGGCCGGGGGACGTCTACGTGGCCTGGCCGGGCGGGACGCGGCACGGCGCCGAGTTCGCCCCGGGCGCGGTCGAGGCCGGGGCGGTCGCCGTGGTCACCGACGCGGCGGGCGCGGCGCTGCTGGACGGTCTCGACGCCCCGATCCTGGTGGTCGCGGACGTGCGCGGTGTGGCCGGGCGGCTCTCGGCGTTCGTCTACGGCGAGCCCGCCGAACACCTGGCGATGTTCGCGGTCACCGGCACCAACGGCAAGACCACCACGAGCTACCTCGTCGACGGGGGACTGCGCCGGGCCGGCCGGAAGACCGGCGTCATCGGCACCGTGCAGATCCTCATCGGCGACGAGGTGGTGCCCTCGGTGCGCACCACGCCCGAGGCCCCGGACCTGCAGGCGATCCTGGCGACCGCCGTGGAGAAGGGCGTCGGCGCGGTCTCGATGGAGGTCTCCAGCCACGCGCTGGCCTACGGCCGCACGGCCGGGATCCGTTTCGAGGCGGCGGCGTTCCTCAACCTCACCCAGGACCATCTGGACTTCCACGCCGACTTCGAGGACTACTTCGAGGCCAAGGCGAAGCTGTTCACCCCGGAGTACACCAAGCGCGCGGTCGTGGACGTCGACGACGAACACGGCCGGCGGATCGCCGAGCGCTGCCGCGCCCACGGTGTCGAGGTGCACACCTTCTCCGTCAAGGGCGAGCCGGCCGACTGGTCCGCCGAGGACATCGAGCTCGGCGCCGACGACTCCACGTTCACCCTGGTGGCGCCGGACGGGAGCCGGCACAAGGCGGTGGCCGGGCTGCCGGGCGGGTTCAACGTCGCCAACGCCCTGGCCGCCGTCGTGCTGCTGGCGGTCTCCGGGATCGACCTCGAGACCGCGATCGCCGGCGTCGGCGACGTGCACGGCGTCCCGGGCCGCATGGAGCGGGTCCAGGTCCCCGGCCAGGAGTTCCTGGCGGTCGTGGACTACGCCCACACCCCGGACGCGGTCGAGACCGCGCTGGCCGCGCTGCGCCCGGTCGCCGAGCGCCGGCACGGCCGGCTGCGCGTGGTCGTGGGCTGCGGCGGGGACCGCGACAAGAGCAAGCGGCCGATGATGGGCGCCGCCGCGGTGCGGCTCGCCGACGAGGCCGTGTTCACCGACGACAACCCGCGCTCCGAGAGTTCAGCCGACATTCTCGCGGCCGTCACCGCGGGCGCCGACGCCGAGCTGGCCGGAGCCGCGCAGAATTACCGCGTGCTCGCCGACCGGGCCGCGGCGATCGCCTACGCGGTGGCCGCCAGCGGCCCCGGCGACGTGCTGATCGTCGCCGGCAAGGGACATGAACAGGGGCAGGAGATCGCTGGAGTGAAGAAGCCGTTCGACGACCGGGTGGTGCTGCGGGCCGCGCTGGAGGCGTCGGCCGGGGTGGGGGCCGGAACCGCGGCCGGGAAGGGCCACGGCGAGCAGTGAGCCCCCATCGACTCGGCTGGATCGCGCAGACCGTGGGCGGCACGGTGACCGGTCCGCCCGGCCCGGACGGAGCAGAGCCTGAAGCGCTCGCCGTCCCCGGGCCCGTGGTGTTCGACTCGCGGGACGCGGTTCCCGGGGCGCTGTTCGTGGCGTTCCCCGGCGAGTCCGCTGACGGCACCGACTTCGTCGAGGCCGCCGTGGCGCGGGGCGCGGTCGCGGTCCTCGCGGCGCCGGACGCCGCCTACCGGGGGCCGTGGGCCGGCCGGGGGAGCGTCCCGACCGTCACCGTCGACGACGGCGACCTGCTGCGGGCCCTGGCCGCGCTGGCCACCGCGCACCTGGCCGGACTGCCCCGCACCACCGTCGTCGGCCTGACCGGCTCGGCCGGCAAGACCACCACCAAGGACCTGATCGGCCGCCTCGCCGCCGAACTCGGCCCGACCGTGGCGCCGAAGGGCAGCTTCAACAACGAGCTCGGGTTCCCGATCACGGTGCTGCGCACCGATGAGGACACCCGCTACCTGGTCGCCGAGATGGGCGCCGCCGGGCGCGGGCACATCCGGTACCTGACGACCATCGCGCCGCCGCGGGTCGGGGTGGTCCTGAACGTGGGCACCGCGCACGTCGGCCGGTTCGGCGGGGTCGAGGCCATCGCCGAGGCCAAGGGCGAGCTGGTGGAGGCGCTGCCGGAGGCCGGGAACTGCAACCCGGACCGGGACGGCGTCGCGATCCTGAACGCCGACGATCCGCGGGTCCGGGCCATGGCCGCGCGGACGAAGGCGCGCGTCGTGCTGTTCGGCGAGGCCGCCGACGCCGCCGTGCGGGCCGAGGACGTCCGGGTCGACCAAGACGGCCGGGCGTCGTTCACCCTGCTGTACCGGGACGGCGAGGGGCCGCACCGGGTCCCGGTCGCGCTGCGCCTGGTCGGCGAGCACCAGGTGTCCAACGCCCTGGCGGCCGCCGCGACCGGGCTGGAACTCGGCCTGAGCGGCGAGAAGGTGGCCGCGGTGCTGTCGGCCGCCGAGCCGGACAGCAAGTGGCGCATGGAGATCCGCGAGTCGGCCGACGGCGTCACGGTGGTCAACGACGCCTACAACGCCAACCCCGACTCGATGCGCGCGGCGCTGAAGACGCTGGCGACGATGGCGCGTTCCCGTCCGGGCGCCCGTTCCTGGGCGGTGCTGGGCGAGATGGGCGAGTTGGGCGAGGCCTCCGCCGTCGAACACGACGGCGTGGGACGGCTGGCGGTGCGGCTGAACATCAGCCGGACCGTCGCCGTCGGGCCCGGGGCGACCGCGATCCACAGTGGGGCGTCCATGGAGGGGTCGTACAACGGGGAGTCGGTGACGGTGCCGGACGCCGCCGCCGCGCTGGAGTTCGTGCGTGCCGGGGCCCGCCCCGGCGACGTCGTGCTGGTGAAGGCGTCGCGGTTCGTCGGGCTGGAGAAGCTCGCCGCCGCGCTCCTGGAACGTTCGACCGCGGGGGACATCCACAGCGATCACAGGGACGGCGACGCGCAGGCGCGCGATGCGGGAGGTGGCGGCCGGTGAGCACGTACGCGGCGATCCACGCCGGGGTGGGCGCGTGGGGCACGGTGGTGCCGCACGCCGGCTCGGAGAGCGGCCTGCAGATGCGGGGCGTGCTGTACGCGGCGGGGATCGCGCTGTTCTTCTCGCTCATCGGCACGCCGATGGCGATCAAGACCCTGGCGCGCTACGGCTTCGGGCAGCCGATCCGCGACGACGGGCCCACCACGCACCAGGCCAAGCGCGGCACCCCGACCATGGGCGGCGTGGTGATCGTGCTGGCCACCCTGCTCGGCTACGGCTTCACCAAGCTGGCCACCATGCACGCCCCCACCGCCTCCGGGCTGCTGGTGCTGTTCCTGATGGCCGGCATGGGCGTGGTCGGCTTCACCGACGACTTCCTGAAGGTGTTCCGCCAGCGCTCGTTGGGCCTGCGGGCCAAGGCGAAGATGGTCGGGCAGTGGATCGTGGCGATCGCTTTCGCGGTGATGGCGCTGCACTTCCCGAACTCGCAGGGCTTCAAGCCCGCGGACACCCACCTGTCGTTCGTGCGCAACATCTCGGCGATCGACCTCGGCGCGGTGTTGTTCGTGATCTGGGCCGGCCTGCTGATCGCCGGCGCCTCCAACGGCGTGAACCTGACCGACGGCCTGGACGGCCTGGCCACCGGCTCCTGCGTCATGGTGTTCGCGTCCTACGTGCTGATCGGCGTGTGGCAGCACGGCGAGTCCTGCGCGGTGCTGGCCGGCGTGCACGGCTGCTACCCGGTCCGCGACCCGCTCGATCTCGCGATCGTCGCGGCGGCGGTGATGGGCGCCTGTTTCGGCTTCCTGTGGTGGAACACCTCTCCGGCGAAGATCTACATGGGCGACACCGGCTCCCTGGCCCTCGGCGGCGCCCTGGCCGGCCTGGCGATCTGCTCCCAGACCGAACTGCTGCTGGCGGTGCTGGGCGGCCTGTTCGTGATCATCACCCTGTCGGTGGTGATCCAGGTGACGTACTTCAAGATCAGCGGGGGCAAACGCGTCTTCAAGATGGCGCCGCTGCACCACCACTTCGAGCTCGTCGGCTGGGCCGAGGTGACCGTGGTGGTGCGGTTCTGGATCATCTGCGGGCTGTTCTGCGGCCTGGGCCTCGGCGTGTTCTACGCGGGGTGGATCACCGTCAAGTAGGGCTGCCCGCTCCGTGCTCCGGGGACCGCCGCCGACTCGGCGACGGTCCCTTCTTCGTCATCGCCGCCTACGCGTGCGACCAGCTCTTCGCCACACGCTCGGCCAGCGCCGCCAGGTGGAACCCGGCCCGCGCCATGGCCTCCTCGGCCGATCCGGCTTGTTCGGCGACCTCGTAGGCGGCGGCGAAGCCGGCGTTGGCGAGTTCGCGCTTGCCGACCTCGACGCGCCCGGCGAGCACGATGCAGGGGCGGGCCGACCGCAGCGCCGCTTCGGCGACGCCGGTGGGGACCTTGCCGCCGAGGGAGCTGTGGTCGAAGCGGCCCTCGCCGGTGATGACCAGGTCGGCGCCGGCGATCACGTCGGCCAGGCCGGTCTCGGCGATGACGGTGCCGATGCCGGGGACCCGGTGCCCGCCGAGCAGCAGCAGGCCGTAGCCCAGGCCGCCGCCCGCGCCCGCGCCGGGCGCGTCCAGAGTGCGGCGGACCGCGCCGGGCTCCTGGCCGATGGCGCCGGCGAGTTCGGCGAAGCGCGTCAGGGCCGCGTCGAGACGCTGCACGTCGTCCGGCGTGGCGCCCTTCTGCGGGCCGAACACGGCCGCGGCGCCGCGCAGGCCCAGCAGCGGGTTGTCGACGTCGCTGGCGATGACGACCTCGACGCCTTCGAGGCGGCGCCGCGGCTCGGCCAGGTCCAGCGTCTCCAGGTGCTTCAGGGCCGCGCCGCCGGCCCGCAGCGCCTCGGCCGGCTCGGCGCCGAGGGCGGCCAGCATCCCGGCGCCGCCGTCGGTGGTGCAGGTGCCGCCCAGGCCGATCACCAGGCGCCTGGCCCCGTCGTCCAGGGCCGCCGCGATCAGCTCGCCGACGCCGTACGAGGTCGCGGCCTTGGCGTCGCGCTCCTCGGCCGGCACCAGGTGCAGCCCGGCGGCCTCGGCCACCTCGATGTAGGCGGTCGGGTGCCCGGAGACCTCGGTGCCGCCCGCCGCGCCGCCCCGCAGCTCGATCAGGTAGCGCCCGGTCACCTCGGTGCCCAGCGGGCCGGTCACCGTCGCGAGCCGCTCCTCGTACCGCCGCCGCCCGGCGAAGGCCCCGGCCAGGGCGTCCAGGAAGCCCGGACCGCCGTCGGACATCGGGACGCCGGTGATCTCGTCACCGGGTTGGGTCCGGTGCCACCCGTCGGTGACGGCTTGCACGGCCTCCGGGGCGCTGAGCGTTCCGGCGAACTTGTCCATGGCGATGACGATGCGCACGCTCGGATGGTAACCGTTTTCTCCCCGGCCCCGGTGTGATGTCCGCCACGAGGGACGGCCCCGGGTTCTCGTCAGACTGACACCAGGGTATGATCTCTTAACGTCAGATAGACGAAAAGGGGTACCGGGAGATGTCCACCACCACGTTCCAGGAGCCTGCGCCCACGCCGGTCAGCCTGCTCCTGCTCGGCCGCGGCGCCGATCCGCGCAGCGAGCGCGGCGTCGAGTGCCCCGGCGACCTGCCCCCGGCCTCCGACCCCGACCTGGTGGCCCGCGCCGAGGCGGCCAAGGCCAAGCTGGGCGACCGGCTGTTCGTGCTCGGCCACCACTACCAGCGCGACGAGGTCATCCGGTTCGCGGACGTCACCGGTGACTCCTTCAAGCTGGCGCAGCAGGCCGCCGCCCGGCCCGAGGCCGAGTACATCGTCTTCTGCGGCGTGCACTTCATGGCCGAGTCCGCCGACATCCTCACCTCCGACGCCCAGCAAGTGATCCTCCCGGACCTGGCCGCCGGCTGCTCGATGGCCGACATGGCCACCGCCGAGCAGGTCGAGCGCTGCTGGGAGCGGCTGGAGGACCTGGCCCGCGGCGAAGGCGCTAATGGGTACAGCGCCGAGCGCGTGGTGCCGGTGTCGTATATGAACTCCTCGGCCGACATCAAGGCCTTCACCGGCCGGCACGGCGGCACGATCTGCACCTCCTCGAACGCCCAGCGGGCACTGGAGTGGGCCTTCGCGAAGGGCGAGCAGGTCCTGTTCCTGCCGGACCAGCACCTCGGCCGGAACACCGCGGTCCGCGACATGGGCTACTCCCTCGACGACTGCGTGGTCTACAACCCGCACCGTCCCAACGGCGGCCTCACGGACGACCAGCTCCGCAACGCCAAGATGATCCTGTGGCGCGGCCACTGCTCCGTGCACGGCCGCTTCACGCCGGAGTGCGTGGACGAGGTGCGCGAGCGGATCCCGGGCGTGAACGTGCTGGTGCACCCCGAGTGCCGCCACGAGGTTGTGGAGAAGGCGGACTACGTCGGTTCCACCGAGCGCATCATCACCTTGCTGAACGAGGCCGAGCCGGGCAGCGCCTGGGCCATCGGCACCGAGCTGAACCTGGTCAAGCGGCTCGCCGCGCAGCACCCGGACAAGCAGATCGTGTTCCTGGACAAGAGCGTCTGCTACTGCTCGACCATGAACCGCATCGACCTGCCGCACCTGGTGTGGACGCTGGAGGCGCTGGCCGACGGCCGGGTGCCGAACGTGATCGAGGTGGACACCGAGACGGCGCACTACGCGCGAGTGGCGCTGGAGCAGATGCTGGCGCTGCCGTAAGCGAGACCTTCGAAGCGAGGCCGGGTTCCCTGTGGGGCCCGGCCTCGGCCGTTCCCGGGACCCGGAGCCGCCGGCCCGGTCAGCTCTGTCAGTCCTGTCGGCCCGGTCAGCCCGGTCAGCCCGGTCAGCCCTGTCGGCCCGGTCAGCCCTGTCGGCCCGGTCAGCTCTCGGCGGCGATCAGGGCGTCGAACATCTGCTGCGCCGCCACCGTCATCTCCACCCGGATCGCCGCCACCTCCTCGCCGGCCGCGAGCCGGTGGCGGATCTCGGCCACCACGGCGCGGTACGTCCCGGCCAGCGCCCCGGCCAGCAGCCGGGGGAGGGGATCGCCGGGTGCCGACTCCTCGGCGAGCGCGGCGGCCAGCGCGGCCTCGGAGCGCTCGGCGATCTCGCGCGAGCGGGCCCGCAGCGACGGACTCGCGTCGATGGTGCGCCAGAAGACCTCGGCCTCGGGCGACAGGCCCAGCGTCGGATCGCCTTCGGCCAGCGCTGTCAGCAGGCCGTCGCGGACGGCTTCGCTCGGCGAGCGTCCCCGCATCCGGCCGCGGACCCAGCCCGCCAGCCGTCCCTCGACCTCCTGCTGCCGGTCGAAGAACAGGTCCTCCTTGGTCGGGAAGTAGTTGAACGCCGTGTTCACCGACACCCCGGCGGCCGCGGCCACCTCCGCGACCGTCACGTGCTCGAACCCGCGCTCGGTGAACAGCGCCAGGGCGGCGTCCGCCAGCGCGGTCCGGGTCTGCTGCTTCTTCTGTTCGCGAAGGCCCACAGGGCAATCATAGTGTCGCTGAAACTTTGGAGTGACACCAAAATTATTGCTACGGTGACCACCATGACGTTCACCTTCGGCATCTATCCCGGCGGAGCGCTGGGCGGCGACGACGGAATCCTGGAACCCGTCCGCCCCGACGACCTCGCCCTGATCACTGAGGCCCTGGACGAGCTCCACGGCGGGATCCCCGGGTTCCTGGTCCGCGCCTACCTGCCGTTCCGGGCCCCGGAGGGTTCCGGCGAACGGCCGACTCCGGCGGAACCGGAGAAGCTGCTCGGCGACGGCCGCAAACTGGAACTCGTCCTCGGCTACCGAGACCCGGCGGGCGACGTGGAGGGATGGCTCGACTTCGTCCGGGGCGCCGTGTCCACATACGGCGACCAGATAGGCCTGCTCCAGATCTGCGAAGAGCCCAACGCCGACCTGCCCTACCTCGACGGACGCACTCCCGGGGTACGCCGTGCGCTGGTCCACGGCGTCGTCGCGGCCGCCGACCAAGCCGCCGCCCTCGGCCTCGACCTGGCCGTCGGCTTCAACGCGGTCCCCACCTTCGGTCCGGACCCGGGGTTCTGGCGGGACCTGGCAGCCATCGCGGCCGCCGAGGCCCCGGGCTTCCATCGGGCGCTCGGCTACGTCGGCCTGGACTTCTTCCCGGACGTGTTCCGCCCGATCCCGGCGGACGAGCTGGCCGCCGCGGTCGCCTGGCTCCTGACCGACTTCCGCGAACGGGCGCTCCCGGCCGCGGGCATCGGTGCCGACGTTCCCTTCCGCATCGCCGAGAACGGCTGGCCCACCGGCCCCGACCGCACCGAGGAGCGCCAGGCCGAAGTGCTCCAGACGATCCTGGACACCGTCGCCGGCCTCAGCGGCCCCCTCGCGATCACCGGCTACAGCCACTTCTGCCTCCGGGACGCCGACTCGGCCCACCCCTCGCTGTTCGGCGGCTTCGGCCTGCTCCGCGACGACTACACCCCCAAGCCGGCGTTCGCCGTCTTCCGCCGCGCCTGCCGTCGCCAACTCGTATGAAGCCGCACACTGCCCGCTCACGTACTTCCCCGACCTGTGCGACGATGGGGACGGAATAGCTTCCGGCGGCGCGTGGTTCCCCTTGGTTGTGCAGGCGCGCTCCACGGGGCGCCGGTGTCCAGATGAAGGAGTACGCATATGACCGTGCAGACGGAGGCCTCGCAGGAGGCGACTGTCGCGCAGGGCATCGTCCTGACCGCCGAGGCGGCGGGCAAGGTGAAGTCCCTGCTGGAGCAGGAGGGCCGCGACGACCTGTCGCTGCGCGTCGCCGTGCAGCCCGGCGGCTGCTCGGGTCTGCGCTACCAGCTCTACTTCGACGACCGGTCGCTCGACGGCGACATCGTCGCCGAGTTCGACGGGGTGAACGTGGTCACCGACCGCATGTCCGCGCCGTACCTGGCCGGGGCGACGGTGGACTTCGTCGACACGATCGAGAAGCAGGGCTTCACGATCGACAACCCGAACGCGGGTTCGTCCTGCGCCTGTGGCGACAGCTTCAGCTAAAACTCTTCCTCCGGTCCAGTGGGCCTCGCGTCAGACGGGCCGGAGCTTAGTACCGTGGGTGGGTTCTTGGGCCCCTCCCCGCCCCCGGTCCAAGGGTCCTCAGGACCCGGACCGCGGGTGGGTAGGGATGAACCCACCCATTTGGCGTGCCCATGAAGAGCACCTCCGGTGCCCCCTCGACAGAAACGAGTCCCCTCGTGCGCGTAGCCGTCGCCGGTTCCATCGCGACTGACCACCTGATGAGCTTCCCCGGACGCTTCGCCGAGCAGCTCGTGGCCGAGCAACTGCACACCGTCTCGCTGTCGTTCCTGGTCGACGGCCTGGAGATCCGGCGCGGCGGGGTCGCGCCCAACATCTGCTTCGGGATGGGCAAGCTGGGCCTGCGGCCGATCCTGGTCGGCAGCGCCGGCGAGGACTTCGGCGAGTACCGGTCCTGGCTGGAGCGCAACAACGTGGACTGCGAGTCGGTGCGGATCAGCGAGCTGCTGCACACCGCGCGCTTCGTCTGCACCACCGACGCCGACCACAACCAGATCGCCTCCTTCTACACCGGCGCGATGGCCGAGGCCCGCCTGATCGAGATCGGCCCGATCGCCCACCGCGTCGGCGGCCTGGACCTGGTCCTGGTCGGCGCCGACGACCCGGAGGCGATGATCCGCCACACCGAGGAGTGCCGCGAACGGGGCATCCCCTTCGCCGCCGACTGCTCCCAACAGTTGGCCCGGATGTCCGGCGAGGACATCAAGCGCCTGGTGGACGGTGCCCGGTACCTGTTCACCAACGAGTACGAGGCCGCCCTGATCGAGCAGAAGACCGGCTGGGACGCGTCCGAGATCCTCCGCCGCGTCGGCACCCGCGTCATCACCCTGGGCGCCCAAGGCGTCCGCATCACCCGTCTGGAGCAGGACGGGAGCGTGTACGCACTGGAGGTCCCCACCCCCAAGGAGGAGCGCAAGGCCGACCCGACCGGCGTCGGCGACGCCTTCCGCGCCGGCTTCATCGCCGGCCTGTCCTGGGGCGCGGGCGAGGAGCGCGCCGCCCAGGTCGGCTGCATGCTGGCGACCCTGGTGATCGAGACGGTCGGCACCCAGGAGTACGACCTGGCGCGCGGCCACTTCCTGGAGCGGTTCGCGATCGCCTACGGGGACGACGCCGCGGCGGAGGTCGCCGGGCACCTGGCGCCGATCGGCTGAGACCCGCTCCCCCTCAGCGCAGCCGGTCCAGCACCCCGGGAAGCACGGCGAGGAAGCGGTCGACCTCTTCCTCCGTCGTGCCGAACGGCAGCGACACCCGTACGTTGCCCCGGTCCGCGGCGCCCATGGCGACCAGGACGTGGCTCGGGGTGACGGTGTCGGAGGTGCAGGCCGAGCCGGAGGAGACCTCGAAGCCGGCCTGGTCCAGGTCCAGCACCAGCGCCTCGGCGTTGACCGCCGGGCAGGAGAAGGCGACCAGGTTCGGCAGGCGGTCGGCCGGGTCACCGAAGACGTCGACGTCGTCCGCGACCCGTGGCAGCCGCGCGCGCAGCCGGTCGGTGAGCGCGCGCAGCCGGAGCGCCTCGGCCTCGCGTTCTCCCTCGCGGGCGACCAGGGCGGCGGCCGCGGCGACGATCCCCGGCACGTTCACCGCTCCGGGGACGCGGCCGTCCTCGTGCTCGTCGACGGCCCAGACCGGCGCGAAGCGCGTGCCCTTGCGGACCGCGAGCACCCCGACCCCGGGCGGTCCGCCCCACTTGTGAGACGAAGCACACAGCACCGACCACTCGTCCGGCACCGGCAGCCGTCCGACCACCTGCGCCGCGTCCACCAGCAACGGCACCCCGGCCGCCACGGCGGCGGCGAACACCGGCGCCAGCGGCTGCACCGTCCCCACCTCGTGGTTGGCCGCCTGCAGGCACGCCAGCGCCGTTCCCGGCACCCGCAGCTCCCGTTCGAACGCCTCGACGTCCACGCGGCCCGAGGCGTCGACCCCGACCACCCCCACGACGCCGGAAGCCTCCAGGACTTCGGTGATCGTCGGCTCGCCGTCCCCGTTCGCGGCGGGCACGCTCTCCGCCGGGACGCCGTCGGCCCGCACCGCCCCGACGTGCGTCTCCGCCGCGTGCAGCACCGCCGAGTGCTCGACAGCTGACACCACCAGCCGCCTTCCCACCCGTCGCCGCCCGGCCAGCACTCCGGCGACCCCGTAATGGATCGCGGCCGTCCCGGACGCGGTGAACACGACTTCCCGAGCCCGGCACCCGAGGACCTCGGCGACCACGGCCCGCGACTGGTCCAGCAGCATCCGCGCCCGCCGTCCGCTCCGGTACAGCCGCGCCGGGTCCGCCCAGCCCTCGTCGAGGGCCGCCGCCAAGGCCGCGCGGGCGGCCGGGTGCGGAGGTTCGGCCGAGGCCGCGTCGAAATGTGTCACAGCCTTGACCATACGGACCCTGGGCCGTCACGCGGTGTGCACGGCCGGACTCGAAACAGTGCTCGACGGCGGGAAGCGGGCCGGAAAGTTCGGCCGGAAGAGGGACCGCCGGACCCCGCCACACCCGTTAACCGGGACCTCCGCGCGCGGGGCAATTGGGGCTGGAGTAGGGTTTGGCCGCGAGAGAGAAGACACCGCCCTGGCAGGGCCGTGACGTGCGGGCCACCGGGCCGACCCGGGCAGGCCCGCCGCCGCTGCCCGCCGCTAAGGCTTGAACCTCGGGAAGGCAACCTTGAGTCCACACGGCTCCGACCCGTCGCCGCAGCGCACCTCATCGGCGCGGCGATCGCGGCGCGCGAAGCTCGGCGTGCTTGCCGTGGCCGGGCTGGTCGCCATGACCGCCACCGGCTGCGACGCAGGCGAATTTAAGCGGCTCGGCGTTCCCGCGCCGGCCACCAAGGAAGCGCCGATCATCCTGCACCTGTGGCAGGGCTCGTGGATCGCGGCGCTGGCCGTCGGCGTCCTCGTGTGGGGCCTGACCCTGTGGTGCGTCGTCTTCTACCGGCGCAAGCGCACCGGGATCGAGATCCCGGCGCAGACCCGGTACAACGTGCCGATCGAAGTCCTGTTCACGGTCGTGCCGTTCATCATGATCGCGGTGCTGTTCTTCTTCACGGCCAAGGACGAGTCCAAGCTGCTGGAGCTGCACAAGAACCCCGACGTGAAGGTGAACGTCGTGGGCCGGCAGTGGTCCTGGTCCTGGAACTACAACTACGACGCGGTCACCAAGCAGGAGACCCCGGGCCAGACGGCCGTCTACGACGCCGGCACGCCGGCTGAGATCCCGGTCCTGTGGCTGCCGGTCAACGAGCGGGTGCGTTTCTCACTCACCTCGACCGACGTCATCCACTCGTTCTGGGTTCCGAACTTCCTGTTCAAGCTGGACGTGGTGCCCGGCCGGGTGAACCAGTTCGAGATCACCCCCACCAAGGAGGGTGAGTTCATCGGCCGCTGCGCCGAACTGTGCGGCGTGGACCACTCCCGCATGCTGTTCAAGGTCAAGGTGGTCTCGGCCGCCGACTACCAGCAGCACCTGAAGGACCTGGCCAACAAGATCGACCCGGTGACCGGCAAGGGCCAGACCGGACAGCTGCCCGTGGGCTACAACACGAACGGCGTCCCGCTGCGCGTCGGCCCGCTGACCGGCATCGGCAACGACTCCACAGGGAAAGAAAAGTGACGGCCATCAGTGAACCGCGTGCGGTGAGCGCGCCGCACCAGCGCCGTGTGCCCGGCAACATCGTGGTGAAGTGGCTGACGTCCACCGACCACAAGGTGATCGGGTACATGTACCTCATCACGTCGTTCTGCTTCTTCGGGATCGGCGGCCTGCTCGCTCTGCTGATGCGCGCCGAACTGGCCCGGCCGGGTCTGCAGTTCCTGACCACGGAGCAGTTCAACCAGGCGTTCACCATGCACGGCACGATCATGCTGCTGATGTTCGCCACCCCGCTGTTCATCGGGTTCGCGAACGTCATCGTGCCGCTCCAGATCGGCGCCCCGGACGTGGCCTTCCCGCGGCTGAACATGTTCGCCTACTGGCTGTTCCTGTTCGGTTCGCTGATCGCCGTCGGCGGCTTCCTCACCCCGCAGGGCGCCGCGGACTTCGGCTGGTTCGCCTACGCGCCGCTGACCGACGCGATCCACTCCCCGGGCATCGGCGCGGACATGTGGATCATGGGTCTGGCGCTGTCCGGCTTCGGCACCATCCTCGGTGGCGTCAACTTCATCACCACCATCGTCTGCATGCGCGCGCCCGGCATGACGATGTTCCGGATGCCGATCTTCACCTGGAACATCCTGCTGACCGCGGTGCTGGTGCTGATGGCCTTCCCGGTGCTGGCCGCCGCGCTGTTCGCGCTGGAGGCCGACCGCCGGCTGGGGGCGCAGATCTTCGAGGCCGACAACGGCGGGGCGCTGCTGTGGCAGCACCTGTTCTGGTTCTTCGGGCACCCCGAGGTGTACATCGTCGCGCTGCCGTTCTTCGGCATCATCTCCGAGGTCATCCCGGTCTTCAGCCGCAAGCCGATCTTCGGCTACAACACGCTGGTGATGGCGACCATGTCGATCGCCGGCCTGTCGGTGACCGTGTGGGCGCACCACATGTTCACCACCGGCGCGGTGATGCTGCCGTTCTTCGCCTTCATGTCGTACCTGATCGCGGTGCCCACCGGCATCAAGTTCTTCGACTGGATCGGTACCATGTGGCGCGGCTCGCTGAGCTTCGACACGCCGATGCTGTGGTCGGTCGGCTTCCTGGTGACGTTCCTGTTCGGCGGTCTGACCGGCGTGCTGCTGGCCTCCCCGCCGATCGACTTCCACGTGCAGGACTCGTACTTCGTGGTCGCGCACTTCCACTACGTGCTGTTCGGCACCGTGGTGTTCGCGATGAACGCCGGCTTCTACTACTGGTGGCCGAAGTTCACCGGCAAGATGCTGGACGAGCGCCTGGGCAAGATCCACTTCTGGATCCTGTTCGTCGGGTTCCACACCACCTTCCTGGTGCAGCACTGGCTCGGCGCGGAGGGCATGCCCCGCCGCTACGCCGACTACCTGTCCAGCGACGGGTTCACCACGCTGAACACGATCTCCTCGATCGGCTCGTTCGTCCTCGGCGCTTCCACGCTGCCCTTCCTGTACAACGTGTACATCACCGCCAAGCGCGGCAAGAAGGTCACCGTGGACGACCCGTGGGGCTACGGCCGCTCGCTGGAGTGGGCCACCTCCTGCCCGCCGCCGCGGCACAACTTCCACTCGCTGCCGCGCATCCGCTCCGAGTCCCCGGCCTTCGACCTGCACCACCCCGAGGTCGCGGCCCTGGACATGGGCCACGGCCACGGCAAGAAGCCGGTGGCGGCGGCCAAGCCGGCGCAGGCCTCCGAGACTGACGCTTCGACTGAGGGCGGTGCCGAGTGAAGTTCGAAGCCAAGCTCTTCGGGTTCGTCGCGATCTTCCTGATGCTCGACGTCCCGCTGTACTGGTGGCTGTCCGAGGACACGGTCGGCACCACCGCCCTGTCCATGGCCTTCGGCCTGTGCGCCCTGGTGTGGTTCTACCTGTACTTCACCGCGATCCGCATCGGCCCCCGCCCCGAGGACCGCGACGACGCCGAGATCTCGGAGATGGCCGGCGAGCTCGGCTTCTTCTCCCCGCACTCGTGGTGGCCGCTGTACACCGCCGGTTCCGCCGCGATCGCCTTCATGGGCATCATCTTCGGATGGTGGCTCCTGCTGGTGGCGGTGCCGTTCGGGGCGTACTCGGTCATCGGGTTGGTGTTCGAGTACTACCGGCGGGAGAACAACCGCTACGGCGAGGCCGGCGCTGGGCACTGAGTCCGCGTTTCGGTAACTGACGCAGAGAGGCCGGGTCCAGGGAAACCTGGATCCGGGCTCTCGTGGTGTCGGGCGTCAGCCGACCCAGATGAAAGTCGACACGGTGACGGTTCTTCTGGACTCGTCCACGACGTAGACGATGAACCCTATGTCGGCGAGTGCCAGTGCGCGGCGAGAGAACGGCCCCTCGGCGTTGAGGAGGTTCCCCAGCCCATGCGGGTCGTTCGGGAGGTCGAGCGCGGCGAGGATGAACAGATCGTGCGTTGCCTCGTCCATCATGGCGAGGACTTTGGTTGCCTCTTCGGGGAGAACCAGCCGATAGGTCATACACGGCCGCGCAGTTCCGGTACCACGTCCTCGATGGGGATGACACGAGCACGGCCGGCCTCGATGTCACGGATGCGGTCCCAGGCGCCGGCGAGGTTCATCACGCCGCGGAGCCACCACTTCTCCAGAACCTGCCGTACGTCGTAGGCCTGAGTGTTCTCCAGCTCCTCGGTGAAGTCCTCGCGCTCCTCGGGCGTGAGCGCCTCGCGTATGGCCTTGATCGTTCGAGGCAGCACCACGCGGTGACGTTCGGTTTCGAGAGGCAGGGAGGTCATGCATTCAGCGTACGGCCGTTCGTATCGGCTGTCTTTCCCTCGGCCGAGTGACCGGGGGATGACAGCGGTTTGGCACTGTGGCAGCAGGCCCGGGCACCCGCCCACGCCCCCTCTGACCTCCGTTTCAGCTTCGTCTCGGTTTGCCCTCCAGTTCGAAACCGAACCTCCTGAACGCGTAGACTCCCTGTTCCGTACCAGACGTGTAATGAAACGACGATCACCCCGGCTCGCACGCAACCCAGGCCTGTTCTGCGACGTCTACTCGGGTGTATCGGCCACGACTAGAGACTTTCAGGGAGGGACTCGTGGCACAGCAGCTCGGCCAGGGGGGTTCCGCGGGCGGACGGCGCCGCGTGCGCCGGGCGGCGCAGCTGACCGCCGCGGTGGCGGCCGTGGCGCTGCTCACGGCGGCGTGCGGTGGATCGTCCGGCACCAAGACCGCGACCGCTCCGGTCGGCAACGGGCAGACCGCCTCGAGCTCCGGCGCGGCCGCCGGCGGCGACACCCCCGGCGGCGCGGCCACCAGCTCGTCGTCGGCGCCCGCGGCGCCGCCGATGGTGCTGACCGCGAATCCGGCGGACGGCACCAAGGGCGCCGACCCCTCCAAGGGCATCCAGATCAGCGCGGCCGGCGGCAAGCTGGAGAGCGTGACCGCCACCGACGCCGACGGCAAGGCGGTGGCCGGCACCATGGCCGCAGACGGGTCCTCCTGGGCCTCCAACGGCACGCTGGCGATATCCAGCAGCTACAGCGTCACCGCGAAGGCGCAGGACGCCTCCGGCGCCGAGAAGACCACGACGTCGAAGTTCACCACCCTGACTCCGCAGAAGCGCCTGGGCCTGGACCACTACGCCCCGGACAACGGCACGACGGTCGGCGTCGGCCAGCCGGTGGCCATCTTCTTCACCAACGCGCCGAACGAGAAGAACCGGGACGCGGTGGAGAAGGCGATGACCGTCACCACCACCCCGCACGTGGACGGCGCCTGGAGCTGGGTCGGCGCCAAGGAGGTCGACTGGCGGCCGAAGGACTACTGGGCCTCCGGCACCAAGGTGCAGGTCCACATGGCCCTGAACGGCGTGAAGGCCGGCGACGTCACCTTCGGCTCGTACAACAAGGACTTCGCCTTCACCATCGGCGACTCGCTGATCAGCACCGTGGACCTGGTGAAGGACCAGATGACGGTGAAGAAGAACGGCCAGGTCATCAAGACCATCCCGGTCAGCGGCGGCGAGGTGCCCAAGCACATGACCTGGAGCGGCAAGATGGTGGTCCTGGAGAAGGACGCCACCCTGCAGATGACCTCGGCCTCGGTGAACTTCACCGACGCCTCGGACTTCTACGACCTGAAGGTCCAGTCCGCGGTGAAGATCACCGACTCCGGCACCTTCCTCCACGCCGCTCCCTGGAACGACGGCAAGTTCGGCCGCGTCAACGGCAGCCACGGCTGCATCGGCATGAGCCTGGACAACGCCGCCTGGTTCTTCAACCAGGTCAACGTCGGCGACGTGGTCGAGGTCCTGAAGTCCTCGAACACGAAGGACAACGTCACCACGAACTCCGCGCCGGGCTTCGACGACTGGAACCTGAGCTGGGACCAGTGGCTGAAGGGGTCGGCGACCGGGGTTCAGGCGGCGCAGTAGCACCACGCGGTGAGCACAGCAGGTAATCGGCTAGCCACACCCTGTCAGAGGGTGTGGCTAGCCTTTTGGGTATGACAGTCGCTATGAACTACGAACCGCCGCTTCCACCCGCCGAGCTGGAGACGTCGCCCGAGCTCTGGGCCGCCTTCGATCTGGTGGAGAAGGCGGGTCTGCTCGAGGGCATCACTCTCGAGATGTGGGAGCACATCCCCGAGGAAGTGTGCCGGGATCACGAGCTCGACCGGGGTCGGCTGATCCGGCGCGAGTCGGGGTCGCCGGGCCATCAGAGCGCATCCTTGTCGCTCGGTGCCCTCCTGAAGGCGGCGGCCCGCCTGGCGGTCGAGGCGGAGGTGTATCCCTGTCTGCGTGCCTCGCTGGACTTGGACACCCGGCTGTGGGACGTCCCGGGCGCGACGGTGCGGAAGCCCGACGTTTTGGTCTATCGCTGTCTGGAGCCGGGGGAGCGGCGGCTGTGGGCGTCCAGCGTGCTGCTCGCGGTCGAGATCGTGTCCCCGTCGAGCGAGGCCACGGACACCGGCCGGGACAGGCGGCGGACCGGTTTCGAGTCGAAGATGACCCAGTACGCGCGAGCGGGGATCAGGCACTACTGGATCGTCCGGCTGAAGCCGGACGACTCGGCGATCGCCCGCATCCAACAATGGCGCCTGGATACGGAGCTGGGCGTATACGTCGAGGTGGCCGCCTGGGCGAACGGCGAGACCGCTGATGCGATCCGCACCGAAGAGCCCTTTCCGATCCAGGCGACCTGGGCCGACCTCGAGTTCTGACCCGTCGCCCGCCGCCCCGGCGACCGGCGGCGGACCCGGTGAGTTCCGGTCTCAGCCCCTCAGCGCGCCTGCGCCAGCCGCTCCGAAACCTCGACCCACTTCTCCAGCACCCGCGCCGCGGCCCCCGAGTCGATCGACTCCGCAGCCTTCGCCAGTCCGGCGCCCAGCCGCTGCGCCACCGGTTCATCCGACGGCGTCAGGGCCGCCAGAGCGGCCGCCGACGACAGCAGCACCGCGTCCCGTACCGCACCGTGCTCGCCCTGCAGCAGCCTGCGCGCCACGCCCGCGTTGAACTCCGGGTCGGCGCCGCGCAGGGCTGACAGGGGGGAGTACTCGATGCCGACGTCGCGGGGGTCGAACGTCTCCTTGCGGACCTCGCCGCCGGAGGCCGTCCACACCGTGGTGGTGGTCGCGACCGAGATCTCGTCCAGGCCGTCGTCGCCGCGGAAGACCAGGGCCTCGACGCCGCGGCGGGCGAAGACGCCGGCCACGATCGGGGCCATGCGCTCGTCGAAGACGCCGACGGCGGAGGCCCGGGGGCGGGAGGGGTTGGTCAGGGGGCCCAGGAAGTTGAAGAAGGTCGGGATCGCCAGTTCCTTGCGGGGGACGCCCGCGTGGCGCAGGGAGGCGTGGAAGACCGGGGCGAAGCAGAAGGTGATGCCGGCTTCCTTGGCGACCTGAGCGACCGCCTCCGGGGGCAGGTCCAGGCGGACGCCGAGGCGCTCCAGCACGTCAGCCGCGCCCGAGGCGGAGGACGCCGCCCGATTGCCGTGCTTCACCACGGTGGCGCCGGCGCCGGCCGCGACGATGGCGGACATCGTGGAGATGTTCACGGTGTGGGCGCGGTCGCCGCCGGTGCCGACGATGTCCACGGTGGCGCCCGGGACGTCGATCAGCAGGGCGTGCGCGTACATCGACTGGACGAAGCCCTCGATCTCGTCGACCGTCTCGCCCTTCGCGCGCAGCGCCACGGCCAGGCCCGCGACCTGCGCCGGCGTCGCCTCGCCGGTCATCACGCGGTCCATGGCCCAGGCCGCGTCCGCGACGGAGAGGTCCTCGCGGCGGAGGACCGCCGACAGGAGCTCGGGCCAAGTGCGCTGCTCGGTCATCGGCGGTTCGCCTCCGTCTTCTCCGGAACGCTGGTGAGAACCCGGGAGGGGGTCCGGAGGACGCCCTCTCCAGGCCTATGGCGCCACCCTACGCGGGGACGCGCTTCGCCAGGCGGGTCCGGACCAACTCCGCGACCGAGTCTGCCAGCGCGACGGGGTCGATCGGGTGCGGCGTCCACGCCTCGGCCCGCGACCACGTGGCCAGCCAGCCGTCCTGCGGCCGCCCGGTGAGCACCAGCACCGGCGGGCACTGGTAGATCTCGTCGTGCAGCTGGCGGCACACGCCCATCCCGCCGGCCGGGGTGGCCTCCCCGTCCAGGATCAGGATGTCGAAGCCGCCCTTGTCCACCGCGCTGACCACGGCGTCCGCGGTCGCGAACTCGGAGGTGCGGATCGGCGGCAGGTCGGCGGCGACCCGGCGGCCGAGCGCCATCACGACCTTCTCGCGCGTCGTGGAGTCGTCGCTGTAGATGAGGACCTTGACCGCGGGCTGCTCGCTGGCGTTACCAGCGGAAGCTTGCTGGTTGTTCATGCGGGCGAGCTTACTCGGCGTGCCTCTTCCGCTTCCAGACGGTCAAGGCGTCGATCTTCCCGCTCGGCCTCGCGCTTGGAGTGCTGCGCCCACTGCACCGCGAGCACGATGAAGACCAGGAAGCCGACCAGGTCGCCGGAGCCCCACAGGATGCCCCCGGCGGCGTGCTGGTCGGTGATCGGTGACGAGCCCCAGGGGCGGTTCAGGCCGTTGTAGTACGACGCCGCGATCAGATCGTTGTCCTGCATGATCGTCAGGCCCAGGATCGCGTGGAAGGGCAGGGTGGCGAAGATGGCCAGCAGCCGGAACGGGTGCGCCAGCCGGTTCGGCACCGGGTCCACGCCGAGCAGCGGCCAGAACCACAGCGAGCCGACCAGCACGAAGTGCAGGTGCGTGACCTCGTGCAGGTAGTCGTTCTCCAGTGTCGCCTGGTACCAGCCGGTGAAGTACAGGGTGAACGGCGTGGCCACGAACAGGATCCCGGTCAACAGCGGGAACGACGCCAGCTTCGCGAACCGCGAGTGCAGCAGAGCCACCAGCCGCTTGCGCCACTTCACCGGCAGCACCCGCAGGGCCAGCGTCACCGGGGCGCCCAGGCACAGGAACACCGGCGTGACCATCGACAGGATCATGTGCTGGATCATGTGCACGCTCATCAGCGTGTCGTCGTAGGTCCCCAGCGAGGACATGGTCGCGACGGTCATCGTGCCCAGACCGCCGCCCACGAAGGCCACGGTCCGCCCGACCGGCCACTTGTCACCCCGGCGGGTGAGCGTCGACACCCCGTAGAGGTACAGGCCGCCGATCGCGACGATGACCGCCGCCAGCCACGGGTCCACGCTCCACGCGGTGAGGATCCGGGCCCCGGTCAGCGGCGGCGGGACGTCGCCGCCGGACGCGGCGAACAGGTCTACGGGTAGCTGGCTCACCCGTCCAGAGTAGGACCGCCCCGGCGGGGATCTTCACGCAGGTCCGACATGTCCGGTTGGCCGCTGCGGGAATGGAGGTGCAAGGACACTGAGCGTGGCCGGAAGGGGCCGGGAACCGATCCGCGCGCACCGTCGTTAACTCGATCGGCCCCATACGCACAGGACACTGGTTCCTTAACACCCACCCCCGCCGTGTGGCCGCCATGGGGTGACGACATAATGGCGGCCGTGGCGACAGCAACTGCAACTACTCAAGCGGGGCAGGCCCACCGCCTGCCCAACCGGCCGAACCTGGTCAGCGTCGGGACGATCGTCTGGCTGAGCTCGGAACTGATGTTCTTCGCGGCGCTGTTCGCGATGTACTTCACGATCCGCTCGGTGCACGGGTCTCAGTACTTCGTGGACCAGGCCAAGCACCTGAACATGTCCCTGGCCGTGCCGAACACCACGATCCTGGTGCTGTCCTCGGTGACCTGCCAGATGGGCGTGTTCGCGGCCGAGCGTGGGGACGTGCGGAAGCTGCGGAGCTGGTTCATCCTCACGTTCATCATGGGCGCGGTCTTCGTCGCCGGCCAGGTCTGGGAGTACTCGGCCCTGGTGAAGGAGAACCTGACGATCTCGGCGAACGCCTGGACGTCGGTGTTCTACCTCACCACCGGCTTCCACGGGATGCACGTGACCGGCGGTCTGCTCGCGTTCCTGCTGGTGCTGGGCCGGACCTACCTGGCCAAGCGCTTCACCCACGACCAGGCCACCTCCGCGATCGTCGTGTCGTACTACTGGCACTTCGTCGACGTGGTGTGGATCGGCCTGTTCTTCGTCATCTACATCATGAAATGACCCGGACCAGTGGAATCGGTAAGGAATCCTCTGTCGTGAACTCGCTCTCGGCACGACGGCGCCATCCGCTGGCCGCGTTCGTCGTCCTCTTCCTCGCGCTGGGCCTCATCGGCGCGACCTACGCCACCCTGGGCTCCTCCAAGGCGAAGGCGTCGGCCTCCGCCGCCGCCACCCCGGAGAAGCTCGCGGAGGGCCAGAAGCTCTTCCAGTCCGCCTGTTCGTCCTGCCACGGCCTGCAGGGCCAGGGCGTGCAGGGCTCCGGCCCGTCGCTGATCGGAGTCGGCGCCGCCGCCGTCGACTTCCAGGTCGGCACCGGCCGGATGCCGGCCCAGCAGATCGGCCCGCAGGCCGTGTCCAAACCGCCGGTCTACAGCCAGGACCAGATCGACGCCATGGCGGACTACATCGCCTCGCTCGGCGCCGGCCCGGCCATCCCGGACGCCTCGCAGTACACGGTCGACGACAAGGACGCCACCTCGGTGTCCAACGGCGGTGTGCTGTTCCGCACCAACTGCTCGCAGTGCCACAACATCGTCGGCGCCGGCGGCGCCCTGACGGACGGCAAGTTCGCCCCGCCGCTGCGCGCGACCTCCGAGAAGCACATCTACGAGGCCATGCTCACCGGCCCGCAGAACATGCCGATCTTCGGCGACGGCGTGATGTCCCCGCAGGACAAGAAGGACATCATCGCCTACCTGATGAACAGCCGCACCCAGGCCGGCAGCCCCGGCGGTCTGGACCTGGGCTCGATCGGCCCGGTCTCCGAGGGCCTGTTCGTCTGGACCATCGTGCTCGGACTGCTGATCGTGTTCGCCTGCTGGATCGGCGCGCACACCACCAAGGCGTCCCGCGCCCGCGTCGCCCACTTCGAGGCGACCACCGGGAAGGACGCCACGAACAATGAGTGATCGGGACATGTCTACGGACCACCTGCCTGAAAGTGCCGGCGGGCCCGGCCACGGCACCCTGACGAAGGACGCCGCGGCGGAGGACCCCTTCAAGGACCCGGGCCTGCCGGAGTACCGGCCCCGGGTCACGGATCTGGACACCCGGGCCGCCAAGCGGGCCGAGCGCCAGGTCGCGCTGCTCTTCCTGATCGCGTTCGCCGGCATCATCGGCTCGATGGTGTGCTACACGTTCGTGTCGAACACCGAGATCGTCCGGATCACCGGTCTGGGCACCGTGAACGCCAACAACCTGGCCCTGGGCCTGTGCCTGGGCTTCGCGTTCCTGGCCCTGGGCGGCGGCGCCATCCACTGGGCCCGCACCCTGATGACCGACGTGGACCTGGTCCAGCAGCGGCACGACATGAAGTCGGACCCCGCGAGCACCGCGGAGGCCGTCTCGGAGTGGAAGCAGGGCGTCGCCGACTCCGGCTTCACCAAGTACCCGCTGATCCGCCGCTCGCTGCTGACCGCGATGCTGGCGCTGCCGCTGCCCGCGGTGTGGCTGCTGCGCGACCTCGGGCCGCTGCCCGGCACGAACCTCCGGCACACGCTGTGGACCGAGGGCGAGAAGCTGGTCAACCCGAACACCAAGAAGCCGCTGCGGGCCGAGGACATCACGGTCGGCACGCTGGCGATGGCCAACCCGGAGGCGCTCTACGCCCCCGAGGTGAAGGAACAGGGCATCTACAACAACCAGCTGGCGAAGGCCGCGGTGCTGGTCGTGCGTCTGCCCAAGGAGGCCCTGAAGGGCTCCGAGGAGCAGCGCAAGAGGCAGTGGGACTGGTCGGTGGACGGCATCATGGCGTTCTCCAAGATCTGCACCCACGTCGGATGCCCGGTGGCGCTGTACGAGCAGCAGACGCACCACATGCTGTGCCCGTGCCACCAGTCGACGTTCGACCTGTCCGACGACGGACGCGTGATCTTCGGTCCGGCGGCCCGCTCGCTGCCGCAGCTGCCGATCCGCGTCAACGAGAACGGTGAGCTGGTCGCGGTGAGCGACTTCACCCAACCGGTCGGCCCGAGCTTCTGGGAGCGCGGATGAGCGCCACGACTGCCCCGGCCACCGGGGACAAGGACCGCGAGGAGACCAAGACCGACCCGGTCTCGCGCTGGGCCGACGAGCGCCTGGGGATCTACAAGGGCACCAAGTCCCTGATCCGCAAGGTGTTCCCGGACCACTGGAGCTTCCTGCTCGGCGAGATCGCGCTGTTCTCGTTCATCCTGATCCTGCTGTCGGGTGTGTTCCTGACGCTGTGGTTCAAGCCGAGCATGACCGAGGTCGAGTACCACGGCTCGTACTACCCGCTGAACGGCGTGTCGATGTCCGAGGCGTTCGCCTCGACCCTGCACATCTCGTTCGACGTGCGCGCCGGCCTGCTGATGCGCCAGGTCCACCACTGGGCCGCCCTGATCTTCATCATGGCGATCATGGTGCACTCGCTGCGCATCTTCTTCACCGGCGCGTTCCGCAAGCCGCGTGAGATCAACTGGCTGATCGGCTTCACGCTGCTGGTGCTGGGCCTGCTGGAGGGCTTCGCGGGCTACTCGCTGCCGGACGACCTGTTGTCCGGCACCGGTCTGCGCATCGCCTCCGGCGTGGTGCTGGCGATCCCGATCGTGGGCACGTACCTGTCGTACTTCCTGTTCGGCGGGGACTTCCCGGGGACCGACTTCATCCCACGGCTGTTCACCATCCACGTGCTGCTGGTGCCGGCGCTGATCGTCGGCCTGGTGACCGCGCACCTGATCCTGGTGTTCGTGCAGAAGCACACGCAGTGGGCCGGGCCGGGCAAGACCAACGAGAACGTGGTCGGCCTGCCGCTCATGCCGGTGTACATGGCCAAGGCCGGCGGCTTCATGTTCGTGATCTTCGGCGTGGTGTTCCTGCTGGCGGGCCTGGTGCAGATCAACCCGATCTGGGCCTACGGACCCTACGTCCCGGACCAGATCAGCGCGGGTTCCCAACCGGACTGGTACATCGGCTTCCTCGAAGGCTCATTGCGCATGATGCCGAACTGGGAGTGGAACCTGTGGGGCCACACGATCTCGTTCAACGTGCTGATCCCCTCGCTGATCGTCCCGGGCATCCTGTTCACCGGGTACGCCCTGTGGCCGTTCTTCGAGCAGTGGGTCACCGGCGACAAGCGTGAGCACCACATCCTGGACCGTCCGCGCAACCGCCCGACCCGCACCGCGGTCGGCGTCGCCGGGATGACGTTCTACGGCGTGCTCTGGCTCGGCGGCGGCAACGACCTGATCGCGACCCACTTCCACCTCTCGGTGGAGGCGCTGACCTGGACCTTCCGCGTGCTGGTCTTCCTCGGCCCGGTGATCGCCTTCTGGTGCACCAAGCGCATCGCCCTCGGCCTGCAGCGCCGGGACAAGGACAAGATCCTCCACGGCCGCGAGACCGGCATCATCAAGGTCTCCCTGGAGGGCGAGTTCTCCGAGGTCCACGAGCCGCTGTCGGCCGGCGAGCGCTTCCGTCTCACCGCGCACGAGGTGCAGAAGCCGCTGGAACTCGGCCCCGCCACGGACGAGAACGGCGTCCCGCGCCCCGGCGGCCGCGGGCTCAAGCTGCGCGCGAAGGCCTCGAAGGCGATGTTCTCCGACAACGTCGAGACGACGGTCGAGGAGTACAAGGAGATCGAGGCCGGGCACGGGCACCACTAGCCCGGGCCGTATGCAGGACATGTAGTTCGCTGTCACACGTCGCAGGGGTCCCGCCTTCGGGCGGGGCCCTTGTGGCATTCCAGGGGAGACGGCGGCGCGGTGGAGGGAACCGCGGCGCGACGGAGGATCCGGGAACGACGAAGGGGACCGCACACCTTTGTGCGGTCCCCTTCGGGCTTACGACGACTTACCAGCGGCGGTCACGCGGCGGGCGGCTGTCGTTGCTGTAGCCGCCGCGCGGACGCCCGAAGGCGGTGCGCTGGGGGCGGCCCTGGCCGTCGCGGTCGCCGCCCTGCGGACGGTCACCGAAGCCGCGGCTCTGGGAACCGGCCGGGCGGTTGCCCTGCGAGCGGTTCCGGTCGCCGAAGGAGCGGCGGTCGTTGCCGAAGTCGCGGCCCTGCGAGCCGTTGCGGTCGCCGTACGGACGGCGGTCGCCGGAGCCGTCGCCGGACGAGCGGCGGTTCTGGCCGCGGTCGCCGAAGTCGCGGTTCTGCGCACGGTCGCGGTCGCCGAAACCGCGGCTCTGCGAGCGGTCGCGGTCGCCGAAGCCGCGGCGGTCGCCGCCGAAACCGCGGTCCTGCGAGCCGTTGCGGTCGCGGTCGAAGGGACGGCGGTCGTTGCCGAAGCCGCCGCGGTCGCCACGGTCGCCACGGTCACCGCGGTCGCCGAAGCTGCGACGCTCGCCGCCGAAGCCGCGGTCCTGCGAACCGGAGCCGTTGCGGTCCCGGTCGAAGGACCGGCGCTCGCCGCCGCCGTTGCGGTCCCGGTCGAACGACCGGCGCTCGCCGCCGAAGCCGCCACGGTCACCACGGTCGCCACGGTCGCCACGGTCGCCACGGTCACCGAACGAGCGGCGCTCGCCGGTGGCGCCACGGTCGCCGCCGAAGCCGCTGTCGCGGTCGAAGGAGCGACGCTCGCCGCCGAAGCCGCGGTCCTGCGAACCGTTGCGGTCGCGGTCGAAGGAGCGACGCTCGCCGCCGAACCCGCGGTCCTGCGAACCGGAGCCGTTGCGGTCGCGGTCGAACGAGCGACGCTCGCCGCCGAACCCGCGGTCCTGCGAACCGTTGCGGTCGCGGTCGAAGGAGCGGTGCTCGCCGCCGCCGTTGCGGTCCCGGTCGAACGAGCGACGCTCGCCGCCGAAGCTTCCACGGTCGCCCCGGTCGCCGAACGGCCGGCGCTCGCCGCCGAAGCCACCGCGGTCCCGGTCGCCGAAGCCACCGCGTCCCCGGTCGCCTCCGAACCCGCGGTCCCGGTTCCCGAACCCGCGGTCCCGGTCGCCGAACCCGCGGTCGCGGCGGAAGCCGTCGCGGCCCTGACCGCGGCTGTGGCCGTCGCGGCCGTCCTCGGCCATGCGGGCCTCGCGCGCGGCGCGGCGGGCGGCGTGGTACGCGTCCGCTTCGGCGACGTACTCCGCCACCGGGCGGCCGCCGGTCAGGGCGCGGAGCTCCTCGGAGCTCGGGGCGACCTTGGTCACCTCGGGGTCGACACCGGCCTGGTCCAGCAGGCGCAGGGTGCTCTTGCGCTGCTTGGGCAGGACCAGGGTGACCACGGTGCCGCTCTCGCCGGCGCGGGCGGTGCGGCCGGCGCGGTGCAGGTAGTCCTTCGGGTCGCCGGCCGGGTCGACGTGCAGGACCAGGTCGATGCCGTCGACGTGGATGCCGCGGGCGGCGACGTCGGTGGCGACCAGGACCGGGACGCGGCCGTCCTTGAAGTCGGCGAGGGTCTTGGTGCGGGCCCGCTGGGTCATGCCGCCGTGCAGGGCCAGGGCCGAGACGCCGTGCTCGCGGATCTTCTCCGCGATGCGGTCGGCGCCGAGCTTGGTGCGGGCGAACAGGATGGTGCGGCGGGCGTCGTCGCCGGGGGTGTGGCGGGCCGCGATCTCGGCGGTGATCAGCGCCTTGTCGGTGGGCTCCACGATCAGCAGGTGGTGGTCCATCCGGGCCGGCTCGTCGCCGTCCGGGGTGACCGAGTGCAGCACCGGGTCGGTCATGTACTGGCGCACCAGCTCGTCGACCGCGCCGTCCAGGGTGGCCGAGAACAGCAGCCGCTGCCCGGCCGGGTCGGTCTGGGACAGCAGCTCCGACACGATCGGCATGAAGCCCATGTCGGCCATCTGGTCTGCCTCGTCGAGGATGGCGATCGCCACCTCCGACAGGTCGCACTCCTCCTGCTCGATCAGGTCGGTGAGCCGGCCGGGCGTGGCCACCAGCACCTCCACGCCGCGGCGCAGCGCGAAGACCTGCTTGTACATCGGCGCCCCGCCGTACACCGCGGCGATGTCGGCGCCCAGCGCGTACCCGTACGGCTGCAGGGCGTCGCTGACCTGCATGGCCAGCTCGCGGGTCGGCACCAGCACCAGCGCCAGCGGCTTGCCCTTGCGGGCGCGCTTGCCGTTCAGGTTGGCCAGCGCCGCCAGGCCGAAGGCCAGCGTCTTGCCGGACCCGGTGCGGGCCTTGCCCAGCACATGCCGGCCGGCCAGCGCGTCCGGGATGGTCGCGGCCTGGATCGGGAACGCGGTCTGCACCCCGTTCTCGGCCAGCTTCTTCACCAGCGCCTCGGGCAGGCCCAGCTCGGTGAACGCCACCGGCTCGGCGCCGGCGAGCGACGTGTCGTCGGCCACCTCGGCGCCGGAGATCTCCTCGGCGAAGTCGGCATCGGCCGGGTCGGCGTCGGAGAAGTCGGCCGCGGAGAAGTCGGCAGCCGGGAAGTCGGTGTCGGAGAAGTCGTTCTCAGTGAGCTCAGTGAGCTCGGCGACCGCGTCGCGCGCGAGATCGTGATCGGGGATGAATGTGGACATGGCTCAACAAAGCCCTTCGAGGTGCGGACACGTCCTCAGGGGCGTACGAGCGCATGGCATGCGCCGCAGCGGGTGCACAGAACGGTCACTAAGGCGGCCTGGTCCCGGTGTTGGACGACCAGGTGGGGCGATAGCCGCGCCTGAAGTGGCGTTCCGGAAAATGGCAGGCCCCGGAACCCACTGCGTTCTGCGTCACATGAAGCAGACCGGTTACCGACCGGTCTGTAAGGTGACCTGTTCCCGCGCAGCGTTCGCTTGGATTCGGTCCATCGTAACGGGCCTTCTGGCGTTTTCCCGAATCGGGCAGCTCAGCCCCGTCGGTCGGGATCCTTCAACTCCGCCGGCGGCGGCCCGGAAAGCGGGTCCACACGCTCCAGATGGCCCCACCAGATGAGCCGGTACGTCGACGCCCACTCCGGCGTGCACGTGGTCAGCGTGATGTACTTCCCCGGCTTCGTGTACGGCCCGCCCTTCGGCACCGGCGCGATGGTGCCGATGTTGCTCGGGTCGGTCTGCGGCAGCTCCTTGTCCAGGGTGTACACGAACCAGCCGTGCGAGGTCTCCACCACCACGTGGTCCCCGACCTTGAGCTGGTTGATGTACCGGAACGGCTCCCCGTACGTCCGCCGGTGCGCGGCCACCGCGAAGTTCCCGGTCGCGTCCCACGGCATCGCCGACTTCGGCGTCGTGTAGTGCCCGACGGCGCCCTTGTCGAGCACCTTCGCCTTGTCGGTGCCCTCCATGATCGGGATGTCGGTCTTCCCGATCGCCGGGATCGTCATCAGCCCGAAGCCCTCGCTGGGCTGGAACACCGTCGGCGGGGGAGCGGTGGAGCTGCCGCCCTGCGGGCTCAGCTGCTGCTGGAACTGCTGCTGGATCTTGTTGCTCTCGGCGGAGGCCGCTTTGTGCGCCTCGACGTTCGTCCACCACAGCGTGTAGACGACGTAGAGCGCCATGACCGCGCCGAGGCTGATCAGGACCTCGCCGAAGCCGGACAGGATCCGCAGTTTGCGCTGCACTTTGCGGTCGGTGCGGGCGGCGGCGCGCTGCGAGGACCGGGTGCTCTTGGCGGCACCGGAAGACTCCCGCTCCGGTGCCGCCACGGCAGCGGGCATGAGATCCGCCACGGGAGCCGGCGCCGTAGCCGCCACGGGAGCGGGCACCGGATCCGGCATCGGCGGCGCGGGCCGCGGCGTGTCCACGATGCGCGGAATCACCTCGGTGGGCGCCTCGCGCGGCGACGGCTCGGGCTCGGGCTCGTCCATGATCCTCGGGATGACGTCCGTCGGCGCGTCGCCGGCCGGGATCTCCGGCGGATCGGGGATCCGCGGGATCACTTCGGTGGGCGAGTCATCGGACGAGTCCGCGGCCGGAACGGAGAACGCGCCCCGGAAACGCTCATCAGCGCGGGGCCTGCGGAAAGCCTGGTCGTCCGTCACAGTGGGACCAAACTTAGCGGACGATCATTCGTCCGGAGGGCTGTATCCGGAATGCCGCGGACCGGTGGGCGCTTCCCACTCCGACTCCGGCTTCACCGGTGCCGCCTGCGGTTGCCTCCTCCGCTGCCACAGGACGTAGCCCCCACCTCCCCCAAGAACCAGCAAGCCGATGAACAGCACCGGACTGACACCGCCGCCTCCGCTGCCTTTGCTCGCCGCCGCCTGTCCCACGTTCGAGGGACCCGCGGTGGGCAACGGATTGGTGGGCCACTGCTGCGCGCTGTCGGTCGGGCCCTCCGCCGGCGCGGAACTCGGCGTGAGTTGCGGCGTGGCCGAGGCCGACGGCGCGGACCCCGTCTCCGTACTCGGCGCCCCGGTGGAGGCCGCCGACGTCGCCGGCTGCGAGCGCGGACTCGCCGGCGCGGTCCGCGGCGGCTGGTCGGCGGGGAACATCGCCTCGAACCCCGGCAGCGTCGCCGGATCCACCGGCGGCAGGCTCACGGCCTGCACCGGCTGGATGATCCCGAAGCCGAGCTGGTCGGTGTGCGGATTCCCGGACACCGGGTTGATGGACCCCGCTTCCTGCGCCACCACCTGCCGCGCCGGCCAGTTCCCGTGCCCGGCGCGCAGGATCGCCGCCAGCGCGGCGACGTACCCCGAAGCGGTCGCGGTGTCGTTCCCGTACGCCCCCATGGTCACCGCGGGCCCGTACGAGGACGTGCTCAACGGCGCACCGGAGGCGTCGGCCGCGGCGACGTTCACGATCCCCTGCGGCCTCGCCGGCATCGGCCCCGAGGTGTCCCCGGCGGCCGCCACCACCAGCGCGTCCCCGGCGACCGAGGCCGGATCCACCGACGGGTCCGCGACGACGACGATCGCCCCGCTCGCCGACCCGCCCCGCACCGTCGCCTCCGGCGCCAGCGCCCGCGCCGCGCACACCGCCTCGGCGACCCGGTCCGGCGCCCCGATCACCCCGATGGTGACGCCGAGGCCCTTCGTGCCCGCGACGGTCCACGCCCGCGAGGCGTTGAACGCCAACAGCGCCGCCCGCGCGTCAGGGCACGGATCAGCCGCCCGCGCGGCGCTGCGCGACACGCCGAGGGCCGGCGCGGCGCCGCCCAGCGCAAGGGCCGCCGCCGCACAGCCCGCCGCCACCAGAGTCCTTCTCAGCACACGCTGACGCTACCCGAACCCGGGCCGGTTCGAAGAGCTCAGGCGCCGTGCCGTCCCGACCACGTCCACGCGTACCCCGGGTCCTCGCACGCCACGCCGCCCTCGCCGATCTCCAGCGGCCGGAACGTGTCGACCATGACCGCGAGCTCGTCGAAGAACTCAGCCCCGATCGAGCGCTCCGCGGCGCCCGGCTGCGGGCCGTGGGTCAGGCCGGAGGGGTGCAGCGAGATCGAGCCCTGGCCGATCCCCGAGCCGCGCCGCGCCTCGTAGTTGCCGCCGGTGTAGAACAGCACCTCGTCGGAGTCGACGTTGTGGTGGTTGTAGGGCACCGGGATCGACAGCGGGTGGTAGTCCACCTTGCGCGGCACGAACGAGCAGATCACGAAGTTCGGGCCCTCGAAGGTCTGGTGCACCGGCGGCGGCTGGTGCACGCGGCCGGTCAGCGGCTCGAAGTCGGCGATGTTGAACGCGTACGGGTACAGGCAGCCGTCCCAGCCGACCACGTCGAACGGGTGGTGGGCGTACGTCAACTTGGTGCCGCCGGCGCGGTGCCGGACCAGCACCTCCACGTCCTGGCCCTCGGCCGTCAGCGGCTCGGACGGCCCGCGCAGGTCGCGCTCGCAGTACGGCGACGACTCCAGGAACTGCCCCTTGGCCGACAGGTAGCGCTTCGGCGGGCCGATGTGCCCGGTTGCCTCGATCACGAACAGCCGCAGCGGTTCACCCGACGCGGCCGACGCGGCCGACGGCACCCACCGGTGGATCGTCGAGGTCGGCAGTATGACGTAGTCGCCCTGCCCGACCTCCAGCGCGCCGAACGACGTCTCCACCACGCCGGACCCGGACTCCACGTACACGCACTCGTCGCCTATGGCGTTCCGGTACAGCGGCGAGGTCTCCGTGGCCGCCACATACGACAGCCGTACGTCCCCGTTGCCCAGCAGCAGGTGCCGCCCGGTCACCGCGTCTCGCCCCCCGGCGCCGGGCCCGGCGCCGTCCAGCTTGTGCGTCAGGAAGTGCCGGGGCTTCAGCGGGCGGTTCGCCACCGCCGAGCCGATCGGCCCCGGCGGCTCCCACTCCGCCGAGTCGACGATCGCCGTCGGCAGCCCGTGGTGGTAGAGCAGCGCCGAGTCCGACGAGAAACCCTCGACGCCCATCAGCTCTTCGGAGTACAGCGCCCCGTCCGGGCGCCGGAACTGGGTGTGGCGCTTGCGCGGGATCTCGCCCACGGCGCGGTAGAAAGGCATCGCCGCGTCCCCTCAAGTGTTCGATAATCGGACGTCGCTGTCCGCTCTCTTCGACCATGGGCTACCGTGGCGGGCATGTCAACCGCCGACCCCGGCGCCCTCGGCGTCCTGCTGGCAGAGCTGATCGACGACGCCGCGCTGTTCCCGCCCGGCGACGCCCCCATCGCCGAGGCGGTGCCGGCCCACCTGGTGCTGGACGCCTCCGCCCACAGCGGCCTGCTCGGCCGCTTCCTGTGCCCGGTCTCCAAGCTCCCCGACCTCAGGCCGCTCCTGGACGAGGACGAGGACCTGCGCCTGGGCCTGATCGCCGACACCGGTCTGGACGGCCTGCTGGCCGCCTTCGAAGCCGTCGACGGCGACGACCGGCTGATCCTGGAGACCGCCGAGATCCGGCATCCCGCCGAGCGCCTGGACCTCCTCGAGGACCGGTTGCCCTACGGCGTCGAGGCCTACATCGAGATCGCGCCGGCCGACCTGCGGTCGCTGCTGCCCACGCTCACCGGCCGCGAGCTGCTGCACGCCAAGCTGCGCACCGGCGGCCTGACCGCCGAGGCCTTCCCGACCCCGCTGGCGGTCGCCGAGTTCCTGGTCGGCTGCGCGGACCTGGAGGTCGGCCTGAAGTGCACCGCCGGCCTGCACCACGCGGTCCGGCACACGGACCCCGAGACCGGCTTCACCCATCACGGGTTCGTCAACGTGCTGCTGGCCGCGGCGCGCGCGAGCGACGGCGCGGAGATCGAGGACGTCCAGGAGGTGCTGGCGGTCACCGACGCCACGGCCTTGGCGGACGCCGTCAAGGCGCTGACGGTCGAGGACGCGGCGCGGACCCGTGATCTGTTCCACGGATTCGGCTCCTGTAGTTTCCAAGAGCCGATCGACGATCTCACGGCTCTGGGTCTCCTGCCCGGTTCGCTGAACGACTGATCCGTCCAGGCACCGCGCCACGCCTCACAAAAGGACTGCCATGAACCAGCCCTCGCCCGCCACCTGGGTCCCGATCCCGCCCCTGTCCGGCTTCCCCGTCGAGAACCTGCCCTACGGCGTCGCGACGCACGGCGAGCGGCCGGCGCACGTGGTCACCCGGATCGGCGACTCCGTCGTCAGCCTCGGCGCGCTGGCTCTGAACGGGCTGCTGGACGGCACCATCGAGGAGCCGGCGGCGTACTTCGCCATCGGCACCCTGAACCCGTTCATGGCGCTCGGCGCGCCGGCCTGGGCCGCGGTGCGCGAACGGCTCACCGAGCTGTTCACCGAGACCCGGCACCGCTCCGCCGTCGAGCCGCTCCTGGTGCCGCTCGCGGACGTCGTGCTGTACCTGCCCTTCCAGGTCGCCGACTACGTGGACTTCTACTCCTCCGAGGACCACGCCACCAACCTCGGCCGGATCTTCCGGCCGGACGGCGAGGCCCTGATGCCGAACTGGAAGCACCTGCCGATCGGCTACCACGGCCGCTCCGGCACGGTCGTGCCCTCCGGCACCCCGATCCTCCGGCCCTCCGGCCAGCGCAAGGCCCCGACCGACGAGGAGCCCCGCTTCGGCCCCAGCGTCCGCCTCGACATCGAGGCCGAGGTCGGATTCGTGGTCGGCACGCCCTCGCCGCTGGGCCGCCCGGTGCGGGTCGAGGAGTTCGCCGACCACGTCTTCGGCGTGACCCTGGTCAACGACTGGTCCGCACGGGACATCCAGGCCTGGGAGTACGTGCCGCTGGGCCCGTTCCTCGGCAAGTCGTTCGCCACCTCGGTCTCCCCGTGGGTGGTGCCGCTGGCCGCGCTACAAGACGCCCGCGTCGCGCCGCCGTATCAGGACCCGGTCCCGCTGCCCTACCTCCAGGGCGAGACCTGGGGCTACGACATCGCCCTGGAGGTCACACTGAACGGCACCACGGTCTCCCGCCCGCCGTTCGCCGGCCTGTACTGGACCCCGGCGCAGCAGCTCGCGCACATGACCGTGAACGGCGCCAGCCTGCGCACCGGCGACTTCTACGCCTCCGGAACCGTCTCCGGCCCGCTGCCGGAGCAGCGCGGCTCGCTGATCGAGCTCACCTGGAACGGCACCGAGCCGCTGCACCTCGCCGACGGCTCCACCCGCACCTTCCTGGTGGACGGCGACACCGTCGCCATCAGCGGCGTCGCGCCGGGACCGAACGGCGCGCGCATCGGATTCGGCGAGGTCGTCGGAACGATCCAGTCGGCGGCGCGGCCGGGCCAATAACGGATATCGATCACAGAAGTCCTGCCTCGGGGCAATCTCGGCTTGGTTCTCAAATGAACGCGGTTCGGAAAAGCCTCGCGTCCAGCTCTTTCGGCGTGCCCTGATAAGCGTCGTCCTCCCTGGACAGGGAGGCCGTCGCCATGACCGCATCGCAGGGAGACGCCAGCACCGTCGGTACCGTCCAGGACTTCGGTGGCGCCGTGGCCACCGCCACCGCCGTCGAGGGCCGCTCGCTCCGGCAGATCGCCTGGCGCCGCCTGCGCAAGGACAAGGTCGCCATGGCCGGAGGAGTGGTGGCGCTGCTGCTGATCCTGGTGGCGGTGTTCGCGCCGGTGATCGTGCACTTCTTCGGCTACGACCCGAACCAGCCCTTCGACGGCCTCGTGGACCCGAGCCTCGGCACGCCCTACGGCAGGTTCGGCGGCATCAGCAGCGCGCACCTGCTCGGCATGGAGCCGAACTCGTCGTTGCAGCGCGACGTCTTCAGCCGGGTCGTCTACGGCGCGCAGATCTCGCTGCTGATCGCCGCTCTGGCCACCGCCGTCTCGGTGATGCTAGGCCTGGTGCTCGGCCTGCTCGCCGGGTTCTACGGCGGCTGGGTCGGCGCGGTCCTCACCGAGTCCAGCTTCGACCTCCACGGCATCGGCAAGGTGGCGATCGACGGCATCGGCAACAACGACCTGCCGGTGGTCTTCGCGGTGGTGCTGTTCGCGGCGACGTTCATCATCCTGGCGAACCTGGTGGTGGACCTGCTGTACGGGGTCATCGATCCTCGGGTGCGGAGGGAGTGAGCCCGGACTCAGAGCGTCGAGAACTCCGCCAACACGTCGGCCAGCACTTCCAACACCACCACCGCGTCCGGCAGCGGCGTCCCGTCCGCGGGCCAGTAGACCCAGCGCGCCGTGCGCCCCGACATGCTCACCGACGGCGGCACGAACACATAGCTGCCGCGATCGTGCCACCGCAGGCCCGGATGGTCCTCGAGCGTCTCGGGGCGGCAGTCCAGGGAGCTGGACCACCACTCGTCCTCGTCCGTGTCCGCGTCCGTGTCAGGGTTCGTGCGAGGCGCCGCGAAGAACAGGTACCGCCCGTCGGCCTCCGCGACCGGGCCGGGGGCGGTGCCGGTGACCAGGATGCGCTGGAGGGCGTCGGCGCCGGCTTGGTCCGGCACGTCGAGGACCGAGTGGGTCTTACCGGTCGGTGTGACGTAGTTCGCCTCCGGGTGGCGGCTGCGCCATCGGCCGAGCTGGGCCAGGTCCGTGCTCGCCTCCACCTGCCAGGCGCGGGACAGGGGATGCGCGGCGGGGGTGGGGCACCCGATGCGGTCGCAACTACAGCTGCCGTTGAGCGGGGCGGCGGCCGGGACCACGGCGAAACCGGCGGCGACGAAGCGTTCGAGGGGGTCCAGGATCCCGTCCGCGCGCGCGGCAACGCTGGAAGCGCCGTACTCGCGCTTCCGGTACTTGGCAGGTCGCCAGCTCCTCGGCACCCAAGCCCCCTGACGTCGTCGAAGGCCTAACGCGGTAAGGGTCAGGATACCTGGTGGCAACCCATGTTTCGTCAGGGGGTGCGGGCGGGGTGCTCCGTGGCGCGGGTACGGTGTGCCGGTGACCACACCGACGGAGGGGACCCCGGCCCCGGCCACCGACCGCCGCATCCCGCTGGGCGGCACCTTCAACGTCCGCGACGTCGGCGGCTATCCCGCCGAAGGCGGCACCGTCCGGGCCATGCGGCTGCTGCGCGGCGACGCCCTGCACCGCCTCGACGACGAGGCCCGCGCGCTGCTCGCCGGGCTCTCCGTGCGCACCGTGGTGGACCTGCGTGAGGACTTCGAAGTGCGGCTGTCCCCGGACGCCCTGGACGGTACCGGCATAGCCGTGCTGCGGATGCCGGTCTTCCGCTCGCCCGGCGACTCCTTCGGCCCCGCCCCCGAGGATCTGAAGACGGTCTACGACCACATGGTCGACAAGTGCGGCCCCGCCCTGGCCGCCGCCGTCGCCCAGGTCGCCGCCGCCGAGGCGCAGCCGGTCCTCGTGCACTGCTCCGCCGGCAAGGACCGCACCGGCGTCGTGGTCGCCGTGGTGCTCTCGCTGCTCGGCGTGACCGACGAGGTGATCGCCGAGGACTACCACCTCACCAGCGCCTTCCTCGCCGAGGAGTTCACCCACGCCGTCGAGCAGCTCAAGGCCTCCACCGGCCTCGGCCAGCGGCTCAACGGCCAGGCCCTGGCCTGCCCGCCGGAGCTGATCCTGGGCGCCCTGCAGCGGATGCGCGCCGCCCACGGCTCCATCGAGGCCTACCTGCTGGCCCACGGCCTCACCGCCGAGCACATCACGATCCTTCGCACGACCTTGATAGAGCCGATGCCCTAGCCTGACGCGATGCCCCTGCGACGAGACCTCGTCTGGGACGGCTGCGTCAACGTCCGTGACCTCGGCGGCCTGGGCCGCGTCCGCCCCGGCGCCCTGGTGCGGATGGAGGCGCCGTCGACGCTGACCGCGGCCGGCTGGGCGGCCCTCTGGGACCACGGCGTGCGCACCGTCCTCAGCCTGAGGGCCGAGGACGAGGACCGCGACGACCCGGACCGCTCACCGCGACCGCCGGGCATCGCCACGGCGCGCGTCCCGATCGACCCGGTCGGCACACCGTTCCACGACCACTGGCAGCCGATCGACAACCTGGCCACGCCGCTGTACTTCCCGGCGCTGCTGGCCGAGCATCCGGAGCGGATCGCCGCGGCGGTGAAGCTGATAGCCGACGCGGCGCCGGGCGGCGTCGTGTTCCACTGCGCGAGCGGCAAGGACCGCACCGGCCTGCTGGCACTGGCGCTGCTCGCCTTCGCCGGCGCGGAGCCGGACGAGATCGTCGCCGACTACCTGCTGACCTTCGAGCGGATGAAGCCGGTGTGGGACGCGATGGGCGTGCGGGACCAGATCACGGCGGTCGGCGAGCGGCTCGCGCGCCACGGGACGACGATCGAGGCGTCGTTGAGGACGACGATCGCCGGTCTGCGGATGCCGGACTACTTGCTGGAGAACGGTCTGACGGAAGAGGATCTGGCCGCGTTGGACCGGAGACTTTCCGGCTAGGACCGTCCTACCCGGCGAGCGCTTCCCGCCAGTCCAGGATCCGGTAGCTCCGAACGACCCCGTGGAGGACGAACGGATCTCGCGCCACGAACGCCTCGGCGGCCTCACGCGTCGTGAAGACCGCCATCGAGCCGTCCTCCTGAGGGTCGGCGAAGGTGCCGATCATCAGCAGCTCGCCACGCTCGACGTACGGCTGGTACGCGGCCACGTGCGCGGCGAAGTGTTCGGGCGCCTTCGCGGCCACGTCGTCGGCGGACTCGTAGAACACCACGGCCTTCATCGGTCGGCCTTCCCGGTCAGGACGCCGCGCTCGGCAGCGTCAGCACCTCCACCCCGTCGTTCGTCACCACCATCGTGTGCTCGAACTGCGCCGTCCGCTTCCGGTCCCGCGTCACCGCGGTCCACCGGTCGGGCCACATGTCGTAGTCGATGGTGCCCAGCGTCAGCATCGGCTCGATGGTGAAGGTCATGCCCGGCTGCATCACCAGGGTGGAGCGCGGGTCGTCGTAGTGGGGGATGACCAGGCCGGTGTGGAAGGAGGTGCTGATGCCGTGGCCGGTGAAGTCGCGGACGACGCCGTAGCCGAAGCGCTTGGCGTAGCTCTCGATGACGCGGCCGATGACGTTGATCTGGCGCCCCGGGCGGACCGCCTTCATGGCGCGGTCCAGGCTCTCCCGGGTGCGCTCGACCAGCAGGTGCGACTCCTCGTCGACGGTGCCGACCTCGAAGGTGGCGTTGGTGTCGCCGTGGACGCCGCCGATGTAGGCGGTGATGTCGATGTTCACGATGTCGCCGTCCCGCAGCACCGTGCTGTCCGGGATGCCGTGGCAGATCACCTCGTTGATCGACGTGCACATCGACTTCGGGTAGCCCTTGTAGCCCAGCGTGGAGGGGTAGGCGCCGTGGTCGAGGAGGTACTCGTGGCCGATCCGGTCCAGCTCGTCGGTGGTGACGCCGGGTTTGGCCGCGGCCCCGGCCGCCACCAGCGCGTCGGCCGCGATCCGGCCCGCGACCCGCATCCGCTCGATCGTCTCGGCGTCCTGCACCTCGCCGCCGGTGTACGGCTTGGGACCCTTGCGCCCCACGTACTCCGGTCGCTTGATCCCCGCCGGGACGGGCAGAGTGGGAGAGACGGTTCCGGGTACGAGTGTCGCCATAGTCAGACAGTCTAGGCACCCGGTGGAGCCAGGGAGGCAGCGATGCGCTGGACCAGGAAGGGCGAGCCTGCGGGTGATGACAGCTGGTACTACTGCGTGAAGCATGGCACGGTCGAACCCGCGGCCGCGTGCGCCGCGAAGGACCGGCTCGGGCCGTACGGGACGCCGGAGGACGCCCAGCACGCCCTGGACCGCGTGCGGGAGCGCAACGAGGCCTGGCGCGCGGCCGACGAGGGCCCCGGCGGCGAGGGGTAGCCGCCACCGGGAGCCGGGCCGGTACCGACGACCGGTGGCCGGCCGAGCCCCGTGCCGGGGAGCCGGCCCGTCTGGCGCCGCCTACAGTCCCTTGACCTCGGCGGCGCTCAACGCCCGGCTGTACACCCGCACGTCCGAGATGTAGCCGTTGAAGGGGTTCGACGGGTACTTCTGGTACCAGCTGCGGCCGATGGCGAACGGCCCTGTGGCGGCGTACGGCGCCGATCCGGCCTTCGCCGTGCCCTGCGGCACCCCGTCGACGTAGAACGCGATCGTCCCGGCCGGGGCGTCGTACACCCCGGTCAGCTGGTGCCACGAGTTCAGCGGCACCGGCGTCTTGGCCCCGACGCCGATGCTGGTCGGGGTGGTGGCGTCGCTGTCGGCCCGGACGAACGACCAGGTCTTGGCGTCGGTCGAGTAGCTGAACGTGAACGCGAAGTTCTGCGCGCCGTCCTGGCTGAACGCGGCCGCGTACTTCGTGGGGGTGGTGAGGCCGGTCTGGTCGATCCACATCGAGACCGTGAAACTCTTCGTGGTGTCGATCACGGGGCTCTTGGTCGCGACCTCGCCGCCCTTGATCTGGTTCGCGGGCCCGTTGAAGAAGACCGACCCGCCGTGCTGCCCCGGCGCGAAGGTCGCGGCTCCCGCGGCGGTCCCGGTCAGGCCGCGCCCGGAGGTGTCCGCCGCCGTGGTCCCGCCGGCCTCGCCGAGCCTCCAGTGCAGCACGTCCGCGTTCGGCGGGAGGACCGGCGCGGTGGTGGCCGGCGCCGGGGCGCCGGTGGTGTGGCCCGACGAGGGAGCCGAGGTCTTGGAACCGGTGGACGACGGCTTCGCCCCGGACGCGGGCGGCGCGGTGCTCCCGGCCGACGAGGCGGGCGCACCCGGCACGTTCTGGCCGTCACGGTTGGCGGGGCTGCCGGGTGCGCTGTTGTCGACCGGGCCGCCGCTGCTGGCCGGCGCCTGGGAGGAGGCAGCCGACGTGGCGCCGGGGGAGGAGGACTCCGCGACCGGCTGCTTCTTGCCGTCGCCGCCGCCGCCGGCGAAGGCGACGACGCCGACCGTGACGCCGACGACCGCGACCGCCGACGCTCCGATGAGCAGGGCCCTGCGACGCTTGTCCGGGCCGCCTGGGCCGCCTGGGCCGCCCGGGCCGCCCGGGCCGCCCGAGCCCGCCACAGGCGGAGGCCCGACCAGCATCTGCGGCTCGGGCTCACGAGCCGGCGGCGCCTGGAATCCGGCGGCCGACCGCTGCGGCTCGCCCGGCTGGTTCGGTGGGAAGAAACCCGTCTCGGCGGGCGGGAACGACGTCATCGGACGGCCGTCGGCCGGCGGCCCTCCCGGGCCGGCCTCCCCGAAGCCCGGCAGCGGCCCGCCGCCCGCAGGCGCCGGACCTCCCTGCGCCGCGCCCGGCACCCCCCAGCCCTCATAGCCGCCGCTGCCGTCCCCGCCCACCATGTCAAACCCCTTAACCGCTCCTGGCCGTCCAGCCCCCGCGAGCACAGATCATAGGGAGGCTCCCGCGTGCGCCGCCATCCGCTCCTCGCGCACGGCCAGCGCATGGACATCGGTCCTGGTGTCGTACCGCCGGAAGCCCGGCAGGCACGCCGCCAGGCCCAGCACCGCGCCGACGCAGGCCAGGCCGCCGAAGCCGACCGAGAACACCGGGCCGCGCCAGGCCGCCATCGATCCGGCGCGCACCTGGCCCAGGATCGGGCCGGTCGAGAACGACAGCATCTCGATCCCGGCCAGGCGGCCGCGCAGCGCGTCGGGGATGGTCTGGTTCCAGATCGACATCCGGAACACGCCGCTCACCGCGTCGGCCGCGCCGGCCGCCGCCAGGCAGGCCAGCACCACGCCCACGTTCAGCGTCGCCGCCACCAGCGCGATCGCCGCGCCCCAGGCCCCGGCCGCCCAGATCACGGCCAGGCCGTGCCGGTGCACGTGTTTCGTCCAGCCGCTGGTGAACGACACCAGGGCCGAGCCCACCGCGGGCGCCGCGTACAGCAGCCCCAGCGACCACGACGCGTGCAGCCGGTCGGCCAGGAAGGGGAACAGCGCGGTCGGCATCGCGAACGTCATCGCCGCGATGTCCACCACGTACGTCCCGATCAGCTCCTGCCGGCTGCGGGCGTACTTCCAGCCCGCGATGATCCCGCGCAGGCTGGCGTCCTCGGCGTCCTCACCCCGCGGCGACGGTTTGAGCCGGACCAGGAACGCGCACGACACGACGAACGTCACCGCGTCCGCCGCGTACGCGACCGTCGGCCCGGTCGTCGCCACCAGCACGCCGCCCACCGCGGGCCCGGCGATCTGCGTGAACGATCCGAGCAGCCATTGCAGCGCCCCGGCGGGCAGGATCAGGTCCGGCGGCACCACGCGCGGGACGATCGCCTCCCGCGACGGCCGCTGCAGTCCGTTCACCGCCGCGAAGGCCGCGGTCAGCACGTAGACCGGCCACAGCGCCGGATGCGGTAGCAGGGCGTTGACCAGCAGCAGTACCGCCAGCAGCGCGGCGGCCGCCTCGGTGACCACCACGAGTCTGCGCCGGTCCATGGCGTCGGCCAGGGCGCCGCCCCACAGCCCGCAGACCACCAGCGGCACCAGTTCGGTGGCGCCGAGCAGTCCGACCGCGAGCGCGGAGCCGGTGAGTTCCTTGATCTGGAAGGGGACCGCGACATAGGTCAGGAACGACCCGAACCCGGAGATCACCGAGGAGTAGGTGAGCAGCCGGTAGTCCCGGGAGACTTTCAGCGGGGTGACGTCGACGCTCAGGTCGCGCCACCGGCGACGGGGCTTCGTGGAGGAGCCCTGCTGCGACGCGTCGCCAGGCGCCGCAGGTTGTGAGTTCACGCGGGCGATTGTCCGAACCGCGGCCCACGCCCCGCAAACGACTTTCGCTGTCGTGTGAGCAGAGTCACGCGTGAGGCGGACGAGGCGCGGGACCGCGCGGGGCGCGAGTGCACGCGGGGTCTTAACAAGGGATCCTGGGCGTGAGACGATCAGCCCCGTCCGGGTACGCCGTTCGGCGCCTCGAGTCGTCTCAATGAGGAGAAACCAGCATGTCCGCTGAAGCCAGCGTCACGCAGGGGTCCACACCAGCACAGCCCACCGAGCCCAAGCTCTCGCTCTACGGCGGGACCGGAACGGGACGCCGCGTCACCGTCCGGGACCTGGCCAAGGCCAAGCGCGAGGGCGAGAAGTGGGCGATGCTCACCGCCTACGACGCCCTCACCGCCGGCGTCTTCGACGAGGCCGGGATCCCCGTCCTGCTCGTCGGCGACTCGGCCGGCAACAACCATCTCGGCTACGAGAACACCGTCCCCGTCACCGTCGACCAGCTGGTCATGCTCTCCGCGGCCGTGGTCCGCGGCACCAAGCGCGCCATGGTGATCGGCGACCTCCCCTTCGGGTCCTACCAGTCCTCGCCCTCCCAGGCCCTGGACACCGCCGCCCGCTTCATGAAGGAAGCCGGCTGCGGCGCGGTCAAGCTCGAAGGCGGCCGCCGGGTCCTGCCCCAGGTCGACGCCCTGGTCCAGGCCGGAGTACCGGTCATGGCGCACATCGGCCTCACCCCGCAGTCCGTCAACGTCCTCGGCGGCTACCGCATAGCCGGCCGCGGCGACGAGGAGGCCGAGAAGCTGATCTCCGACGCCAAGGCCCTCCAGCACGCCGGCGCGTTCGCCATCGTCCTGGAGCTGGTCCCGGCCGAACTGGCCGCCCGGGTCTCGGCGGAGATCGACATCCCCACCGTCGGCATCGGCGCCGGCGCCGGCACCGACGCCCAGGTCCTGGTCTGGACCGACATGGCCGGCCTCACCCCCGGCGGCGTCCCCAAGTTCGTCAAGCAGTACGCCGACCTGCGCGCCGTCCTCGGCGACGCGGCCCGCGCCTTCGCCAGCGACGTCGTCCACGGCACGTACCCGGACGAGTCCCACAGCTATCACTGAGTACTGATACGGCCGTCCGGGTGTTTCAAAGCCACCCGGACCGGCAGTATTCGACTATGGACTCGGCGCAGACGGACCTTCTCCGCGAACTCCTGGACGGCACCGCCTGGTTCGGCGAGTGCCGCGGTTTCGCCCGCAGCCTGCGACGCGCCCCGCGCACTCCCGGCGGCCTCCTCCTGGTCGGCACACCGGAGGAGGAGCCCTGGCACTTGGCCGCGCACCTCGACACCGAGGCCGGTCTGTCGGGTCTGCCGCAGCTGGCGCCGACTCTGATCCGCCACCGGGTCCCCGACGGCGCGCCACCGCACCTCGCGGTCCCGCTGAACCGGCTCGTGGAGGCCCGCCGGGGCGAGGCGGTCCTGGTGGTAGCCCCGGACGATCCGGGCGTGCCGCTGCTGGAGCGCGTGGACGACGCCCGGCGCCGAGGGGCGGCCATCCTGACCGTCGCAGAGGGCGAAGAAACGTCGGGCGAGCTGCTCTCGCTGTCCCACGACGCGCTGCTGGTCCCGGAGAACGGTGTCGTCCCCGGCTTCGACGCCGCTCAGCATCTGCTCGCCGCGACCGCGGGCGAGCTCGACGGCCGCGGCGGTCGCGGTGCCCGCCGGGGCTTCCGCGACCGGCTCACGGCCTTCATCGACCAGCTCTCCGGCGGCTCGGCGGACACGTACCGCTAGTGTTCCGCACCGGAAATCCGCTGCGGAGATCGACTCCAGAAACGACCCTGGCGGCGCCGGTGCCTTGACCGCTGCGCGGCCATCGGGCACCGGATTTCCGGCGCGGGGCACTAATGCCCGGTCACGGTCGCCACCCATAATCCGAAACGCTTGCGTCTCGTATCCCTCAGGCGTACGCTCGCGTCAGATAACGATACGGTCCCGTTCCGTATCGTTGCGCGTCCCCGCCGGGGAGGTGGGGGAAGAGGGGAAGAGGGGAACATGGAACGCGAGGTCATCCACCGCCGCAGATGGGCCATCCTCGGGGTGCTCATCTTCAGCCTGCTCGTGGTCGTGCTGGACAACACGATCCTGAACGTCGCCCTGAAGATCATCTCGAACTCGAAGAACGACCCGGTGGCGCCGGGCCTGGGAGCCTCGCAGTCCGATCTCGAGTGGGCCATCAACTCCTACACGCTGGTCTTCGCCGGGCTGCTGTTCACCTTCGGCATCGTCGGCGACCGCTTCGGCCGCAAGAGGATCCTGATGACCGGCATGATCGGGTTCGGGATCGCGTCGGTGCTCTGCGCCTACGCCGGCAGCCCGGGACAGCTCATCGCCACCCGGGCGCTGATGGGCTTCTTCGGCGCGGCGATCATGCCGGCCACGCTGGCGATCATCGCCAACGTCTTCGAGCCCAAGGAGCAGCCCAAGGCGATCGGCATGTGGGCCGGCGGCGTGGGCCTGGCCGTGGCCATCGGCCCGGTGCTGGGCGGCCTGCTGCTGGACCACTTCTGGTGGGGCTCGGTGTTCCTGATCAACGTGCCGATCATCATCGTGGCCCTGATCGCGATGGCGCTGCTGGTGCCGGACTCCAAGAACCCGAAGCCGGGCAGGCTGGACCCGGTGGGCGTGGTGCTGTCCATGGCCGGCATCGTGGTCTTCGTCTACGGCATCATCCGCGGTGCCGACGTCGGCTGGGGCAACCCGCAGATCTGGGGCTCGCTGGTCGGCGGCGTGGCGCTGTGCGCGGCGTTCGTCTGGTGGGAGCTGCGCACCGACCACCCGGCGCTGGACGTCCGCCTGTTCAAGAGCTCGCGGCCGTTCTCGGCCTCGATCATCCTGGTCGCGATGTCCTTCTTCGCCATGATGGGCGTGCTGTTCTTCCTGTCCTTCTACCTGCAGTCGGTGCTGGAGTTCAGCCCGCTGAAGGCCGGTCTGTACATGACGCCGTTCGCCCTGGCGCAGCTGATCTTCTCGCCGATGTCGGCCAAGCTGGTGCAGCGGTTCGGGGCGCGGGCGGTGTCGACGTTCGGCATGCTCGTCATCGCCGTGACCTTCCTCATGTACCAGTTCGTGAACCAGACCTCGTCCTCGGCGCTGCTGATCGTGATCTTCTTCCTGCAGGGCATGGGCATGGCGAACGTGATGCCGCCGGCGACCACGGCGATCATGACCTCGCTGCCCCGGGAGAAGGCCGGCGTCGGCTCCTCGGTGAGCAACACCGTCCGGCAGGTCGGCGGCGCGCTCGGCGTCGCGGTGCTCGGCACGCTGCTCACCACCGCCTACCGGAGCAAGATGGAGAAGCCGCTGGGCACCGTGGTCAAGGACCCGAGCGCGCTGCACAACGTCGACGGCTCGATCCAGGCGACCAAGGGCGCCGGGCAGCACCTGACGGTCCTGCAGAAGTTCTACCCCCAGGCCGACGCCGCGTTCATCCACGCGATGCACGTGACCGTGGTGGTCTCGGCGGCCGTGGCCTTCCTGGCCGCGCTCATCGCCCTGGCCTGGCTGCCGCGCCGCCCGGCCGGCGCGTCGGCGGCCCAGGCCGTCCAGGGCGGCCCGAGCGCCGCGGAGGCCACTGAGGCCGCGGGGGTGGCCTAGCGGCGGCCTGACGACGCCTCGGCCGCCCCGCCGGGAGGCCCCGTCCGCACACCGCGGCGGGGCGCCCGGCCGACGGCGGCCGAGGATCGGGGCGCCGCTACCCGCGCGACGGCCGCGACGAGGAGATGATGGAGCGCTATGACGACGACGCATGCCGACCACCCGCAGAACGGCCGACATCCGGGGACCGTCGCCGACGACGCCCGCGATGCCCGCGACACCCGTGACGTCCGTGACGCCTGTGACACGCGCGACGCCCGCGAGCCGCAACCCGCGAAGGACCAGCGCGACCGCCGCCGTCGCCCCGGCCGCCCCCGCAGCGAGGCCGCCGAACGCGCGATCCTCGACGCCGTCCTCGAACTCCTCGGCCAGGGCGTGCCCTATCGCTCGCTGTCCATGGAGCAGGTCGCGGCGAGTGCCGGCGTCGGCAAGGCCACCGTCTACCGCCGCTGGCAGAACAAGGAAGCCCTGGTCGTCGACGCGGTCACCACATTGTGGACCGAGTGCCCGACCCCGGACCTGACCGACGGCGAGCCCACCCGGAACCTCCTGGTCGAGTACCTGGAGAACATGGCCGACCTGATGCACTCCGACCGCGCGGGGCTGGTGTTCGCCTCGGTGATGGCCACCGCCATGACCAACCCCGAGCTGGTCCGGCGCTACCAGCAGGTGGCGATCGAGCCGCGGCGCGACCAGATGCGCGCGATCCTGCGGCACGGCATCGCCGCCGGCGAGTTGCGCGCCGACCTGGACATCGAGCTCACCGTGCGGATGCTGGCCGGTCCGGTCGTGCTGACCATGAAGACCGAGTACCTGCGGGAGCCGCTTCCGGAGAACTTCGTCCCGAACCTCGTGGACTCCCTGCTTCAGGGCGCGGCCGCGCGCTGACGGGGTTCGCGGGCCGCGGCGCGTCGCGGCTGCCACTCCGTCCGGTAGCCGCTCGGCGTGATCCCGAGGCGCGCCACGAAGTGGCGGCGCAGCGAGTCCGGGCTGCCGAGGCCGCTGCGATGGGCGATGCCGTCCATGGTCAGATCCGTGGTCTCCAGGAGCTGCCGGGCCAGGTCGATGCGCTGATGCAGCAGCCATCGCAGAGGGCTGAGTCCGGTCTCGGCGTGGAAGCGGCGGGTGAGAGTACGTTCGCTGACCTTCGCGTGCGCGGCCAGGTCCGCGAGGCCGAGCGGGGCGTCCAGCCGGGACTGCGCCCACGCCCTCGTGGCGGCCAGCGACCGCTCCCCGCTCGGCGAGGGCCGTCGCGGCACCACGGGCTGCGGCTGGTCCGCGGGCCTCGCCGGCGCCGCCACAGCGCGGCTCCCGGCCACCGCCGCCGCGGCGGCGCCGTGGTCGGTCCGGATCAGGTGCAGGCACAGCTCGATGACGGCGGCGGCACCGGCCGAGGTGAGCACCGCCCCGTCCTCGACGTACAACGCCTCGCGCTCGACCTTGATGCGCGGGTACTCCCGAGCGAGGCGCTCGACCACGTGCCAGTGCGTCGTGGCGCGACGGCCGTCGAGCACCCCCGCCCGTGCGAGCACGAAGACGCCCGTGCAGGACCCCACGATCCGCCGCCCGGTCGCCGCGGCCGCGCGCAACGCAGCGGAGAGCCCTTCGTCGACGCGCGGCTGAGCACCCCCACCGATCACGAAGACGGTGTCAGCCTCTTCAACGAGCCCCAGGCCGTCGTGAATCACGAGCTCGCCTCCCGCGACGGTCTCGACCAGCCCGGGCTCCGGCGTCGTCACCCGCAGCCGATACGCGGGCCGCCCGTCGCTTCCGGCCTCGCCGAGCACGGCCTGCGCCATCGACAGATCGTGCGCCATCACCGGCGGCACCACGACGAACACGACCTGATGCAAGGGCTCGGACATGGCCGGATCCTCCGGGTACTTGGCTGCCGTGGTACTGCTGCGGGACCGGACGTCACGGCCACAGTGGGACCAGCGCCCCCACGCCCTCGCGTGTTCCCAGAGCGCTTCCCGCCTCGACCTTCCGGAGAAGAACCATGCCGTTCCACGTCATCGTCGGCGCCGGTGCCACCGCGCTGGCCACTGCCCGCCTCCTCGCCGAGGAAGGAGACCGCGTGCGCCTGGTCAGCCGCCGCGGCGCCTCGGCGGGCCACGACCTGATCGAACCGGTCGCCCTGGACGCCACCGACGCCGACGCCCTGGCCGCGCTCAGCCGAGGCGCCGCGACGGTGGTCAACTGCGCGATGCCCGCGTATAACACCTGGCCGCAGGCCGTCCCGCCGCTGTTCCGGGCGATCCTCGCCGCCGCGGAGCGCAGCCAGGCGCGCTACGTGATGCTCGGCAACCTCTATGGCTACGGTCCCGTCGACGGCCCCGTCACCGAAGATCTCCCGCTGCTCGCCACCGGCCCGAAGGGCCGTGTCAGGGCCCAGATGTGGCAGGAGGCGGCGGCGGCCCACGAAGCCGGCCGGGTGCGCGCGACCGAGGTGCGCGCGGGACAGTTCCTCGGCACGGGTGCCGTGTCCTCCTTCACCCTGACCGTCGCGCCCAACGTGCTCGCCGGGCTGCTCGCCCTGACGCCCGCCGCGCTCGACACCGCGACCGGCTACACCGCGATCGAGGACGCGGCCCGCGCCCTCGTCGCCGTCGCCCGGGACGAAGCCGCCTTCGGCCGGGCCTGGCACGCCCCGGCCACCAACGCCACCGTGCGCGAGGCGGCCACGGTCCTGGCGAAGGTCGCAGGCGCGCCCGCGCCCCGCCTGGAGACGCTGACCGACCGGGACATCGCCCTGCTGACGCTGACCGCGCCGATCTGGGCCGAGTTCGAGGAGACCGCCCACATGTCGCACCAGCCCTTCCTGGTGGACTCCAGCCGGATCCAGCAGCGGTTCGGGCTCACGCCGACGCCGCTGGACGAGGTGTTCGGGCCGCTCGCTGCGGTTCGCTAGGCAGCCCTAATACGCCGCGGCCAAGTACTCCGCCCACGTCGCCTTGCCCTGACGGTTGTCGGGCGTGTTGTGGATTCCGTCGCGGAAGGCCTTGCCCACCTTGCCCGGCACTCGCAGCGGAACCAGCATCCGGTGCTTGCCGGTGGCGCGCAGCCACGTGCGCGCGAGGTCGCCGCACGGCAGCAGTTCCGGGCCGCCCAGGTCGGCGGCCCGGCCCTGCGGCGCCCCGACGGCCAGCTCCGCGAGGCGCCCGGCGGCCTCGGCGGCGTCCAGCGGCTGGAACGGGAACGACGGCACCGGCAGCAGCGGGGACTTGGCCGCCCCGCGCAGGAACGTGTCGAGCAGCTGGAACCACTGCGTGGTCCGCAGGATCGTGTACGGGAGCCCGCTGTCCTCGACCGCCTGCTCGACCTCGTACTTGGTCCGGTAGTACTTCAGGGGGTGCCGGTCCACGCCGACGATCGAGATGTAGACCAAGTGCGGCCGCCGTCCTCCGCGCTTGGCGGCCTCGATCAGGTGCCACGCCGCAGCCGTGTCGCCCTTGCCCTGCTTGCGGGTGTTGGAGGCGGCGTGCACGATCACGTCCACGCCGGCCATCGCCTCGTCCAGGCCGTCGCCGGTGTTCAGATCGCCGACCACCCACTCGCAAGACCCCGCGGCCCCGTCCCGTGCCCGCCGGCTCAGCGCGCGGACCTGCTCCCCGCGCGCGGCCAGCATCGGGACCAGGATGCCGCCGAGCGTGCCGCTCGCTCCGGTCACCAGGATCATCTTCAGCCTCCTCGCTGAGTCCACTACCCCGTCGCAACGAGGACGGATCGCTTCAGGAGGCAGTGACACGCCGCCGGTGTGATCCGGATTACTCCGGTTCCCGCCAGGTGTCGGTGACCTTGATGCCCGGCTGCCCCGGCGCCGCCCCGGCGACCCCGGAGTCCGGCAGGTGGTGCTCAGGCCACGGCCGGAAAAGAGTCCGAGGCCTCACCGCACGGGGGGACGGTGAGGCCTCGGGATGGGAGACCCCATCGCACGGGGGGACGATGAGGTCTCGTTGCAGGATTATTCTCCGTTCAACAACGCTTGGCGAGGGGTTGCGGATAGATTTTCGGCAAAGATCTTCAGAGTTTCCCCTCGGCCACCCGCAGTGACCGAATTTGGACCGCCTTTGTCCCGGTATGCGGGCCTATGGGCTCGAGGCTGCCGGGTACGACCCCGGCCGCCATGTCGACGCGGCGTCGGTATGGCGGTCTACTCCAATACATGACGACTGCGGACCCCCATCAGGTTGCAATCGTCGGAGCGGGCTTTTCCGGGCTGTGCATGGCGATCAACCTCCGCCGCTCCGGCATTCGGGATTTCGTCGTATTCGACAAGGAATCCGATATCGGCGGCGTCTGGCGGGACAACGTCTACCCGGGCTGCGGCTGTGACGTCCCGTCGCACCTGTACTCCTACTCCTTCGCCCGGTACGCCGACTGGACCCGCGCGTACCCGAAGCAGGAGGAGATCCTCGACTACCTCCACCGGTGTGTGAGCCGTTGGAAACTCGAATCTCACCTTCGCCTGGGCACCGAGATCGCCGAAGCCCGGTGGCGGCCGCAGGAGGGCCTGTGGCGGCTCCGCGACACAGCCGGCACCGAATACACCGCGCGGACCCTGGTGTGCGGCGTGGGACAGCTCAACAGGCCGCGCTACGCCGCCGTGCCCGGACGGGAGACGTTCACAGGCGCCCAGTTCCACTCCGCGGCCTGGGACCCCGCGTGGCCCCCCGAGGCCTTCGCCGGTCAGGACGTCGCCGTCATCGGCACCGGGGCCTCCGCGGTGCAGTTCGTCCCGGAGATCGCCCCGCACGCCCGCAGCCTGAAGGTCTTCCAGCGTTCCGCGAACTGGGTGATCCCGAAGTACGACTACGCCTTCGGGCCCGCCTCCCGCTGGGCCTTCCGCAACGTCCCCGGCCTCCGCCTGGCCCTGCGCGGCATCATCTACACCGTCGTCGGCGAGACCCTGCTGTACTCCGCGATCGCCGGCAGCGCTCTGGGCCGAGGCGTGCAGAAGTTCTCCGCCCGCCACCTCCGGAAGCAGATCGCCGACCCGGCGCTGCGCGCCAAGCTCACCCCGGACTTCCCCATCGGCTGCAAGCGGATCCTGATCTCGGACGACTGGTATCCGGCCCTGGCCCGGGACAACGTCGACGTCGTCACCGACCCGGTCGCCGAGATCACCCCGGACGGCGTCCGCACCGCCGACGGCACCGACCACCCGGCGACCGTGGTCATCCACGCCACCGGCTTCCGCGCCACGGAGTTCCTGAGCCCCATCGAGATCACCGGTCGCACCGGCACCCGCCTCGCCGAGCGGTGGAAGGACGGCGCCAGCGCCTACCTGGGCATCGCGGTCCCGGAGTTCCCCAACCTGTTCCTGCTCTACGGCCCCACCACCAACCTCGGCCACAACTCCGTCGTCTACATGATCGAGTCGCAGGTCAGGTACATCATGCGGTGGTTGGAAGCGGCCGGGTCCGGACAGGTCGAGGTGGCCGAGGAAGCCCTCGCGGCGTACACGGCGAACACCCAGCGGCTGCTGAGCCGCACAGCCTGGGCCGCCGGCTGCACCTCCTGGTACAAGACGGCGGACGGTCGCCTCGTCAACAACTGGCCCCGTCGATCCTTCCGCTACCGCCTCGCCACCACACGCCGCCGTGCGCGCGACTTCCTAACGCCGTAATCACCTGGAAACGCACCTCGTTCATACTGTGCTCATGGAACGTCAGCAGGAGTTCGTCCTCCGCACCCTCGAAGAGCGGGACATCCGCTTCGTCCGTCTGTGGTTCACCGACGTCCTGGGCTTCTTGAAATCGGTCGCGGTCGCCCCGGCGGAGCTGGAACAGGCGTTCAGCGAGGGCATCGGCTTCGACGGCTCCGCCATCGAGGGGTTCGCCCGAGTGGCCGAATCCGACATGCTCGCCAAGCCCGACCCGGCGACGTTCCAGATCCTGCCCTGGCGCGCGGAGTCACCGGGCACCGCCCGCATGTTCTGCGACATCCTCATGCCGGACGGCGCCCCCAGCTACGCCGACCCCCGCTGGGTGCTGAAGCGCACGCTGGCCAAGGCGGCCGAGCGCGGCTTCACCTTCTACACGCACCCCGAGATCGAGTTCTACCTGTTCGAGGGCCAGCCCAAGCCGGGCAAGGCCCCGGAGCCGGTCGACCACTCGGGGTACTTCGACCTGACGCCGCACGGCGTCGGCCACGACTTCCGGCGCCAGGCCATCACCCATCTGGAGAGCATGGGCATCTCGGTGGAGTTCAGCCACCACGAGGGCGGCCCCGGCCAGCAGGAGATCGACCTCCGCTACGCCGACGCCCTGTCCACGGCGGACAACATCATGACCTTCCGCCACGTGATGAAGGAGGTCGCCCTGGAACAGGGCGTCTACGCCTCCTTCATGCCCAAGCCGCTGGCCGAGCACCCCGGCTCCGGCATGCACACCCACCTGTCGCTGTTCGAGAGCGACCACAACGCCTTCCACGAGCCCGGCGCCGAGTACAGCCTGTCCAAGACCGGCCGCAGCTTCATCGCCGGCCTCCTCCGCCACGCCGGCGAGTTCACCGCGGTGACCAACCAGTTCGTGAACTCCTACAAGCGCCTGTTCGGCGGCGGCGAGCGCAGCGAGGCCCCGAGCTACATCAGCTGGGGCCACAACAACCGCTCGGCCCTGGTCCGCGTCCCGATGTACAAGCCGTCGAAGTCGCAGTCCACCCGCGTGGAGGTCCGCAGCGTCGACTCGGCGTGCAACCCCTACCTCGCCTTCGCGGTGCTGCTGGCCGCCGGACTCAAGGGCATCGAAGAAGGCTACGAGCTCCCCGCCGGCGCCGAGGACAACGTGTGGACGCTGTCCGACGGCGAGCGCCGCGCGCTCGGCATCGAGCCCCTGCCGTCGTCGCTGTCCGAGGCCATCTCGCGGATGGAGGACAGCGAGCTGGTCGCCGAGACGCTCGGGGAGCACGTCTTCGACTTCTTCCTGCGAAACAAGCGGGCGGAGTGGAACGAGTACCGGCACCAGGTGACGCCCTTCGAGCTGAACCGGTACCTGCCGGTGCTCTGAGGCCCTGAGGCCCTGAGGCCCTGAGGCTCTGAGGCCCTGAGGCCCTGAGGCCCTGAGGCGTGAGGCCGTGAGCGCCTGAACGCGAAGCGCCGCCCTCCGGCCGGCTCGACCGGCCGAGGGCGGCGCTCTCTCGTGACGTCCCTACTCCTTGGTCCAGTTCCGCAGCACCCAGGAGATCGCTCCCACGTCCAGCGTCCCGTCCGCGGCGTCGGCGGCCAGCCGTGCGGCCTCGCGGACGTCCGGCAGCACGGGCAGCCCGCACGCGGCCAGATAGGCGACCGCGGTCGCCGCCGCGAACAGCCGGTTCGCGTTCTCCAGCGCGGGAACCCGCGCCAGCTGGTGCAGCAACGCGGCGGCCTGATGATGCGGCCGCTCGTAAACACGCCGGCCCAGCACCACGGCCTGCGTCCGGGCCAGCGCCGCGTACAGGGCGCCGTAGTCGGTGACCGTGGGGTCGCCCGGCAGGCGTTGTGCCGCGTCCAGGAGCCACGCGATGTCGATCGGATGACCGGGGGCGGTCTCCCCACTCACGCCGCGGGCTTCAGGTCGTCGTCGAACACCCCGGCTGCCCGGGCGTCCTCCACGAACCGGTCGAAGACCGCGTCGAACACGGCGCGGCGCCCCCGGGTGTCGGCGTCGATCAGCCGGGACAGGTACTCGCCGAGGTTCACGCCGGCGTCCGCCGCCGCGGCGCGCGCGGCCTCGGCGATCTCGTCCGGGACGCGCGCGTTCAACTGCTGGTTGCCCATGCCGCCATGCTAGCGCTGATAGCAGGCTCTGTCAGCAGGGTGGGGAGACCTAGGACCAAAGTCCGACAACCCTGAAGACCCCAGCCTGAGGTGCGCCGGGGCACCTGGGGGCGAGGATCGACGAGACGTGGTCCCCCACCCCAGGAGATTCCCATGCGAGCGGTCTGGCTCAGCGACTTCGGCCCCGCGGCCAACCTCCGGATCGAGGAGACGCCCGATCCGGTGCCGGCGCCGAACACGGCGCTCGTCGACGTCGCATACGCCAACATCACGTTCGTCGAGACGCAGGTGCGCTCCGGGAACGGGCCGTTCCGGCCCCAGCTTCCGATGGTGCCCGGCAACGGGGTCGGGGGAGTGGTGCGTGCCGTGGGAGCGGGAATGGACCCGGGACTGGTCGGCGCACGGGTCGTCGGCTCCACCGGCGGCTCGGGTGGGTACGCCGAGCTCGCGCTCGTGCCCGCCGACGCCCTCTACCGCGTCCCCGACACGCTTGCGCTCGACGCCGCCGTCGCCGTCCTCGCCGACGGCCGCACGGCCTCGCTCGTCCTGTCCGCCGCGCGGACCAAGCCCGGCGAGCGCGTTCTCGTCGAAGCCGCGGCCGGGGGCGTCGGCACGTTGCTCGTCCAGCTGGCCAAGGCCGCCGGCGCCACGGTCGTCGCGCTGGCCGGCGGGGACCGCAAGACGAAGGTCGCCGCGGACCTCGGCGCCGATCTGGCCGTCGACTACCTCGCCGCCGACTGGCCGACGAGGCTCGGCGGGCCGGTGGACGTGGTGTTCGACGGCGTCGGGGGAGAGATCGGGCGGACGGCGTTCGCGCAGTTGGCTCCCGGCGGCCGGATGCTCACGTACGGCCTGGCGTCGGGCCAGTGGACGGCGTTGTCCGAGGACGAGGCGGCCGCGCGGGGCGTCACGATTGTCCGGCCCACCGCGGGCCCTGAGGACATGCGTCGTTTCACGGAATCCGCGCTCCTCGCCGCTGCCGAGGGCAGACTGCATCCGGTGATCGGCCAGCGCTTCCCGCTGGAGCGCGCGGCGGACGCGCACAGTGTGATCGAATCACGCCAAGCTGTGGGAAAAACACTGCTCATTGCAGGTAAAGCAGTACAATGACGCATGCCGTCTGCTGAGGAAGACCCCGCGTATCTCGCCGGTCAACTTGTCGCCGCCAACTCTCGCAACCCCCGGCACTTTGTGGACCAGGTCATCCCAGACCCCGATCACCTTCTCCACAGCGCGCTTGAGTTGCCGGAGATGTATCGCCGTGGTTCGTTCCAGCCCGCCCACGTCCTCACCTCCGCCGCCCACGCCGACCTCCTCACCACCCTCGACCCCTGGCTCGCCGACCGCCGCCGCCAGTGCGACGTCGTGGAAGCCTTCGGCCCGGCGTCGTGGCGGCGGGGCGACGTCCTCGCCTACGCCACCGCCGACCCGGCTGATCCGATGGTCGTCTTCGTGGCCCACAACGACGCGGTCACCGCCGCCTGGACCTCCGAAGAGCGCTTCCCCGAGGGCCTCCGGCTGACCACCGCGGGCAAAGAGCTGCTCGCCAACCGTCCCGCATCTTGACCTCGCCGCTCCCGGCTGCTGTGGTAGCAGACAACTCGTCCAATAGGGACGTCGCCAGCCGTCGGGAGCAGCCATGCCGCGCACCCGCACCACCCTCGCCGAAGACTTCGCCGCCGCTCGCGCCGTCATCTTGACGCTGGCAGACCGCTCGTCGGAGCTCCTCTCCCGGGTCAGGGTGCCCGGGGTCGCGTCGCCGCTGCCCGGGTGGACGGCCGGCGACGTCTCGGTCCACCTCGGTCTGGCCTGCACCGCCTACGCGGCCGCCGCGACCGGTGACTTCGGCATCCTCGACGAGATCGGTGCCGCGAACGCCGCCACTGCCAAGACGTCCGCCGCCAAGCCTGCCGCCGCCGCCGACAAGCCCGATACCGCCGTCCGCGCCACCGACTTCGCCGCCTGGCTCGCCGCTCTCCCGCCCCGCGCCGATCTCATCCACCGCATCAGCGACCTCAATGCCCTGACCCTCGCCCAAGCCGCCCCGGAAGCCCACTTCGCCACCCCGGCCCGCATCCGGGCCGGAGCCGACGCCATCGTCGCCGCCACCGCCGGCTGCGACCCCGCCGAACCCCGGCTGGTGCCGTGGTTCGGCGAGGACACGCGGCTTCAGCTCGGCACCGTCGTCGGGCTGTTCCTGAGCGAAACGCTGCTCCACACCCTCGACGTGGCGCGCGCCTCACACCAGAAGTGGCCGATCCCGTCCGGCACGGCGCGTCTGATCATCTCCCTCGCCTTCCCCGAGCTCATGCCGCGCACCGTGGACCGTGAGCGGACCGCCAGGATGGAGGCCGCTGTGCGCCTCCATGTCCGCGGCGGCACGACCATCGGCATCGACGTCCACGGCGGAGAGGTCAGAGCGGTCCGTGATCCCGGCCCCGGCCGCACCGACTGCCACATCTCCATGGACCCGGTCGGCTTCCTGCTCGCCGCGAGCGGCCGGGCGTCCCAGAACCGTCAGATAGCCGCCGGCCGCATGATCCCGTATGGCCGCAAGCCGTGGCTCGCTCCCCAGGTCGCCCGGCTCTTCGTCTACCCCTGACGCGTCCCGCCGGTCCCAGTGCAGCTCGCACCCGTCCGCGCCGCACTCCCGCCGCACCCGACCGGCCGAGATGGTCTGGATCAGCCCCATCGTCCAGCACATCGGACACCCTCGCAGCGCCACCAGCCCGACCGGCACCAGCAGCAGACTCCCCACGCCCACCACCGGCAGCAGCGCCAGGCCGGCCGCCACCGAACCGAACCCCACGGCGCCACGCGCGAGATGCCTCGGCAACGAACCGCTCGCGAACCCACCGTTCTGCTCAGCCACAGCCACCACCCTCTCCACCGACCAGGTCCTCAGCCTGCAAGGTCTTCCGCAGCGAACCCCGCGCCCGGTGCAGCCGGGACTTCATCGCCGCCAGGCTCAACCCGAGCTCCTCGGCCACGGCACGCCCCGAATGACCCTGCACGTCGCGCAGGATCAGTACCCTGCGCAGGTCGTCCGGCAGCGCGACGATCGCCGCCACCACCCGTTCGGTCTCCAGCCGGCCCAGGACGTCGTCCTCCAGCGCCCGGGTGACCGTCTCGGGCTGCACCGTCTCCCTGGGCACCGCGTGCCGCCGCATGGTCACCCGGGCGCGCCGCAGACACTCGTTCCGCACGATCCGGAACATCCACGACGCCAGCGCCGCCGTCGCGCGCAGCATCCCGATGCGGCTGTAGAGGATGATCAGCGCCTCCTGTGCCGCGTCCTCCGCGTCCTGCGGCGTCGCGCACAGGGTCTTGGCGAACCGCAGCACGTGCGGGTACGACCCCGACACCAGCGCGCGCACCGCCTCGTCGTCGCCGTCCTGGGCCGCCCGCACCAGCTGCTCGCCCGGCCAGGCCGTCATCGCGCCCGTCATCGCGCCCGCCCCCGCTTCCGCATCAACGTCACCGTGCACATGCACACCAGGATCGCCCCGACCACACCCACCACGGCCCACACCATCTCGTGCCTCCCATCGGCATCCGGCCGGCACCCGCCGACTCACCCGATAAGAGGCGCGCGCCTGCGCGGAGGATTCACCGCGCCGCATGCTTTGATGACTCGGTGAACCCCGATGATGAACTCGTCTACGAAGTGGACGAGAACGACAAGATCCTGCGTGTCGTCCGCCGCGGTGAGCTCACCGACGAGAAGCTGCGCCACCGCTGTGTCTACATCCTGTTCCGCGACCGCTCCGGCCGGATCCTGGTCCACCGCCGCGCGGCGACCAAACGGGTCGCCCCCGGGTTCTACGACATGTTCGTCGCCGGCATGGTGGACGCCGGCGAGACGTACGACCAGGCCGCGCGCCGCGAGGGCGGCGAGGAGGTCGGCCAGCACAACGTCGTGCTGCGGCCGCTCGGCAAGTGGCGCTTCGACCATGACGAGGTGCCGCAGTGGGCCGCCGTCTACACCGCCACGGTCTCCAGCCCGGTCGTCCCTCAGGAGTCGGAGATCGAGTGGTACTCGTTCCTGACCGAGGACGAACTCGCCGCCAGCATCAAGGAGAACGACTTCTGCCCGGACAGCCTGTACTTCTACCGCAAACTACGCGGCGAGGAATGATCCACCACCCCGACTGCGACCCCCGGTCCGAGTGTTCACCCTGATGCCACCTGCCCCTCACCGGGTATCCGACCGACGCGACACTCTGCGGCGCCAGCCTTGTCGGCGCCAAAGGACTGCCTCGGGAGGAATCTTGTCCGCCAAGACCCGCACCGCCGCGCTGCTGCGCGGCAAGCGGCGCCGCGTCACCGCCGCCGCTCTCGCCACCTGCGCCGCCGCCGGCCTCACGTTCGCGGCCGCCGGCCCGACGTTCGGCGAGCCGCAGCCCAGCTGGGCCCACTCGACCGCGACGCCGATCAAGCACCTGGTCGTGATCTTCCAGGAGAACGTCAGCTTCGACCACTACTTCGGGACCTACCCGAACGCCGCCAACACCGACGGCACCCCGTTCTACGCCCACGGCGACACCCCGAGCGTGAACGGCCTGCTCGGCGGCGGCGACCTGCTGAACCACAACTCCGACGCGGCGAACCCGCAGCGCCTCGGCACCGACATGCTCCTGACCTGCGACCAGGACCACGAGTACACGGCCGAGCAGAAGGCGTTCAACGGCGGCCTGATGAACAAGTTCGTCGCGAACACCGACACCGAGTCCTGCGCCGCCCCGGACAAGTCCAAGCCGGGCCTGGTCATGGACTACTACGACGGCAACGTCGTCACCGGCCTGTGGAACTACGCCCAGCACTACGCGATGTCGGACAACTCCTACGGCACCGTGTTCGGCCCCTCCACCCCGGGCGCCCTGAACCTGGTCTCCGGCCAGACCCACGGCGGCTACGCCGTGGACCCGAAGACCGGCAAGAAGGTCACCGACCCCTCGGTGGTCGCCCAGGCCGACGCCAACGGCGTCGGGACCGTCATCGAGGACCCGGACGGCGCCTTCGACGACTGCGGCGCCAACCGCAACCGCCTGCTGCAGCAGGGCAAGAACATCGGCGACCTGCTCAACGACAAGAACGTCACCTGGGGCTGGTTCCAGGGCGGCTTCAAGCCCACCGTGCCGGCCACCGCCACCACCCCGGCCGTCTGCGGCTCCTCGCACGCCAACGTCGGCGGCGCCGTCCGCGGCGACTACAACGCGCACCACGAGCCGTTCCAGTACTACCAGTCCACGAGCAACCCGCACCACCTGCCGCCGACCTCGGTCGCGAAGATCGGCAAGACCGACCAGGCGAACCACCAGTACGACCTGAGCGACTTCGACGCCGCGCTGGCGCACGGCAACCTGCCGGCCGTGTCGTTCCTGAAGGCCGCCAACTACCAGGACGGCCACGCCGGCTACTCCGACCCGATCGACGAGCAGCACTTCCTGGTGGACACCGTCAACAAGCTGCAGAAGTCGCCGGAGTGGAAGGACACCGCCGTCGTCATCGCCTACGACGACAGCGACGGCTGGTACGACCACGTCATGCCGCCGATCGTGAACACCTCGGCGAGCAGCGACGACGCCCTCAGCGGCGCCGGCAAGTGCGGCGACGGCAAGGCCCCGCTCGGCGGTTACGCAGACCGCTGCGGCTACGGCCCGCGCCTGCCGCTGCTGGTCATCTCCCCGTACTCCAAGGAGAACTACGTCGACCACAGCGTCACCGACCAGACCTCGATCCTGCGCTTCATCGAGGACAACTGGAAGACCGGCCGCATCGGCGACTCGTCCTACGACGCCCTCGCCGGCTCCCTGAACGGCATGTTCGACTTCGACGACCGGCGCGGGGGCAAGGTGCTCCTGGACCCGGCCACCGGCGCGGTCACCAAGCACTAGACACCGTCCGCACGGCGACCGGGGGATCGCCGGTGGCCCGGCGCGACGACCGGCTCCCGGACACGGGGCGCCGGTCGTCGTCGTGTCTGGGTAGTGTGGCGGGGTGGCACAGACGGCGGCGGCGCAGGGCCGGGCAGGAGAGTCGGCACGCTCACGACTGGTCAGACTGGGTTTCACCGACCCGGAGACCGCCCTGGAGACGCTCGCCGCGGCTCCACTCGGCGAACTGGGGCGTGATCCGCTCTTCCTGGAGGCGCTCGGCCGCACCGCCGACCCCGACCAGGCGCTGGCCGCCACCGGCCGGCTGCTGGAGGCCGCCGACGACGCCGAGTCCCTGGCCGCCACCCTCGCGGCCGCCCGGCCCTTCCAGGATCGCCTGCTTGGCGTACTGGGGGTCAGCGTCGCCCTCGGCGACCACCTGGCCCGCCACCCCGAGGCCTGGCGCGGCCTCGTCGAGTTCGACGTCGAGGACCTCGCCCCGGCCTTCCGCCGGCTGATGCTGGACGCGGTCGGCGCCGACCCCCTCGCCCCCGACCCGGTCGCCGCCCTGGCCGGCATCCCCGCCCGGGACGCACTGCGCGTGGCGTACCGGAACGCTCTGCTCGGCATCGCGGCCCGCGACCTCGCCACCCACTCCGAACCCGACGCCACCGAGTCCTACGACCGGACCGCCGCGGACCTCTCCGACCTCGCCACCGCCACCCTGGACGCCGCCCTGGCGGTGGCCCGGGCCGAACTCCCCGAGGACGCCCCGCCGGCCCGGCTCGCGGTGATCGCCATGGGCAAGTGCGGGGCCCGCGAGCTGAACTACGTCAGCGACGTCGACGTGGTGTTCGTCGCCGCCGCGCCGGACGGCACCGACCCCGACGACGAGCACCTGGCCCTGCGCACCGCCACCCAGCTGGCCGCGACCATGATGCGGGTCTGCTCCGACACGACGTCCGAGGGCTCCATCTGGCAGGTCGACGCGAACCTGCGGCCCGAAGGGAAGAACGGGCCGCTGGTGCGCACCCTGCCCAGCCACATCGCGTACTACGAGCGCTGGGCGAAGACCTGGGAGTTCCAGGCGCTGCTCAAGGCTCGTGCCGCCGCCGGGGACGCCGCACTCGGCGCGCGCTACATCGAGGCCGTGACACCGATGGTGTGGGCGGCCTCGCGCCGCGAGGGGTTCGTCGCGGACGTGCAGGCGATGCGACGGCGCGTCGTCGCGCACATTCCGGCCAAGGACGCCGAGCGCGAGCTGAAGCTCGGCTCCGGCGGGCTCCGGGACATCGAGTTCGCGGTGCAGCTGCTGCAACTGGTCCACGGCCCCAGCGACAGCGCCCTGCGCAAGCGGGGCACACTGGAGTCGCTGACGATGCTGTCCGCCGGCGGCTACGTCGGGCGCGCGGACGCCGCCGCCCTCGTCGACGCGTACCGGTTCCTCAGGACCCTGGAGCACCGGCTGCAGGTCCACCGCCTCCGCCGCACGCACACGCTGCCCGAGGAGCGGGTCGAGCTGCGGCGGCTGGGCCGCTCGATGGGCTTCCGCACGGACCCCGTCGACCAGCTCAACAACCAGTGGAAGCGGCACAAGCGCGAAGTACGCCGTCTGCACGAGAAGCTCTTCTACCGGCCGCTGCTCGACGCCGTCGCCCGGCTGACCCCGGGCCAGGCGGCCCTGGGCGCGGCGCAGCTCACCCCCGAAGCGGCCGAGTCCCGCCTGGAAGCCCTCGGCTACACCGACCCCGCCGGCGCGCTGCGGCACCTGACCGCCCTCACCTCCGGCGTGAGCCGCCGCGCCGCCATCCAGCGCACCCTGCTGCCGGTGATGCTCAGCTGGTTCGCCGACGCCGCCGACCCCGACGGGGGGCTGCTGGCCTTCCGCAAGACCTCCGAAGCGCTCGGCGACACCCACTGGTACCTGCGCCTGCTGCGCGACGAAGGCGCCGCCGCCGAACACCTGGCGCGCGTCCTGGCCTCCGGCCGTTACGCCCCCGACCTCCTGCTCCGCGCCCCGGAGGCGGTGGCGATCCTGGGCGACCCGGCCAACCTGGTCCCGCGGGCCCGCCCGGTCCTGGAAGCCGAGATCCGCTCGGCCGTCGGCCGTGCCTCGACTCCGGAGGCCGCCGTCGCCGCCGCGCGCGCGGTCCGCCGCCGAGAACTCTTCCGCATCGCCGCCGCGGACATCCTCGGCATGCTCACCGTCGAGCAGATCGGCGACGGCCTCAGCGCCGTCACCGCGGCGACGCTGGCCGGTGCCCTGCAGGCCGCGACGACGGCGGTCGAGACGAAGCTGGACGGCCCGCTGCCGACGCGGTTCGCGATCATCGCCGCCGGCCGGTTCGGCGGCCGCGAGCTCGGTTACGGAAGCGACGCGGATGTGTTGTTCGTCCACGATCCGTTGCCCGAGGCGGACGAGGCGGACGAGGCGGCACGGGGCGCGGGGAATCGGGCCGCTGACGGATCCGCGAGCGCTTACGCGCCTTCCCGCCCGAGGACCATCTCCCCGGAACGCGAGCGCGCGGCCACCGACGCGGCCCACGCCGTCGCCAACGAACTCCGCCGCCTCCTCCAGATCCCGACGCCGGACCCACCCCTGACCATCGACGCCGACCTCCGCCCCGAGGGCAAACAAGGGCCGCTGGTCCGTTCCCTGGCCTCGTACGCGGAGTACTACCGCCGCTGGTCGGTGCAGTGGGAATCCCAGGCACTTCTGCGTGCGGAGCCGGTCGCCGGCGACCCCGAACTGGGACGCCGGTTCATCGACCTCATCGAGCCCCTGCGCCACCCCGTATCCGGACTCGACGAAGACGCCGTCCGCGAGATCCGCCGCATCAAGGCACGTGTCGAGGCCGAACGCCTCCCCCGCGGCGCCGACAAAGCCCTGCACACCAAACTGGGACCCGGCGGCCTGGCGGACGTCGAGTGGACGGTGCAGCTCCTCCAGCTGTGCCACGCCCACGAGGTCCCCGCCCTGCGAACGACACGCACCCGCGCAGCCCTGGCCGCCGCCGTCGACGCCGGGCTCATCACCGCCGCCGACGCCGAGATCCTGGACGAGGCCTGGGTCGAGGCCACCCGGGTCCGCAACGGCATCGTGCTGGTGCGGGGGAGAGCGGGCGACTCGATTCCGACCGATGTGAAGGAACGCGCGAGCATCGCGGTCTACCTCGATGTGCTGAACAGCGAGGAGTTCGTCGAGGAATATCGGCGGGGGGCGCGTCGGGCGCGGGGGGTCGTGGAGCGGGTCTTCTATGGGTGGAGCAATGAGGTGGGGCGGTTGTAGGGGGTACGGGGCGTCGGCGGGTCGGGTTGCCCTCAACCAGCTCGCCCAAAGATCCGGCCGGCCAAGTCGATCCCCACCACCACGCCACTCTCATCGCGTGAGAAGAAGCCGCGCTGCCCCTTCATCTCACCCTCGACGACGATGTAGTCATCGCCATCCCCAGCCAGGAAACCCATCTCCGAAGCAGGGATGTCCGGCGGCATCTCCACATCCGCTCCGGAACGGATCTCCGGCTTGATCTCCACAGCCAGTGTCAGGCGCTCGCCGTCGTCGGCGATGTCCAGGTTCATGGCGTCGATCTCGTAGCGGCCGACGACGTCGCGGTTCCGTGCCGCGTCGTACGGCACCGGCTCCGGATCCGCCTCGACGACCCCCAAACAGTGCTCCAGCGCCCACTTCACCACCGCCCGGTTCAGCTGGTAACCCTCCTGGCTGTTGCTCAGAGCGGCGATCGCGAAGCCGTGTTCCGGCACGATCAGCACCTCCGAGAACTGCCCGTTCCCAGATCCGCCGTGGCCGAAGGTGGGGACGCCGCCGATCTCCTTCAGGAACCAGCCGAAGCCGAAAGCGTCGCCGAGGCTTGAGCCGCGCAGTTCGGCAGACGGCTGCCGCATCACTCTCCGCTCCTCGGCTGAAAGCACGGCCTCGGCGTTACCCACGGGCTCGCCCAGGTGGAACCGAGCCCACCGCAGCAGGTCCCTGGTGGTCGACACGGCGCCGCCGCCGGGGTTGTTGCCACGCGCGCCGGCCGGGTAGGCCTTCCACGGGGCGGCGGTGCGCAGTGAGCCGTCCTCGTCGCGGCTGTGGCCGATCGCGAACTTGCGGCGGACGACTTCGTCGAGGTCGTACACGGTGTCGTCGAGACCCAGCGGGGCCAGGACGAGCTCGGCCATGGCCTTCTCGTAGGACTGCCCGGTGACGTTCTCGATCACACGGCCCAGGATGTTGTAGCCGGCCTGACTGTAGGACGCCCGCGCGCCCGGTTCGGCGATCAGGGACAGAGCGCCGAGCTTGGCTACGAAACCGGCCAGGGAGCCGTCACCCTCGTCGGTGTCGATCAGGTTCCAGTCGAGTCCGGCGGTGTGGTTCAGGAGGTTTCGGACGGTGATCCGCTCAGCGTGGTCCTCGTCTGCCAGCACCAGCTCGGGAACGTAGCGACGTACCGGGGCGTCCAGGTCGACCCGGCCGGCGGCGGCGAGGCGCAGCAGCGCGGTGGCGGTGAAGGATTTCGTAGCGGAGGCGATGTGGAACAGGGTCCGCTCGTCCACGGGGACCGGGTTGTCGGCGTTGCCGACACCGTGCGCCACGTATGTTTCAGCGTTCTCATGCAGCACGCCGACACTGATGCCGGGCACGCCGTAGGCCTTGGCCGCTTCCTCGACGAAGGTGGCCAGCTCCTGCGCGATCTCCTGTGACGCCATCTCGGTCCCTGCCTCCCCTTGGGCACTTGCACTAAGTTCAAGTGCAACCGTAGCCCTCACTTGAACTTAGTGCAAGTACACTGGCCGCATGCCGAGAAGCACTCTCACCCCGGACCAGATCGTGCGCTCCGCCATCGAGCTCCTCGACGAGGAAGGCCTCGACGGGCTCAACATGCGCGCACTCGGCAAGCGCCTCGACGCTGCCGCGACCGCCGTCTACTGGCACATCAAGACCAAGGACGATCTGGTCCGCCTGGCCGCCGACGCCGTCTGGAGTGAGGTCAACCTCTCGGACCCCCGGCGCTCCGACTGGCGTACGGCGGCCGCCACCACCGCTCGCAGCCTCCACGCCATGCTGATCCGGCATCCCTGGCTCAGCCAGGCCTTCGCCGCCTACTTGCTCTATGGGCCCGGGAAGTCACGGCACGACGACCACACGCTCGCCATCTACGAGTCCGCCGGCTTCACTCCTGCAGCAGCTGACCGCGCTGCCGCCGCAGTGCTGATGTACGTCCTGGGCAGCGCCCTCGCCCCCGCAGCGCAAGTCTCCTTGAATCGTCGACTTGCCACTGGCGGTCCTGACGCTGCCCGCTCGCTCGACGAGGCCATGGCTCACGCGGTCGAGATCGCTCGGGGCTTCCCGCACCTTCGCGAACGGATCGATTCCCCGGCCGCCGACTACGCCGGCACGCCCGAGAGCAGCTTCGAGTTCGGACTGAAGGCGATCCTGGACGGCTTCGAAGCGGAGCTGGAAACAGGAGCGGAGAACGGGAGCTGAGAACGAGAGCAAGAATCGAGCCAAGTACCTAGTGCTCGAAACAATCCTTCACGAATACGAGCCCATCGATGTCGCCCAGATGCCGCGGATCCAACGGTGCGTAGCCGAACCACGGCGACACACGCGCCGCACGCACCTCCCCGCCCAGCAGGTCGCCCAGCTGCCGGACATCGATCAGGCGCCGATCCTCCGGCAGCGCGTACAGCACCCCTTCGACGGTGTCCGGATCCGGCGTCTCCACCCCGCGATGACGGATCGTCCCGAGCGCCATGGCCAACACGCCGTAGTCCGCACCCAGCCGCGCACTCACCATCGCCCCGGCGCTCCACCACTCCGCCGGGAGGCCGCCCATTCGTATGCTGCTTTTGGGCCGCTGAAAATGCGCGTTGTGGGCGTAAGCCAGCACCGGGCCACGGTCCGCCAGCGCCAGCAGATTCGCAGCCATCATCGACGCCCGCGTTCCCAGCAGCTGTGCCATGCGTCCGGGTGAGGTGTCCGCCATCCAGGAGTGGTAGCGCAGCAAGCCGGTGGCGGTGCGTGCGTGGAGCTGGGCTCGTTCCCACTCATCCGCGGACGAGGTCGAGATCAGCTGAGGCGCCTGCATAGCGAGCAACGCGGCCAGGTCATCGGCGATCAGTCGTAGTCGCTGGGCGTCTGCCGTCCGGCCCACGGAGCGCGAGGGATCCATCATCGCCGCGGGTTCGGTCCAGCGGGCGTCGTCGCCGATCAGCTGGTCCAGCGTCTCCCCGTCCCACGGCAGCAGGTCCGCATCGGCGTGTGCCGCGAGAAAGGCGTGAAGCGCGGTGAGCGACTCACGGGGACTCGCTGCACCGGCCATCTCCAGCGGTCCGTCGAACCCCGCGAAGCGCACTTGCTCCGGTTCGGGCCGCCCCTCGTTGTGGGAGCGCATCCACCGCACCAACTCGCGGTTGCCCGCGGACCTCCCGAAATCGTGGCTGAACCCGCGCTCCATGACCTCGTCCAGATCGCCGGCCCCCGACCTGACGTACTCATCCGCGATGAGCCCCATCAGGCAATCGCTCTCCAACGCGATGGTCCGGTATCCCGCTTCTTCGACCTGCTGTCGGAAGAGGTCGTTGCGTACTGCCAGCAGTGTGTCCTCACCATGCGTCGGCTCACCCAGGGCGAGAATGCGTGGGGTATTCATACCGTCAACGCTATCGTTGAACTTTCGGTGGAGACTTATTCGCGATCAAGGCAGGATCATGCGCCGAAACCTTCAAACAGCGAAGCAGCTCAGGCCGATCGACCTGGCCCGCGAGCACGGTCTGTCCACCCAGGCGGTCAGGAACTACGAAGACGCCGGCATCCTCCCCATCGCCGAGCGCACCCCGACCGGCTACCGCGTCTACACACCCCGCCACGCCCAAGCGCTGCGTGCCTTCCTGGCCCTGGTCCCGGGGCACGGCCATCCCACGGCCACGTCGATCATGCAAGCGGTCAACAGGGCGGCGACCGACACGGCCTTCCGGCTCGTCGACGAGAGTCACGCTCAACTGCTGGCCGACCGCCGTACCCTCCAGTCCGTCGAAGCCGCGCTCCGTGACCTCGCTCCCACGCTGCCCGAGCCGCCCGGTGACGGCCGTGACACCTTCGTCGGCCCGCTGGCCAGGAGGCTCGGCATCCGCCCGGCGACCCTCCGGAAGTGGGAGCGGGCCGGTCTCGTCCACCCTCATCGCGATCCGCACACCGGCTACCGCGTCTACACGCCTGCCGACGTCCGCGACACCCAGCTGGTCCACCAGCTCCGGCGTGGCGGGTACCTCTTGGAGCAGATCGCGCCGGTCATCGCCCAAGTCCGCTCGGCCGGAGGGGTGGCGCCCCTGGAGACCATGCTGCGCGACTGGCACGCGCGCCTGGCGGCTCGTGGTCGGGCCATGCTCGCGGGGGCTGCCGCGCTTGATGCTTACCTTGAGGGGTGAAAGAAAAGGGCCCCCGTTGAGGGGGCCCGTATCTCAAGGTCGCTAACCCTGTGGCTGTATCTCTGGTCGGGACGATCGCTCGGCGCCGGCCTTGCTCTCCGCGGAGGCGACGGCGGTGCTGACGACGCTGCCGGAGCCGCCCGATCCGTCGGGCTGCTTGGGCACCGTGACCCCACCCTCTCCGGTGACCACGGGAGCCGGTGCGAACACCGGGCGTCCCTGGAGGATCCGCTGCACCAGGAAGCCCAGGGTCAGGACCACCAGGCCGCCGACCGCGTCGAGGACGTAGTGGTTGGCCGTGCCCAGGATCACCGCGAACGTGGCGAACGGGTAGGCGATGCCCAGGATCTTGACCCAGCGGCGCTGGGCGAGGTGGGCGATCACCAGGGCGCACCAGGTCGACCAGCCGATGTGCAGCGACGGCATGGCCGCGAACTCGTTCGTCGAGCTGCCCAGGCCGGCGACGCCGTCGGAGGTCGTGGCGGCCTGGCCCCAGGGGTTCAGCAGCTTGAACGTATCGATGAAATTCCCGCTGGGCAGGAGCCGGGGCGGGCACAGCGAGTAGAAGTAGAACCCGAACAGCGCGATCAGGGTCATGACGCACATCACCGTGCGTACCGCCCGGTAGCGGTCCGGGAACTTCACATAAACCCAGATCAGCACCGCGATGGGCACGATGAAGTGCAGGGTGGCGTAGTAGACGTTCATGGAGAACGCCAGCCAGCGCATGCCGTAGATCCAGTGGTTGAAGCTGCGTTCGAAGTTCAGGCCGAGGTAGTGCTCGGCCTTCAGGATGTCCCAGCCGCGCTGCTGGGCCGGGCCCTCGTGGAGGGGGGCCGCGAGGCGCGTCAGGGTGTACAGGTAGTACCCGATGCCGATGAGAGCGACATCCAGCCAGAGCTTCGGCCTGTTGACCGGGCGGTACTTCTCCGGCAGGAGAGGTCCAGGAATCCGGCTCCGGCGCTTGCCGGAGGGGGTCTTGTCCGTGGGTACCGGGTGTTCGGCGGACCCGCCGGGCGCTTCGGTCGCCCCGGCGGTGCTTTCCAGCGGCTGTGTCGTCGTCACGAGTTCACCCCCATGACAGCCAAGTCTGCCAGGGTATGCAACGAGCGTGCGTCATACCCTGGGTCCACATTCCGCATCACTCCATGGTAGGGGTTCGACGGAGGCGAGAGGCGGTCCGCCGGACCCTGCCACTCCCTGTGGGGACCGCAAGCCTAACCGGACGTGATGTTTCCCGCTCGTCCCATGGCAGGTCATCTTCTTTGGCTACGCTCCGCGCCAAGCATCTGTGCATCGGGTCACAACGGGCACAGGGTGATCAATCAGACGCGCGAGGAGCTGCCACCCATGTCCATCCCCGTGTACATCCCCGCCAACGGCGGCCGGTGCGACCACCTGGACCAGCTCCGGGACGTCGAGCCGGAATCGGAGGACACCTGCCGGGACTGCCGGGCCGTCGGGGGTCGCTGGCTCCACCTGAGGGAGTGCCTGACCTGCGGCCATGTGGGTTGTTGCGACAACTCGCCGAACCGGCACGCGACGGCGCACTGGCGCTCCACTGGGCACGCCCTGATCCGCTCTTATGAGACGGGTGAGGTCTGGGCTTGGTGCTACGCGGACGAGGCGATGCTGCTGCCGGCCGACGTTTGAGAATGCCTGTGAGGGCCTGTGAGGGCTCTGGAAGCGCTCGGGGCCGCCCCCTGGGCGCTTCCAGTGACCGCCCAGGGGCTCTCGGCTTAGCGCGCCGTGCGCGCAGGCAGGGGAACTTGCTCTACTTCCACACCCGTGTCGCTCAGGCGATCCGTCATTTCAAGGAACAGCTGTTCCGCAAGTATCGGAAGCAACCTGAGTACCGGCAGTCCAACAGGCCTTGGGCCGCTGTGCGTTAGCCGCATCGCGAAAGGCTGGGTTGGTTCGAACGTCAACCCTTCTCTGATGCGCTCCTGGCGGCGACCGACATGATCTGCCAGGGGCGCATCGCTATGTCGCCATGGCCGTGCGTGGAGTGCACCGTAGCTGTCGTCGGCTCGGGGGTGAGCGCGACCAGGCGCAACTCCGGGCCGTCGCGGCCGACGTCGCGGCAGCTGCTGAGCACCACGCCGCGGCCGCCGATCTCGATGCCGCCTTCGGGGACGTCCGGCGTCCCGTCGGGGTCCTGCCCCTGGCCGGGGGCCGTCGTGAACGGGTGGCGGAAACGTTCGGCTGCTTCCAAGAGCCTGGATTCGTGCCACGCGCCGGCGTAGAGGAACAAGCCCAGCTCCACCGTCCGCAGTCCGTGGCACTGTGCGCCCGGCGTCGCCAGCTGGGGGCCGGCCGGCGCCCGGCGCCAGGCGTTCTCGGTGCGGGACAGCAGCCCGACCGAGCGCAGCAGGGTCAGGGCCAGCGTGCGGCCGCCGTCGACGAGTTCGTATTCGCTGACGTGGTCCAGCAGGACCGCCAGACCGCCGGCGGCCACCCAGCCGTACGCCGGGAACGTCGGGACCGGGTGCTCGCCGGAGCCGCCCTCGGCGTGGAGGGCGCGGTCGACGACGGCGAACTGGCCCTCGGCGTGCGAGCAGGCGGCCGCGCGGGGGAGCGGCAGGTGCAGGCGGACCCGGTGATCGTCGGCCTGGTTGTCGAAGCTGATGGTGAGCCGCACGAACGGTTCGCCCTGCCGCAGCTCGACCCGGGTGCCGATCTCGGTGGTCACGGTCGTCGCGGCCCGGGTGCCCTGGTCCGGCTCCCCGTGCTTCGGCCACCGGTACCACCGCGTCGACTCCAGCGCGCCGGTCAGAGGGCCGCTCCACAGGACCCGGTTCCACACCTCGTCGGGGGAGTCGACCACGCGGTCGCGTGCGGGCGGCGCGTAGGTGTACTCGTCGCCGAGGTCGCCGCCGTCGACGATCGCGCCGAGCCCGGCCGCGTGGGTGCCGTCGGCGGCCAGGACGTCGAGCAGGCCGTCGGAGCGCAGCGCTATGTGCATGAGGCCGTTGTCCAGGTCGGACAGCGAGCCGCGGCCGGCGGCGATGCTCGGGGGGACGGGCCCGAGCGCGGGCTCGCTCGGGAGGCCGGCGGCGGGCGCGGCCGTGACCGCGGCCAGGGCCAGGGGCTCGACCTCCACCCGCGCGGCCACGGTGTGCCGGGGCCGCGTCCGCACCTTGACCCGCCACAGCTCGACGCCGGTCGCGGCGGCCGCGGCGCGCACGTCGGCGACGTCGAACCCGAGGTCCGAGGTGGCGGCCAGGTCGAACGCGATGGTCCGGGCGTCGGCGTCGACGTCCCACGCGGTGATCTGCGAACCGTGGAGCTCGCGGCCGTGGACCTTGCGGAGGTGGCGGTCCAGGTCGTCCGCCGGGACCATCTCGTCGGCGAAGGTGGTCTGCTCCGTGGCGAGCACCTGGCAGGGCACTGCTTCGCCGGAGGCGGTCACCAGGGTCCGGTCGGCCGGCAGGTCGAGCGTCACCACCTCGGTCCGGCGGCGCGGCGAGGGGTTGAACAGCAGGTGCCCGCCGTCCGGGACGGTGGCCGCGATCGGTGCCAGGACCAGGTCCACGACCCCGCGGCCGAGGTCGTCGGCTTCGGCGATGCGGGCCGCGACCTGGTCGGCGGTGGCGTCGGCGCCGCAGCCGGTGACGCTGTCGTGGCAGGAGGCGTCGACCAGCCGCTCCCACGCCAGGTTCAGGAAGGGCTGGCTGGCGTAGGGGTGGCCGTACAGGGCCACCAGAGGCTCGGCGTAACGCTCGACCAGGCGCTCGGCCCGGCTCAGGGCCTGCTTGAGAGGGATGCGCGAGGACAGGACGCCGGGCAGGATGTCGGCGCGGGCGTGGGAACGCAGCTCGCCGTGGACCGTGACGGTCGAGGCGGCGTCGCCGAAGCCCTCCGCGGTGTCGGTCACCAGCCCTTTGAAGAACCCCGCCAGGGTGTCGAGCCGCATCCGGGTCTCGCCGTTCTCCTCCCCGTCCGGGTGCACGGTCTCTTCCCAGGCCGCCGGCCGGGAGGCGGCCTCGACGAGATCCGCCAGGTCGTCGACCGGTGCGGAGTGGTCGGTCCCGTACATGCCGAGCAGGGGGCCGTCCGGCTGCCACCGTCGCAGGGCACGGATATGCTCGGCGGCGCGCCGCCGCACCAGCGCCGGGCCGCCCTCCGCGAAGACGCCGGCGGCGCCGCCGTAGCCGCCCTCCGGCAGGTAACGCGTCCGCACGGCCGTCCCGTCCGGCGCGACCCAGCGGAACCAGGTCCCGTCGACGGCTTCCGGCACCCCGCGCCAGACGCACGCCGCGCGGATCCCGGCGACGCGGAGGATCTGCGGCAGTTGCGCGCAGTGGCCGAACTGGTCGGGCAGGTAGCCGACGCGCATCGCGCCGCCGAGGTCGTCGGCGCGGCGCAGGCCGAGCTCCAGGTTGCGCAGGAGGTTCTCGCCCGAGCACAGGAACGAGTCGGCGAGCACGCGCCACGGCCCCACCGCCAGCCGGCCCAGGCCCACCAGCTCGCGGACCAGTCCGTCCTTCTCGGGGCGGATCGCCAGGTAGTCGTCGACCGCGGCGGTCTGGCCGTCCAGGGTGAAACGGGTCCGCGGATCGTCGGCGAGCTGGGTCAGCAGCCGGTCCAGGACGGCGACCAGCCGCAGCCGGACGCGCTGGAACGGCAGGTACCACTCACGGTCCCAGTGCGTGTGCGGGACGATCACCAGCTCTGGGTGTTCGGCGCCGGGAACGGTCATGCGGACTTCCCGAGCGCGGCGAGGACCCGGAGCCCGGTGCGGATGTCGGCGGCGCCCTCGGCCGGGCCGCTCAGCGGCGGGGTGCCGGCGGTGACCAGGGAGTGGAACGCGAGCAGTTCGCGCTCGAAGCCGGAGTCGGCGCCGAAGAAGTAGGGGTTGGTGAACGACAGGTCCCTGGTGCCGTGTTCGGTGTGCACCCGCACCCGTTCCTCGTATTCGGGATAGTCGGGAAGGAAGTGCCACCGCACGGTGTACCGGCCGCGGGGGAGCGGGCCGGAGAACTCCAGCGACCCCGACTCGCCGTCGGTGGCGCCCCAGGACGAGGCACGGTCGACGTCGAGCTCCGCCACGCCGGCCAGCAACCGGATCAGGGCCACGTCATGGCACGCGCTGTCCAGGACGGCGCGGTACTCCCAGTGTTCCCGTGCCCCGCTGTGAGTCTGTGCCGGCGCGGAGGCCGGGACCCAGTCGGTCGCCGGGAAACGCTCCGGCGGATGCAGGACGCTGACGTCGATGTGCCGGATGGCCGACGGGTCCAGCGTCTCCAGCGCTTCGGTGACGGCCGGGTCGTATTGCTTCATGTAGCCGAGCATGAGCCGGCCGCCGGCGTCGGCGACGAGTGCCGCCTCCTCGGGAGTGTGGCCGAGCGGCTTCTCGCAGAACACCGGATACCCGCGCCGCAGCGCCTCGGCGGCGAGGCCGGCGTGCGAGCCCGAGGTCAGCAGCAGCACCGCGTCGAACTCGCCGCAGCTGAACAGGCTGACGGTGTCCCGGAAGACCGCCGACCCGGTCAGCCCGAGCTCGCCCGCCACCTGGTCGGCATATCCGGGCTGCGAGTCGCAGACGGCGCTCACCGCGAAGTGCCGGTCCAGTTTGGCGAGCAGCGGCAGGTGGACGTGCCGTGCGACGCGGCCGAGTCCCACGACGGCGACCCGGACCTGTCCGGTCGTCGATCCCGTTCCCGATCCCGATCCCGATCCCGCCATCACAAGCCCAGCCCGGCCAGCACTTCGCGGTTGTGCCGCAGGTCGGCGATGATCTGCCGCAGGTCCTGGCCGCTGTCCGGGACGTCCTGTTCGACCACCAGCCACCCCTCGTAATCCAGTGCCCGCAGCGCGTCCAGGAACGCCTCCAGGTCCAGGGACCCCGCGCCGAAGCGGCAGAACGTGCCGTCCGGCAGCGCGTCCTTGAGGTGCACGTGCCGCACCCGGTGCCCCCAGCGGCGCAGCGTCGCGAGCGGGTCGCCGCCGGCCGCGATCAGGTGCCCGGTGTCCAGGCACAGCTCCAGCTCGGTCAGCTCCAGCAGGCGGTCGATGTCGTCCGGCGTCTCGATGCTGGTGTCCATGTGGTGGTGGAACACCGGCTCCAGGCCGTGCTCGCGGCAGCGGGACGCGGCCCGGTACGCCTGCCGCACCAGCAGCCCCCATCCGGCGGCGTCCAGCGGCTCGGACGGCGGGCAGGCGAGGGTCGGCTTGGGGGCGAAGCTGCTCATGTCCGGGAACCGGTTGTTCGCGTGCAACAGGCGTGCGGTGCCGTCGAGCGCGGCCAGGTCCTCGGCGAAGCCGCGCTCCTGTCCGAAGCGGAGGTCGTGCCAGCCTCCGGCGAGCGGCGGGCCGGACGGTGTCAGCACCTCGTCGAGGTAGCCGTACGGGCCCAGATCGGTTCCCTCGTAGCCGCAGTCGGCGGATATCCGCGCGTACTCGGCGGCGCTGATGAACGGATCCCGCACGGCGTAGATGCCGAAGTTCACCGGCGCCGTGGCGACTTTCACCCGCCAGGCCGGGACTTCCGGGGGCTTGGTCACGCGCACAATGCCACCACCTCGTTCCGCCACGTCTCCAAGCGATACATGCCCTTCTGCGACGCCGGGAACAGCTGGCGGCCGGCCGGATCCGGCCGCACCGCCACCCGGGTCTCGTCCGGGCGCACCAGCACCAGGCCCTCGGCGTCCAGGGCCAGCAGTTCGTCCCCGCAGCGCAGCAGCAGCGGTCCGGTGCGCGCCGCGGAGACGGCCGTGCGCCCGGCGCGGATGCCGTCCAGCAGCGCTGGGACGGTGCACTCGTCGGCCAGCACCCAGGTGACCGGTTCGCCGAGCGAGGCCGGGGTGCCGCCGGGGGCGTGGAAGTCGCTGCCGCCGACCGGGATCACGCCCGCCGGGTGCCGCCGGGCCCACGCCAGCGGCTCGCCCCACGTCCGGTCCAGCCACGACCAGTGCCACAGCTCGGCGATCGAGGGCTGGGTGGTGAGGTGGTGCCGCCACGCGCAGTCGCCGGCCAGCGGGTGGTTGACCGAGAACAGCCCGCCGGCCTTCTCGGCCTGCTTCATCCACTGCGACGCCGGGCGCCGGAAGTCGATCCACTCCGCCGAGCCCCACACGTTCGCGTGGCCGAGCTCGGTGGTGACCTCCTGGCCCGGGATGAGCGTGACGCCGGTGACCGCCGACTGCTTCTCCAGGAAGGGGTAGTGGCTGATCGTGTTGTGGTCGGTGACGGCGAGGAAGTCCAGTCCCGTGCGCGCCGCCAGCGTCGCGAGCCCCCGGATGCTGAGCGCGCCGTCGCTGTGCTGGGTGTGGGCGTGCAGGTCGCCGGCGAACCAGCGGCGGCCGTCGACCCGCGGCAGGTCGCGCTTGGGCGGACGCTCCAGCGGGTCGGGCTCCCGGTATCCGAGGTCTTGAGAGACCTTGCGCGCCTTGTCGGAGAAGGTGATCTCCAGCGAGTACCGCACGCCCTCGACCGGCACGCGGTGCAGCCCCAGCCACACGTGCCATAGACCCGGAGGTACCTCGCCGGCGAGGTACCCCGGGGTCGAGGCATGGACGCCGATCCGGAACGACGACCGCGCCCCGCCGGACCACCCGCGGAACCCCTCCGGCCCGGCGCACCCCAGGTCCAGCACGGCGCCGGCGGAGGAGTCGTAGTCGAGGCGGACCTCGATCTCCGCGGTCCCGGGCGGCACCTCGAAGGGCACCGTCCGCAGCTGCTGCCGCAGCCGGTCCTCCAACCACCACACGCCGTCGAGACGCATCAGCCCACCAACTCCCCATCCGCGTAGAGCAGCGTCCGGTCCTGGCGGGGCAACGCCCACAGGGTCGCCCCGGGTTCCGGTTCGTCGTCCTCGCCGACGACGACCTGCACCGCGGTGCCGGCGACGTCCAGGGTGAGCAGCAGGGAGCTGCCGAGGTTCTCGGCGACGGCTACCGTGCCCCTAAACGCCCCCTCGAGCGGATCCGCCGATACGCGGAAGTACTCCGGGCGCGCCCCAAGGACCACCTCGGCGCGTTCGGCCACGCGCTCTGCGGTCCCGTGCGGCAGGGCGATCTCTGAATCTGCGACCAGAACGCGTCCGTCACGGACAGTCCCCTCCAGCAGGTTCATCGGCGTGGAGCCGATGAAGGAAGCCACGAAAATGTTCGCCGGCCGCCGGTACACCTCGCGGGGTGTGCCGAGCTGCCGGATGCGGCCGGACTGCATGACCGCGATGCGGTCGGCGAGAGCGAGCGCCTCGGCCTGGTCGTGGGTGACGAAGACCGTGGTGGTCGCCAGCTCGCGCTGCAGCCTCTTGAGGAACGTCCGCGCCTCAAGCCTGAGACGAGCATCAAGGTTGGAAAGGGGTTCGTCAAAGAGAAATACGGTCGGGTCGGCCGCCGTGGCCCGGGCCAGGGCCACCCGCTGCTGCTGGCCGCCGGACAGCGCGCCGGGCCTGCGGTCCAGCAGCCCGAGCGTGGTCTCGGTGCCGGTGAGCCCGAGTTCGGAGGCGGCGGCCAGCACCGCCTCCCGCTGCCGGGCCTTCGGAACACCGCGCACCCGCAGCGGATAGGCGATGTTCTCGGTCACCGTCATGTGCGGGAACAGCGCGTAGTCCTGGAAGACCATCGCGACGCCGCGCTTGCCCGGCGGGGTGTGTGTGACGTCGGCCGTGCCGATGTGGACGGCGCCGCTCGTCGGCGTCTCCAGGCCCGCCAGCGTGCGCAGCAGGGTGGTCTTCCCGCAGCCGGACGGCCCCAGCAGAGCGAAGAACTCGCCGTCCTCGACGGTCAGGGACAGCGCGTCCAGCGCGGTGACCCCGCCGGCCGCGTCCGGGAAGGTCTTCGTCAGGTCGACCGTTCTGATCTGCGCCATTTAAGAAACCTCTGTCATGGGTGCTCCTCGCGACTACCGCTTGATCCCGCCGTGGAACCGGAAACCGTAGCGATGGCTGACGAACAGGTACAAGACGACCACCGGGATCGAGTAAAGCAGGGAGAAGGCCGAAATCAACGCGAGGTTGGGCTGTCCGCCCTCGGTGTAGAAGGTGTAGAGCACGACCGAGGCCGGATACTTCTCCGGGGTGCGGACCAGGATGTACGGGATCAGGAAGCTGCTCCAGACGTTCACCACGGCCCACACCGTCACCGTCGCCAGCCCCGGCCGGATCATCGGCAGCACGATGTGCCCGATGATCTGGAACGGTGACGCCCCGAACACCCGGGCCGACTCCTCGTACGACCGCGGCATGTTGTCGGTGAAGTCCTTCAGGATGAAGATCGCCGCCGGGATCAGCCCGCCGGTGAACACCAGGATCACTCCCAGCCGGGAGTCGATCAGGTGCAGTTTGAAGGCCAGCTGGAACAGCGGCACCATCGCGGCCGTGCCGGTCACGATCGAGGACAGCAGCAGCAGCGCGTACAGGATCCCGTCGCGGCCCGGCACCCGCACCCGGCTGAGCGCGTACGCCGCCGCCGCTGCGAACCCCACTGTCAGCAGAGCCGTACCCCCTGCCAGCAGTAGAGAGTTCCACAGCGACGGCAGCGCATAGGGATCCTTCAGCAGGACCGAGAAGTTGTGAAGAGTAAACGAGCTGATGCTCACGTTCAAGGTCGGGTGGGCGTTGAACGGCGCCGAGGCCAGCCACAGCATCGGCAGGGCGAAGAACCCCAACAGCACTGACAAGAACGTGTAACGGCCGATCTTCGCGGCCACGGCTCCGGGGGTGGAATCTCTCACGCCGCACGCTCCAGCCGCCGCTCGCGCAGCAGTCGCAGGTACACCAGCGCCACCACCAGGTTGATGACCAGCATCAGCAGCGAGATCGCCGCGCCCAGCCCCATCTGCCCGCTGAACAGCGCGGTCCGGTAGATGTAGACCGGCAGGATCGAGGACTTGTCGTCCGGCCCGCCGGCCGTGATCTGGTAGGGCGTGAAGTCGTTGAACGTCCACAACGAGATCAGCAACAGGTTGGTCAGGACGTGCCCGCGGATGTGCGGGAACACCACGTCGCGCAGCTGCTGCCAGGAGTTCGCGCCGAACATCCGGGCGGTGGCCAGCTGCGACGGCGGCACGCTGGTGAGGGCGGCGCTGTACAGCAGCATCGAGAACGCGGTGCCGCGCCAGATGTTGAACACGATGATGGTGGCCATCGGGTGCTCGATGGCCCAGGCCGTGCCCGGGGTGTGCAACAGGGTGTTGAGCGTGCCGGCGTCCCGGTCCAGCAGCGCCACCCACAGGAACGCCACGACCGAGCTGGGCAGGATCCAGGCCAGCAGCACCAGGGCCTCGATCAGCCGCTTCACCCAGCCGGTGGCGTCGCGCAGCAGCCAGGCGACGGCGAACCCGAGCAGCGCCTGTCCGATCACCGCCGAGCCCAGCACGTACTCGAAGGTCAGCCACAGCGAGTGGTGGAACGCCGGGTCCTTCACCACGTTCGTGTAGTTGTCGGCGCCGACGCTGCGCGGGTGGCGCGCGGCGAAGCCGGTCAGCCGGTAGTTGGTGGTCCCCAGATAGAGCGTCCACAGGGCGGGGAAGACGAGGAAGGCGAGGACGACGAGCAAGGCGGGCGCGGCGATCCCCGCCGCGCGCGCCCTGCCCAGCCCCGCCGGATCCTCAGCTGCCGCCGGCGATGCTGCCCGCGCCAACGAGCGCCTCCAAGCCCTTCTCGTAGGTGGCCGCCGCCTCGTCCGGGCTCTTGCCGCCCACCACGTCCGCGACCGCCTTCTGGACCAGGGCCGACACGTCGTTGTAGGCCGCCAGCGACGGCCGGAACGAGGTGATCGGCAGCACCTTGTCGTTGACGAACTTCAACATCGGGTCGTTCGCCAGCACCTGGTTGTTGACGTCGGTGCGCGCCGTGATCTTCGCCGCGCCGCCGATCCGGGAGACGGTCTCGGCGTTGGAGTTCATGAAGGCCAGGAAGTCCCAGGCCGCCTGCGGGTACTTGGTCTTGGGGTTGATCGACCAGTCCGAGCCGCCGGAGTAGGACACGAAGTCCTGCTGCCGGACGCCGGAGCCGGCGGTCTCGGCCGGGATCAGCGCGTACCCGACGCTCTGGTCCCGGTCGGCCATCGGCGCGGTGCCGCCCTGCGGGTTCACGACCGAGCGCCACATGTAGTCCGACTCGGCGTACATGCCGATCTTGCCGGCGGCGAACTCCGCGAACGACTTGTCGCGGCCCTTCGCGTCCTGCTGGAGCACCGCGTCGCCGTAGCCGCCGGAGGCGTACACCTTCTGGTAGAAGCCGAGCGCGTCGGTGAACGCCTTGCCCGGCTTCTGCCACTTGCCGTCGGCGTACAGCGATCCGCCGGCGCCGGCCAGCAGCGGCAGGAAGCCCTGGATGGTGGTCGCCTCGCCCATCGGCACGCCGCCGTCCCACTGGATCGGCGTCACCCCGGACAGGCTCTTGAGCTTGTCGGCGGCGTCGTAGATGTCCTGCCAGCTCTTCGGCTGCCAGTCGGCCGGCAGTCCGGCCTGGGCGAACAGCTTCTTGTTGTAGAAGATGACGCGGCCGTCGGTGCCGTTCGGCACGCCGTACCGCTTGCTCTGGTACTCGCCGAGCGCCTGCACCGCGCTGGTGATCTGCTTCCAGCCGTCCCAGTCGTTGACCTGGCCGCCGGCCACCTCGGCCAGCGGCTTGAGGTAGCCGGCGTCGGCGAACTCGCCGACCCAGATGCCGTCCAGCGCGAACACGTCGTCACCGGTGCCGGACTGCAGGTCCAGGGCGAGTTTGGACTTGTAGGCGCTGTCGTCCACGCCGTTGGGCCGGAACGTGACGGTGGCGGTGATGCCCTTGGCCGCCTCGGCCTTCACGAAGTCGGGGATGAGGGTCTTCTGGATCCAGTCCGCCTCGGCGGCGTTCTTGCCGCCGCTGATGTCGTTGGCGGTGATCACCAGGGTCGGGTTCTTGGGCTGGTCGGCCGAGTTGACGTTCGCCCCACTCGGCGAGGAGGTGGAGCTGGAGCAGCCGGCGGCCAGTGCCGCGGCCGCCGCGGTGATCGCTAGAAGGGCTCGGAGATTGCCGGAACGTGCGGAACGTGCTCCCATCGGTGCCTCCGCTTTCGTCGGTCCTGCCGGTGTCAGTGTTCTGTGACGGTCACTTCCAGGCTGTACCGGGACGCGCGGTAGATGTGGCTGCCGAACTCCACCGCCCGTCCGTTGTCGTCGAACGCCGTGCGCTCCATGGTCAGCAGGGCGGCGCCGCGCCGCTCCTCCAGCAGCGCCGCCTGCTCCTGGTCCGCGGTGCAGGCGCCGATCCGCTGCCGGGCCACGCAGATGCGTGTACCCGCCTTGCGCAGTACTTCATACAAACCCCTGGTCTCCAGTAGCTCGACGCTCAGCGCCGGCACCGGATCGGGCAGCCAGTTCCGCATCAGGGCCAGCGGTTCGCCCTGCGAGCGGCGCAGCCGCACCACCTTGGTCACCGGCGTCCCGCCGGGGATGCCGAGCGCGCCGGCCGCCTCCGGTTCGGCCGGCACCCGGGCCAGCAGCAGCACGTCGGTGCCCGGCGCCCGGCCCGAGCGGGCCAGGTCGTCGTGCAGGCTGGTGAGCTCCATCTCGCGGCGCACCGGCATCGGCAGGATCTGCGTGCCGACGCCGCGCCGGCGCACGATCATGCCGCGGTCCACCAGGTGCCCGATCGCCTGGCGCACCGTCGGACGGGACAGGCCCAGCGCCTCGGCGATCTGCACTTCGGAGTCGAGCTGGTCGCCGGGCGCGAGCTCGCCGGTGCGGATCGCCTCGGCGATCTGCTCGGCGACCTGGAAGTAGAGCGGAATCGGGGAGGAGCGGTCCACCTCGATCCGCGGTCGGATCCCCATACGGGTCAGTATGCTGCTGTCACTTTGTCCGGACAACAGGTTGACCGCAGAACTCTGCGCTGCTAAGCAGCTAGCAGGAGGCAGCATGACCGACGTCGACATCACGCCGGAGTCGGCCGGCTGGCGCTACGCGGGACTGCGGACCGCGGCGTTCGCCGGCAACCACCGGTTCTTCACCGCGGCAGACGAGGCGCTCGTGGTGCCGCTCTCCGGTGCGTGCACGGTGAAGTGCGGAACCCGGGAGTTCTTCCTGCAGGGCCGGGCCGACGTGTTCGCCGGGCCCACCGACTTCGCGTACATACCCCGCAACAGCACGGTCACGCTGATCGCCGCGAGCGGGATGTGCCGGGTCGCGATCCCGACCGCGCGGGCCGAAGCCGACCTGCCGTTCCGGTACGGGGCGCGGGAGACGGTGCCGATCGAGCGGCGCGGTGCGGGCCCGGCGGCGCGCACCGTGCGCAACTTCTGCGTCCCGGAGACCTTCGACACCGACCGGCTGCTGGCGGTGGAGGTCGTCACCCCGGGCGGCAACTGGTCGTCGTGGCCGCCGCACAAGCACGACGAGGACGTCGAGGGCGGCGAGACGGCGAAGGAGGAGATCTACTACTACGAGGGCGGGCCGGCCTACCAGCGCGTGTACTCGTCGGCGGCCGGGGAGATCGACGTGCTGCGTGAGGTGCGTGCGGGGGATGTCGTGCTGATCCCGTACGGCTACCACGGCCCGTCGATGGCCATGCCGGGCTACGACCTGTACTACCTGAACGTGCTCGCCGGAGCCGACCGCGGCGCGCGGCGGTCGATGGCGTTCAGCGACGATCCCCGGCACGCCTGGGTGCGCGAGACCTGGACGGCCTGAGGGAGCGGCGCGTCCAGGTCGTTCGGCGAGGGGGCGTCAGACGATGCGGATCTCGTCGTTCGAGTGGTCGTGCCCGCAGTTGTCGCCCTCGTAGTGGTACTCGCGGCGGCCGAGCTGCACCACGCGGAACGACTTGTACTCCACGATCTTCTGCAGGTGCCGGATGCCGCTGGCCCCGGCCACCACCACCGAGACGATCGCGGCCAGCAGCGTGACCCCGATCACCGCGAAGCCGCCGGTGACGTGGCCGAACACGATCATGAACAGCGCGACCAGGATCGAGATCGGGACCGCGACCAGCAGCAGGACCGCGAGCACGGTGAGGACGATCAACGGCTTGGCGGACGGGCCGCGGTCGCCGTCATAGCGGATCGTTTGTCTGGCCATGGCTCATCCCTCTCGACGGCGCGCGCGTGAGACGCGTTGTATCGCGTTTCAGTGTATCAACGCGGAGGGAGCCTCCGCTGTTCCCATGGTGCCTTCGTGGATCGTCGGCTTTTGGTAAAGACTGGCGGAGTGATCTCGGACGTCTTGACCTGGCTGTCCTGCCCGCATTGCGCCACCGCCTTGATCGCGGAGGCCGCCCCGGGCTCCCGGCTGCTGTGTGAGGAGGGGCACGCCTTCGACGTGGCGCGGCCCGGCTACGTCTCGCTGCTGGCCGGGGCGGGGGGCGCCGGGACGGCGGACACCGCGGCCATGGTCGCCGACCGGGCGGGCTTCCTGGGCGCGGGCCACTACGCCGGCATCGCGGACCTCGTCGCCGACCTGGCCCGAGAGGCCGACGCCCGGGTCGCCGAAGCCGAGGCCGAGTCCGGCGGCGAGGACGGCGCGTGTGTCGTCGACCTCGGCGCGGGCACCGGCTACTACCTGGCCCGGGTCCTGGACGACGTGGACCGGCCCGGCATCGCGCTGGACATCTCCAAACACGCCGCCCGCCACGCCGCCAGGGCCCACCCGCGCATCGGCGCGGTGGTCGCCGACGCCTGGGCCGGGCTGCCGGTGCGCGGCCACGCCGCCTCGGTGCTGCTCGACGTCTTCGCCCCGCGCAACCCGCACGAGATGCGCCGGGTGCTGCATCCGGCCGGACGCGCGATCGTCGTGGTGCCCGAGCCGGGGCATCTCCGGGAGCTGATCGACGAGTACGGGCTGCTCGCCGTCGACGACCGCAAGCCCGAGCGGCTGCGCGCGCAGTTCGCCGACCGCTTCCGGATCGAGGAGGAGCACCCCTTCGAGCGGAGGCTGACGCTCACCGCCGATGAGGTCGCCCAGGTGATCGGCATGGGACCGAACGCATGGCACGCCGGAGCCGAGCGCGTTCGGTCGGGCGCGGAGGTGTCGCTCGCTGTCCGCGCCTACGTTCTCTCCGTGAAGTGAGCGTGCCAGGATGGCGGCCATGCAGACTGCCATGACGAACGCCATCCAGGCCGGGACCGTCCACTTCGCGGGGAACGACGGCGCCGAGATCGAGGCCTACCTGGCGGTGCCGCAGAACGACGCCCCGCGCGGCGGCGTCGTGCTCATCCACCACCTGCCCGGCTACGACGAGGCGACGCGGGAGTTCGCGCGCACCTTCGCCGTGCACGGATACGACGCGGTCGTGCCGAACCTCTACAGCCGCGAGGGCGGCCCGGGGATCTCCCACGAGGACGCCGCGGCCGCGGTCCGCGCCGACGGCGGCGTGCCCGACGAGCGCCTGGTCGCGGACGTCGGCGCGGCCGCCGCCTACCTGCGTTCGCTGCCCACGTCCAACGGCAGGGTCGGCACCATCGGCTACTGTTCCGGCGGCCGCCAGTCGCTGCTCGCGGCCTGCTCCCTGGAGCTGCAGGCGGCCGTCGACAACTACGGCGCCTTCGTCATGTCGGACACCCCCGAGGGCATCGGGCTGCGCGCCACTTCACTGGAGTCCCTGCTGCCCGGGCTGTCCTGCCCGCTGCTGGGCAACTTCGGCGCCGACGACACGCACCCGTCGCCGGAGGAGACCGCGCGCCTGGCCGAGGCGCTGGACAAACTCGGCAAGACCTACGACTTCAAGACCTACGAGGGCGCAGGGCACGCGTTCTTCAACGTCAACAGGGTCAGCTACCGGGCCGAGGCCGCGATGGACGCCTGGGACCGGATCTTCGCCTTCTTCCAGGCGAACCTGAGCTGACTAGGGTCCTTCGAACAGGGCGCTGACCGACTCGCCGTTGTGGATCCGCCGCATCGCCTCGGCCAGCGCCGGGGCGATGGACAGCACGGTGAGATTCTCCTCGTTCCCGCCGGCCGGATCACCCCTGCGCGGGGCCGGACACGGCGCCTCGTTATCAGAACCCTGGCCCGGCGGGCGTCGTCGGCTCCGTCGCGGCCGGCAGGTGTCCGTCCGGCGTCATGGCGTCGGCGGCCCCACAGCCCTCCGCCAGTCCAGTCGGACCCGGCGGCGGGCCCGCCTCCGGTCAGCTGCCCGGGTTCGCCCGCCGGTCCTCCTTCAGCAGGTCGGCGGCCTTCTCGCCGATGACGATGGACGGTGCGTTCGTGTGACCCCGGATGATGGACGGCATCACCGAGGCGTCGGCCACGCGCAGGCCGGTCACACCGCGCACCCGCAGCGCCGGGTCCACGACCGAACCGGCGTCCAGGCCCATGCGGCAGGTGCCGACCGGGTGGTAGAGGGTCTGGCCGTACCGGCGGATGGACGTGTAGTGGAGTTCTTGGCCGGACAGGCCCGGCAGCAGCAGGTAGCCGTCGCTGTACGCGGCGAGCTGCGGCGTGGCGGCGATTTGCTCGCACAGGGCGACGCCGCGGGCCAGGGTCGCGTAGTCCCGGCCCTCCGGGTCCGACAGGTACGCCGGGTCGATGGTCGGCGCCGCGGAGGGGTCGATGGAGGCGAGGGTGACGGTGCCGTGCGACAACGGCTTCAGCAGGATGGCGCTGACCGTGTAGCCGTGTTCCTTCGGCCGCGTGAGGCCCTCGTCGAGAAAGGCGACCGGAGCGAAGATGACCTCGAGGTCCGGCTGCTCCAGGACGTCGTCGCTCTTGGTGAACAGGTACGCCTCGCCGACGTTCGAAGACAGCGGACCCTCGTGCCGCGCCAGATAGCGTGCGAACCCGCCCGGCGACCGGCCGCTGATCAGGGTTTTGACGTCCTTCGCGCGCACCACGAGCCCGGCGGCCAGGTGGTCGCGCAGATTGCGGCCGACCTCGGGGACGTCCGCGACCACCGTGATCCCGCGTTGCCGGAGGTGGTCGGCCGGGCCGACACCGGAGAGCATCAGCAGCTGCGGGGTGTTCACCGCGCCGCCGCACAGGACCACCTCGCGCCGCGCGGCCACCGAGCCGATGCGCCGGCCGTCGAGATAGCGCACGCCGGTGGCGCGTCGGTCGTGGAACAGCACGCGGGTGGCGAGCGCGCCGGTGTGTACGACCAGGTTCGGGCGGTTGCGGGCCGGCTTCAGGTACGCGTCGGCGGTCGACCAGCGGCGGCCCTCGTGCTGCGTCACCGCGGTCTGCAGGCCGGGCATGCCGAGGATGTCGCAGGCTTCGAGGAAACGGGACGTCAACGGGTGCGGCGAGCGCTGGTCCTCGACGTGGACCGGACCGCTGTCGCCGTGCTCCGCGCCGTCCGCGGCGGCGGCGAACGCCTCGATCCGGCGCAGCGTCGCGAAGACCTCGTCCGGACCCCAGGCGGGTCCGGCCGCCTTGCCCCATTCCTCGTAGTCCGCCGGGAGGCCGCGGACCCACATCATCGCGTTGATGGAGGAGGAACCGCCGAGCATCCGGCCGCGCGGCCAGTAGATCCGGCGGCCGCCGAGCTTGGGCTGCTGGACGGTCCGGTAGGCCCAGTCCACCTTGGTCTCGAAGAGTTCGGGGAACGCCGCCGGGATGTGGATCAGCGGGTTGCGGTCGGCCGGTCCGGCCTCCAGCAGCGCCACCCGGCAGCCTGGGTCCTCCGAGAGCCGGGCGGCCACCGCCGCGCCGGCCGAGCCGGCCCCGACGACCACGTAGTCGTAGACACTCGCGGTGTCGGTCCTCGCGCTGCCTGCGGTCATGTCTTCACGTTAGACCCGGGATGTACCGATGTGTAGGCCATCCGGCAGGAGTCCTTCGGGGACGCTCTCCAAGGCCGTCAGGATCGCCTGGGCGAGGTCGTAGGCCGCCTGGGCGGACAGCTCGACGGCGATCCGGGCCGAGGGGCCGCGCTCGGGGTTGCGCAGGTCGATGTTGAGCGTGTGCTCGTCGGTCGCGTGCGTCGGGTGGTCGTAGTAGACGCTGGCCTCGGTGACCCGGATCCACGACTCGGGGCCCTTCGCGCTGCCCCTCACGGCGAGCTTGAAGGTCTGATAGGTACACATCGCAGTCGGATCCTCGCAATCGGTAGTACGAACACTGGTGGTAGACATAAGATGACGCTCTGCATCCGAATGCCGAGCGTAGGGGGTCAGCCCTGTGTTCCGTCTCGCGATACGCCAGAAACCTCCCACACACAGCACAGACAGCACAGACAGCACGGACAGCACGGACAGCGGCGAGGGCACGTCGGACTCCGCCGGCGGCCCCGACTTATCAGGCGACTTATCCTCCGTCGACCGCTGTGCCCGGCCCGCCGGCCTCCCCTCGCCGGTCATCCCTCGATTATCCAGCCCCGAAGACCTCGCCGAAGAAGCCGACCAGTTCCTGCACGAGTGCTACACCGAGCTCGGCCTCGCCGCCGAGCTGCCCGAGCGCCGCCGGGCGGTGGCCGCCGCGATCGAGGCGGACGGCACCTACGACCACACCTTCGCCGAACTCGAATACGGCGTCCGGGTCGCGTGGCGCAACTCCTCCCGCTGCATCGGCCGCCTCTACTGGCGCTCGCTGAAACTGCGCGACCGCCGCGCCGCCGCCACCCCGGTCCGCATCGCCGCCGAGTGCGTCAGCCACCTGAGGGCCGCCACCAACGGCGGCCGGATCCGGCCGACCATCACCGTCTTCGCTCCCGACCGCCCCGGGCGGCCCGGTCCGCGCATCCACAACGAGCAGCTCATCCGGTACGCCGGCTACCACGTCGAGGACGGCGGGGTGGTCGGCGACCCGCGCAACGCCGCGCTCACCGACGCCGTCCGCGCGCTGGGCTGGTACGGGCACGGCACCGCCTTCGACGTCCTTCCGCTGGTGATCGAGGCGCCCGGGTATCGGCCGTACGTGCACGTGCTGCCCCGGGACTGCGTCCTGGAGGTGCCGCTGTCGCATCCGCGACACGCGTGGTTCGCCGAGCTCGGGCTGCGATGGCACGCGGTGCCCGCGGTGAGCGACATGTGCCTGGAGATCGGCGGGCTGCACTACCCCTGCGCCCCGTTCAACGGCTGGTATATGGGCACTGAGATAGGATCTCGCAACCTCGCCGACGCCGGCCGCTACGACCTGCTGCCGACGGTCGCGGCCAACCTGGGGCTGGACACCGGGAGCGAGCGGACGTTGTGGCGGGACCGGGCTCTGGTCGAGCTGAACCTCGCGGTCCTGCACTCCTACGAGCAGGCCGGGGTGACCATCGCCGACCACCACACCGAGTCGCAGCGCTTCCTGAAGCACGTGGACAAGGAGGAGCGGGCCGGGCGCGCGTGTCCGGCGGAGTGGTCGTGGATCGTGCCGCCGCTCTCGGGTGGGGCGACGGCGGTGTTCCATCGGTACTACGACGAAGACGCGGGTGGGGGTCCCAACTTCGTGCGGCACTAGCGGGCCGGAGCCGGCCGGGCCCCGCGTCGAGCGGGGCGGGCCGGTCACGGAGGCGGCGCGTGCCGGCTCACTGCGGCCGGGTCGGACACGCCTGGCGCGGTCGCCTCGCCGGCCGGCGAGGGCGGGCGCGCGAGACTGGTCAGTGACGAGGCGGTGCCCGCGATGGTGCCGCCTGGATCGGGACCAGGATGGGAGTGAGGGATGAAGGCGGTCCGGTTCGACCGGTTCGGAGGCCCGGAGGTCTTGCAGATCGTGGACCTCCCGGAGCCGCATCCGGGACCCGGCCAGGTGCGGATCGCCGTGCGTGCGGCGGGTGTCAACGTGAGCGACTGGAAGAAACGCAAGGGTCTGATGGATGGAGGGCTGCCGCAGACCCTCGGGTACGAGGCGGCCGGGGTCGTCGACGAGGTCGGTGAGGGCGTCGTGGGCGTGACGGTCGGGGACCGGGTGTTCGGGTTCGACGCCGACGGGGCGGCGCAGGCCGAGGAGGCGGTCCTGTCCTTCTACGCGCCGATTCCGGCATCGCTCGACTTCGCGGTGGCCGCGTCGCTGCCCACGTCCGTGGAGACGGCTACGCGCGCCCTCGATCAGCTCGGTGTGCGCAAGGGCGACACGCTGCTCGTCAACGGCGCGTCCGGCAGCGTCGGCGGTGCGGCCGTCCAACTCGCGGTGGCGCGTGGCGCCCGCGTGATCGGCACCGCAAGCCCGGCCAATCACGAGTACCTGCGGTCGCTGGGGGCCGAGCCGGTCGCCTATGGCGAAGGCCTTACGGAGCGAGTGCGCTCTCTGGCCCCCGACGGCGTCGATCTCGCCCTGGACGTGGCGGGGAGCGGAGTGCTCCCGGAACTCATCGCTCTGGTCGGCGGTGCGGTGAACGTCCTCACCCTCGCCGACTCCGAGGGCGCTCGCGAACACGGGGTCTTGTTCAGCCGGGGTGACTCGGGCCGTGCGGTGCACGTGCTGGGCGAGATCGGGGAGCTGATCGCGTCCGGGCGCCTCGCGCCCCCGCCGGTGCGGACGTTCCCGCTGGGCGAGGTCGCCGAGGCGCAGCGCGTGAGTGAGGCCGGCGGCGTGCGGGCGAAGCTGGTGCTGGTGGTCGGCTGAGCGGCCGGGGAGGCGGCGACGCCGGCCTGATCGCCGCCGGCCTGATCACTGTGACCCTGGCCGGCGGCGGCGTGAGTGCGCTGACGCGGTTCGGCCCGAGCACGCTGGCGTCGTTCGGGCTGCCGCGCACGATCGAGGCGGGATGAGCCCGACGGAAACGGCCGGGCTACAGGTACAGCCCGGTCCCCGCGTCCTCGCCGGCGGCGGCCACCGGCTCGTTCCCGTCCCGCGCCGCGATGAGCTCCGCCAGCGTCGCCGGGCCGGCGCCCACCTTCCCGGGTTCGACGCCCTCGTTGCCGAGCCAGGCCAGGGCCTCGGCTCGGGGCAGCGGGCCGACCTCGATCTGGGCCAGACAGCGTCCCGGCCTTATCACCGCGGGGTGCAGGCTCGCGAGGTTCTCGTTGGTGGTGATCGCGACCAGCACGTCGCGGCCCTGGCCGAGCAGGCCGTCGGTGAGGTTCAGCAGGCGCGACAGGGCCTGGCCGCTCGTCGCCTTCGCCTCGCCGCGGATCAGCTCGTCGCAGTCCTCCAGCAGGAGCAGGCGCCAGCGGCGCTTGTTCTCGTCCTCGTCGCCGTGGCCGTGGTATTCCACGCCCATCGCCACCTCCATGAGGTAGCCGGGGGAGGAGAACAAGGCGTCGGGGTCCAGGACGTAGTCCACCTGGCACCACTCGCGCCACTCACGGGCGAGGGTGCGCAGCGCCGTCGTCTTGCCGGTGCCCGGGGCGCCGTGCAGGAGGATCATGCGGCCGGTCGCCTCGGTGCGGCGGACCGCCATCAGCTTGTCGAGGGCCGCGGCCGCGGAGGCCGAGTAGTTCTTGCGGACCGCCTCCCACGGTTCGGCGGTGATCGTGCGCACGGTCCGGTACGGCCCCCGCTGCGGGGCCGCGTACCAGAAACCGACGGAGACCTTCTCCTCCTCCGGCTCCTCCTCGGCCGCGACGCCGTCGGTGGCCTGCTCCAGGATCTTCGTCGCCAGCTCCGGGGTCTCGGCGACCACCGTCACCTCGCCGCCGCCGCTCGACCAGCGGACCGAGCGGGCCGTCCAGCCGGGGCCGGCCGTCAGGCACGACTCGCGCTTGTCCTCCACCACCGAGCGCAGGACCTCGCCCTCGGCGGGGACCAGGGTGGCGTCCTCGCGGAGGGCGTCCAGGCGGGAGTGGCGGGCGTGCGGCTGGGCACCGGTGGTGAACGGCGTCAGCAGCAGGGCGTCGACGACGTCGTACGGGGTGTCGGAATCGTCCACCGTGACCCGGAACGGGACCTTGCCCCAGGGATCGCCGGACTCGCGCCCGTCCTGGGCCTTCTCCGTATTCTTCTCCCGGGCCTTCTCAGGCAGGCCTTCGCGCACGGGCGCCGGTCGCGTGGCAGGCCCCTGAGGGCGCTGGCGGGGCAGCGTCATGGACTCGATGATCCTCCTGTCGCAGGTCCCGCCACAACACGTTTGCCGAGGTTCAAGGGTCCACCGGCGTGGCGTCAGGGGCTTTACGAGAGCTTTGCCGGACCCGGCCGGTGCTTGATCCGGGCCGCCGATACGATAAGCCGTCATGACCGAGAACCCCGCTCCGCCGCCGATGCAGTCCCCGTACGGAGTGCCGCTCGCGGGTGGGCAGGGCGGTCCAGGCGACTTCGGCCCTGCGGGACCGGGAGGGCCCTATGGCCCCGGAGGGCCCGGAGGCCCCGACCGCCGCCGCAAGACCCTCATAGCCTCGGCTCTCGCCGCCGTCGCAGTCCTCGGCATCGGCGGCGCCGCCGTGGCGTTCACCGGCGGTGACGACTCGTCGAAGCACCCTTCCACCGCTCTGGCCGCGACCGAGTCCTCGGCGGGGAGCAACAACGGCGGCGACTTCCCCGGCGCCGCGGCCTTCTCCGGCAAGCCCAACGGCGACATCCTGCCCGGTGGCGCGGTCGTCTCCGGCTCCGACATCCCCGGCGGTGCGGCCGCCACCTCCGGTTCCCCGGCGGCCCCCGGCGGCGCCGGAGCCAAGACCACCGGCGGCTCCGCCAAGCCCGGCAACCCGACGGCCTCCTCCGGCCTGGTCAAGCCTTCGACCACGGCTCCGGGGCCCAACCCCGCGACCTCGAAGCCCGGTACCACGGCGCCCAAGCCGAGCACTCCCGGCAGCACTGCCCCCAAGACGACCGCCCCGCCGCCGCCCTCCACCGACTGCACCTATCTGAACCTGCCTCCGCAGCAGATGCCGGAGATCAAGCAGGGCTCGACCAACACCAACGCGGTCAAGCAGCTGCAGTGCCTGCTGAAGAAGTCGATGCTGGGCATCAAGCCGCTGGTCATCGACGGCGTCTGGGGCAGCGACACGCAGAGCGCCCTGACCAGCTTCCAGTCCTGCAACAACGCCCCGACGGTGAATTCGCCGGGCGGGACGCCGCCCTACCCGAAGCTCGCCGTGGACGGCGTCGCGGGCACGCAGACCTGGGCCGACCTGTATTTCTGGGACAACCAGTACTTCAACAACGTCGCCTACTACTGCAACGGCACCCGGTAGCCCCGACTCCGTTCACACCGTGTTGGTAGGGATGGTCGCCGGCGCCCGCCGCGTCCTGTGCGGGACCCACAACGGTCGCGCCGTCCTCCATCCGCCCCGTCACCCATCGCCACCGGTTATGGAGGCGCTACGCGCCGTTGTATTCGTCGAGGCCATGGGATGATCAGGTGTCATGACGGCGCAACACCTCCTTTTCTTGTTGGGCGTCCCGTTCTTCTCGGTAGTGGTCTCCGCGCTCGCGCGGCGCTTCGAGCTCAGCGGGCCGCTGGTGCTGGTCGTCGTCGGCATCGCCGTCTCCGTCACGCCGTTCATCCCGGACTACGAGCTCGAACCCGAATTCGTCCTGCTGATCCTCCTGCCGCCGCTGCTCTACCAGGCCGCCGTCGAGACCTCGGTGCCGTCGCTGCGGGAGAACTGGTCCGCGGTTCTGGTGCTGTCGGTCGCCATGGTCCTCGTGACCACCACGCTCACCGGCTTCGCCATGCACTGGCTGATCCCGGGCATGCCCCTGTCGGTGGCCTTCGTGCTCGGTGCGGTGCTCGGGCCGCCGGACACCGTCGCGGCCATCGCCATCGCCAGACGTCTGGGTCTCCCGCGCCGCACCGTCGACATCCTGGTCGGCGAGGGGCTGTTCAACGACGCCACCGCGCTGACCGCCTTCCGGATCGCGCTGGCCGCCGCGGTCGGGGAGACGGTGACGTTCCTCGACGCCATCGGCCGGTTCGTGCTCGCCGCGGCCGGAGGCATCCTGATCGGCGCGGTCGTGGCCATGGTCTGGGATCCCATCCGGTTCCGGATGCGCGATCCGCGCGCCGAGAGCGCGATCTCCTTGATACTGCCGTTCGTCGTCTACATCACCGCCGAGGCCGTGCACGTCTCCGGCGTCATGGGCGTGGTCATCCTCGGCCTCTACCTCGGCCATCGACGGGTCCGTGCCGGCTACGCCACCCGGATGCTGGACACGGCGGTGTGGGACGTGATCGTCGAGATCCTCGAAGCGACGGTGTTCGCCCTGATCGGTCTGCAGCTGATCCCGATCCTGCGGGACGTCGACGCCTGGAGCGCCGGCGAGCTGATCGGCTACGGTCTGGCGGCGTTCGCGGTGGTGGTGCTGGCCCGGTTCGGAGGCGTCTACACCTTCGGCTACATCGGCCGGTCCATCACCCGCAAGTTCCGGTCGCCGGTCGGCGACAAGGACCCCGCGGCACACGCCCAGGCCGAACGCCTGCTGTTCGTGACCGGCTGGGCCGGAATGCGCGGCGTGGTCTCGCTGGCCGCCGCGTTGTCCATCCCCGTGACCACCCACCACGGCGAGCCGCTCCCGGACCGGGAGCTCGTCCAGTTCCTCACGCTGTTCGTGGTGCTGGCGACCCTCATCGTCCAGGGCCTCACCCTGCCGCCGCTGATCCGCAAGCTCGGGGTCGAGGCCGTGGACGAGGAGAAGGAGGACGCCTTCGCCTACTGCACCGCGATGGGCACCGCGGCCAACGCCGGGCTGGCGCGCCTCGACGAGCTGGAGGCGTCGCTGCCCGACCCGGCCGTGGACCGCATGCGCGACCAGGCGTTGTGGCGCGGTGAGAAGGCGAGGCGGTACGCGCAGCAGGTCGCCGCGGGCGGGCCGAGTTCGCGAGCCGAGGCGGTGGACGCCGCGCGGCGCTCGATGCTGGACGCCGAACGCGCCGCCGTCGAACACCTGCGGGACACGCGGGAGATCAACGACGACGTCTATCGGCGCGTCCTGAACCAGCTGGACCTGGAAGAGGCGTTCCTGGAACGGCGCTGACGCCGCTACCCGAACATCATCGTGCCCAGTTTCACGACCACCAGCACCGTGGCGACCGCCAGGTACGTCCGCAGCACCGCCAGGCTGACCCGCCGGGCGAGCGAGAACTCGGCCTGGCCCAGCTGCTCCAGCGGCGGTGTCCGCCACTCCTCGCGGCCCGAGCGGTCGATCACCTCGGCGACGTGGCCCGGAGCCCGGCGGGCGATCAGGCCCTTGACCCCGAGTCCGGCGCCCAGGGCCAGCGCGGCCACCGCGCAGACGCCGAGGATCGCCTCGATCTGGCCGGCGGTGAGGTCCGGGTCGAGCACCGAACCGGTCAGCACCAGCGACAGCGCCACCAGCACCGCGATCACCCCGGCGGTGAACACCGTGGTCCGGCGGCCGTTCACCCAGGGCCCGAGCACCGCCTTGTCGGTGCACAGCAGCAGCAGGTACACCGAGGCCGAGGGCAGCAGCACGCCGGCCAGCGCCTGCACGCCGACCGTCAGCACGCCCTGCACGTGGTCGCTGGCCACCAGGACGATGGTCGCGGCCAGCGCGATCACGCCGGCGTAGACCGCGTAGAAGCCCTTGGCCTGTCCGACGCCGCGGTGCAGCGAGTGGTTGATCTTCAGGCAGTCGCCCATGGCGTAGGCGGTGGACAGCGAGACCGCGAAGGCGCCGATGACCGAGGCGTCCAGCAGCGCGACCGCGAACATGTCGCCGAGCACCCGGCCGCCGTACGCCGACAGGCCGCGGGCCACGTCGGCGGTGTCGGTGAACGGTCCCGGCAGGTGCGCCGCCGCGACCGCGCCCAGGCCGATGGTGGCCGCCGCGCCCACCACGACCACGACGATCCCGATCGACAGGTCCGCCTTCTCGTACTTCATGAAGCGCGGGGTGATGCGCTTGTCGATGACGTAGCTCTGCTGGAAGAACAGCTGCCACGGCGCCACCGTGGTGCCGACGATGCCGATCACCAGCAGCATCACCGCCGCCATCTGGCCCGAGCCGCCGGGCAGCACCGGGGTGGTGAAGCCGTGGGCCACCGCCCCGGCCGCCGGGTGCGCCATGATCGAGATCGGGATCAGCAGCAGCGAGCCCGCGCACAGGGTCAGCGCGATCCGCTCGAAGCGCTGGAACGAGCCGCTCATCGCGGCCGCCACGATCACCAGGGCCGCCATCAGCACCGACGGCACCTTGGGCAGGCCGAGGTAGCCGGTGGCCAGGGTGATCCCGATGAACTCGGTCACCAGGGTCAGGGCATTGAGAAGGAAGAGGTCGATGACGCTGAACGCGCCCCAGAACCTCCCGAACCGCTCGAAGATCAGCCGGGCGTGGCCGACGCCGGTGACGGCGCCCAGGCGCAGCACCATCTCCTGGTTCACGTACAGCACCGGGATCAGGAGCAGCAGCGTCCACAGCAGCTTGGTGCCGTACTGGTGCCCGGCCTGGCCGTACGTGGCGAAGGCGCCGGCGTCGTTGTCGCCGACCATCACGATCAGGCCCGGGCCGACGATCGCGAGCAGGGTCTTGAGCTTGGCCGACAGTCCCCGGCCGGTGCCGTGGTCGTCGAGCTTGATGGTGCCGAACGCACCCTTGATGTCGCCGACGTGCGCGTCGTCGAGTACAGCGGACTGAGCGCCGCGCAGCTCGCGGACGTCACTGTTCAGCGCGGCCGTGGTCATGTGGATACACCCCCTGCTGCCGATGGTGGCGGCTGGTCGTGCGGCACGCGCCGATCCGCCCCGGGACCGGGCAGGCCGAAGCGGCCCGGGGCCGCCGGGGACGTGGAGCAGGTTGCTGATGCGGTCAGCGCGCGCCGAGGGAAGAACGGTGGACGAGGTCGTGCGCGATGCGGGGCCGACTGTGGCCCGAACTACTGCCTGATTTCATCGCTACCACCTCCCGGCCGCCGCGGCGCCGCAGCGCCTGGTCCCTCGCGTCGTGCCCACGTGTCTGACATGGACACACGATCGTGCCGACACCGATGGAGGTAAACCCGGATAACCCCTGCTGTTCATCCGCCGTTTCCACGGCGGCGGCAGGATGGATCCCGGCCACCCCTCTCGTCAGAGCTTCGGCACTTCACGGCGTAGCGTCAGCTGCGCAGCCACTTGGGATCACCCCTTAAGCCGAGGAGATCTGTCCTGATCCGGAGGGTCTCTCGACCGATGGGATCAGTGGCCTTTGTCCGTGAAGACGCCTCACCGAACGAGGTGTCCTAACGGAATACGAGGATCCTCTTGCTGTGTGGCACGTGTCAACTCGGCTTGTCACAGGTGCGTAACGATGCGGATACGACGGCAACTTCAGGGGTAACCCGGGACGTTTGACATAGCCGGGTCCGCGCCGGGCGCGTCAGGACCCGGATCGTGGGTCTGGGCTGCGATATTCGGTGGATGCTGGAGACTCGCGAAGAACTTGCCGTCCTGCAGGCCCTGCTCGACGAAAGTGCCGCCGCGGCGGGGCCGCACATGAGGGAAATCATTACGGAAGAGCGTCGGATGGACGCCGTCGAGCTGACCCGTCGGCTGACCGGGATGCGGCTCATCACGGTCGCCACGGTGACCGCCGACAACCGGCCGCTGACCGGGCCCTTCGACGGGTATTTCCTGCACGGGGCCTGGTGGTTCAGCTCCGGCCCGGACGCCGTCCGGATCCGGCATCTGCGGGCGCGGCCGGCGGTGAGCGCGACATATCTGCCGGGGGAGGAGCTCTCGGTGACGGCGCACGGCCGCGCCGAGCTGTTCGACCTGCACGGACCGGAGTGCGCCGATCTGCGGCGGGCGATGCTGGACTTCTATCTTCCGAAGCAGGGGCCGGCTTTCCAGGAGTGGATGGACGGACTTGTCGGGGGAGTCGGAGTACGTATTGAGGCGCAGAAGTTGTTCACATTCAGTGCCGCATAGCATGCAAGCGTGTTGAGAGAGACGGTAGCGACCGCACGCTTATCCTTGACTCCGCTGAGTGCCGCCGACGCCGACGAGATGGTGTCCGTGTTGGCGGCTCGGGAGCTCTATACGTACATCGGCGGGGAGCCGCCGTCTCGGGAAGAATTGCGGGCCAGATACGAGCGCCAGGCCGCGGGCGGCCCGGCCGACGGGTCGCAGGAGTGGCACAACTGGATCGTGCGGCGGGCCGAGGACTCGGTGGCGGTCGGGACCGTGCAGGCCACGGTGGTCGACGGCGGACGCGTGGCCGATGTGGCGTGGGTCGTGGGCGCGCCGTTCCAGGGGCAGGGGTACGCGGTCGAGGCGGCGGCGGGGATGGTCGCCTGGCTGCGCGACCACGGTGTGGCCGAGGTGCGGGCGCACATCCATCCCGAGCACGCGGCCTCGGCGCGGGTGGCCGAGCGGATCGGGCTGGTGGCCACCGGCGAGGTGGACGACGAGGGTGAACGGGTGTGGCGGACAGTGGGTGTGGAGCGGATGGAGACGAACCGGTGATCGAGCTGAAGACGCCGCGGGAGATCGACAAGATGGCGGTGACCGGCCGTTTCGTGGCCGAGACGCTGGCCGAGTTGTCGGAGCTGGCGCGGCCCGGGGTGAACCTCCTGGACCTGGAGCAGCGCGCCCGGCGGCGGGTCAAGGAACGGGGCGCCGAGTCCTGCTACTGGGACTACGCGCCGTCGTTCGGCCGCGGCCCGTTCCGCAACGTCATCTGCCTGTCGGTGAACGACGCTGTGCTGCACGGCCTGCCGCACAAGTACACGCTGCGCGACGGCGACGTCCTGTCCCTGGACTTCGCGGTGTCGATCGACGGCTGGGTCGCCGACGCGGCCCGCACGGTCATCGTCGGCACCCCGAGCCCGGAGGACGCGCGCCTGGTGGAGTCGACGCGCACCGCGCTGGAGGCCGCCATCGCCGCCGCCGTCCCGGGGGCGAAGCTCGGCGACGTCTCGGCGGCCATCGGCGCCGTCGCGGCCGAGCACGGCTATCCGGTCAACATGCAGTTCGGCGGCCACGGCCTCGGCCACACCATGCACGAGGACCCGCACGTGCCGAACGCCGGCCGCCCGGGCCGCGGCCTGGTGCTGCGCCCGGGACTGACGCTGGCGCTGGAGCCCTGGTGGTCGGCGGTGTCGGACGAGATCCACACCGATCCGGACGGCTGGACGCTGCGGTTCACGGACGGATCGCGGGGCGCGCATTCCGAGCACACGATCGCGATCACGGAGGACGGGGCGCGCGTGCTGACCGCTTTGGGGTGAGGTCGGAGTCGCCGGCGAGCGCCGAAGGGCATCCCCTCTTTGTTGACACCGCCGCCGGACCGGCGGGATCATTAAACCGAACGTTCGGTCGGTTGAGAGGTGGGTGCCGTGACGGCCGAGGTGAGGACGGGAGGCGCGGCGACGGTCGCGCCGGCGCCGCAGGAGCTGCAGGCCCGGTTCGACGACTTGATCGCCGCCGACGAGCGGATCGAGCCGCGGGACTGGATGCCGGAGGCGTACCGCAAGACGCTGGTGCGGCAGATCGCCCAGCACGCGCACTCCGAGATCATCGGCATGCAGCCGGAGGGCAACTGGATCACCCGGGCGCCGTCCCTGCGGCGCAAGGCGATCCTGCTGGCCAAGGTGCAGGACGAGGCCGGGCACGGCCTCTACCTCTACGCCGCCGCCGAGACCCTCGGCGTGGACCGCGCGGACCTGCTGGACGCCCTGCACACCGGCCGGCAGAAGTACTCCTCGATCTTCAACTACCCCACCCTGACCTGGGCCGACATCGGCGCCATCGGCTGGCTGGTGGACGGTGCGGCGATCATCAACCAGATCCCGCTGCAGCGCTGCTCCTACGGCCCCTACGCGCGCGCCATGGTGCGGATCTGCAAGGAGGAGTCGTTCCACCAGCGGCAGGGCTTCGAGCTGCTGCACGACCTGGCGCACGGCACCCCGGAGCAGCACGCGATGGCCCAGGACGCGCTGAACCGCTGGTGGTGGCCGTCGCTGATGATGTTCGGCCCGCCGGACGCGGAGTCGGCGCACTCGGCCCAGTCGATGGCCTGGCGCATCAAGCGGCACTCCAACGACGAGCTGCGCCAGCGCTTCGTCGACATCAGCGTCCCGCAGGCCGAGGCGCTCGGCCTCACCATCCCGGACCCCGACCTGCGGTGGAACGAGGAGCGCGGGCACTACGACTTCGGCGTCATCGACTGGACGGAGTTCCAGGAGGTGCTGGCCGGGAACGGGCCGTGCAACCGGCAGCGCGTCGCGACGCGCGTGCGGGCGCACGAGGACGGCGAGTGGGTTCGGCAGGCGGCGCTGGCCTACGCGGCCAAGCACGCGGATCAGAAGGAAGTTGTGGCGGCATGAGCACCGGACTGCCTCTGTGGGAGGTCTTCATCCGCGGGCGGCGCGGGCTGTCGCACCAGCACGTCGGGAGCGTGCACGCCTCGGACGCGGAGATGGCGCTGCGCAACGCGCGCGATCTGTACACGCGGCGCGGCGAGGGCGTGTCGATCTGGGTGGTGCCGGCGGCGCAGGTGTCGGCGTCGTCGCCGGACGAGAAGGAGCCGTTCTTCGACCCGGCCGGGGACAAGACGTATCGGCACCCGACGTTCTACCGGGTTCCGGAGGGTGTGAAGAACCTGTGAACGCGCCGGTGAACACGCCCGCTCCGGCGGACGGCGAGCTGAAGGAGCTGGTCGCGCAGTACGCGCTCCAGCTCGGCGACGACGCGCTGATCCTGTCGCAGCGGCTGTCGGAATGGTGCGCGCACTCTCCCGAGCTGGAGGAGGACGTCGCGCTGGCGAACCTCGCGCTGGACCTGCTGGGCCAGGCGCGGACCCTGCTGACCTACGCGGGCACGCTGGAGGGCCGCGGGCGGTCCGAGGACGATCTGGCCTACCTGCGCACGGAGCGCGAGTTCCGGAACGTGCTGCTGGTGGAGCAGCCGAACGGGGACTTCGCGGTCACGATCGCGCGGCAGCTGTACTTCGCGACGTACCAGCACGAGCTGTACTCGGCGCTGGTGGAGTCCACGGATCCGGAACTGGCCGGGCTCGCCGCGAAGGCGGTGAAGGAGGTCGCGTACCACCGGGACCACGCGGTGCAGTGGACACTGCGGCTCGGGGACGGCACGGAGGAGAGCCACCGGCGGATGCAGGACGGGCTCGACGCGCTGTGGCCGTTCACAGCGGAGCTGTTCGCCGCCGACACGGTGGCGCTGGCCCTGGCCGAGACCGGCGTCGCGGTGGACCCGCGGACGCTGCGGCCGGCCTGGGAGGCCTCCGTCGCGGCGGTGCTGGAGGCGGCGACGCTGACGATGCCGACCGGCGCGTGGCAGCCGGGCGGCGGTCGCGCGGGCGAGCACACCGAGGGATTCGGGTTCCTCCTGGGAGAGATGCAGGCGCTGCACCGGCAGTTCCCCGGCGCGAAGTGGTAAGGCATTAAGGGGTTGACAAGGAGCGAGGCGGAAGCGAGGTGGTGACGATGATGACGCAGGCGAGCGAGGCGCTGGACCTGGCGGCGCTCGAAGCGGCCGCCTCGGCGGTGCCGGACCCGGAGCTTCCGGTGGTGACCCTCGGCGACCTGGGCATCGTGCGCGGCGTCGCGGTGGCCGGCGACGGAGCGGTGGAGGTGCGGCTGACGCCGACGTTCGTGGGCTGCCCGGCGACCGAGGCGATCGCCGCGGACGTGCGGGCCGCGGTCGAGGCGCGGCTGCGGACCGGCGGCGGCACGGGCGCGGGCGGGGTCGAGGTGCGGACACGCATGGTGATGTCGCCGCCGTGGAGCACCGACTGGATCAGCGACGACGGGCGGCGGAAGCTGGCCGAGCACGGGATCGCGCCGCCGCGCGCCGGTGGGCACGGGGGACCGGTCGCGGTGACGATCGGGCGCCCGCCCACCCAGCAGAACCAAGCGTGTCCCCACTGCGGCAGCCCCGACACGCGCGAGCTCAGCGCGTTCGGCAGCACGCCGTGCCAGTCCCTGCGCGCCTGCCGGGCGTGCGGGGAGCCCTTCGGGGCGATGAAGTCCCTGTGATCGTGCCGACCCCTGTGAGAGTGCTGTGACCCTGCTTCCCGTTGTCGGGTTGGACCGGCTTACTGATGACGCGGTGCGTGTCGTCTTCGAGGTGCCCGCGGAGGCGCGGGGCGGCTACCGGTACCTGCCCGGGCAGCATGTCACGGTGCGGTTGGAGCTCGACGGGGTCGAGGCCCGGCGCGCTTATTCGCTGTGTGCCGCGCCTTATGGGGACGCGGGGCGGGCGACGTTGAGCATCGCCGTCAAGGAGCTCGGGCCCGGGGGGTTCGGGCAGATCGCGAGCAGCAAGCTGGCGGTCGGGGACCGCGTGGACGTGCTGCCGCCGGCGGGACGGTTCGTGTTGCAGGAGGGCGACGAGCATGTGGGGATCGTCGCCGGGAGCGGGGTGACGCCGGTCTTGGCCATGGCCGAGGTCGCGCTCGCTCGCGGGGATCGCTTCACTCTGATTTACGGGAATCGCACTGCTTCGTCCGTCATGTTCCTGGAGGAGCTCGCCGATCTCAAGGATCGCTACGCCGAGCGGCTGATGGTGCTCCATGTGCTGTCGCGGGAGCCGCGGGAGGCGCCGCTGCTCACCGGGCGTGTGGACGCGGAGCGGCTGCCGGGCCTGCTGGACGCGGTGTCGCCGGGGCCGGACGCGCACTACTACCTCTGCGGTCCGATGGCCATGGTCGACGGCGCCAAGGCGGTGCTGGCCGAGCGCGGTGTGCAGCGGGGGCACGTGCACTTCGAGCTCTTCCACGCCGAGGACGCCCCGCCCCCGGCCGCCTATGCGGAGACCGCGAAGGTTCTGGCCGAAGGCGATGTGGACGTCACCGTCACCCTCGGCGGCCGCCGGACGCAGCTGGCCATGTCCCAGGACGACGACTCGGTGCTGGCCGCGGTCCTCAAGGCGCGCCCCGACACTCCGTACTCCTGCACCGGCGGGGTGTGCGGCACCTGCCGCGCCAAGATCGTGCGGGGTGAGGTCGCGATGGCCCACGACTACGCCCTGGAGCCGGAGGAGAAGGCCGAGGGTTTCGTCCTCGCCTGCCAGTCGCGTCCGCTCACGCCCGCGGTGGAACTGGACTTCGACGCGTAGCCGGCCGGCGGGCCGACCAACAGCGGCGAATCGCTGGTTGAACGGATCCTGTGCGCGGTCGGGTTAAGAGACCCGCGACAGGTACTCCTCGACGCTGCGTGCGATCCCGCCCGACCCGCTCCCCACCTCGGCCACGCCCGAGCTCGCCGCGCCGCCGACGCCGCCGACGCCGGCCACCCCGGCCCCGGCGCGCCAGCCGCTGTCGCGCCGCCATCCCCCCTGCGACGCCCAGCTGCCGCCGCCCGGTGCCGGTCCCGGACCGGTCCCGCCGTCCTGGGCGGCCGTTCCCGGTCCCGCCGGGGCCGAGGGCGGCACCGGGGCGCCCTGGCCGGTACCCGGCTGCCAGAGGCCGTCCATCCCGCCGTAGGCGTCGAAGCGGATGTGGGCCAGCGGGATGTTCAGCTCCTGCAGGCGTGCGATCGTCGCGCGCACCATCGGCACGGAGCCCGACACGTAGACGTCGTTGCCGGTCCAGTGGTCGTGGAAGTCCCCGTGGCGGGCCACCACGTCCGGCAGTATGCCGCGCTCGCCGGGTGCGCACGGGTCGTGCGACACCGGGGTGACCAGCGACAGCCAGTGGAAGCGTTCGGCCAGCGCGGTGAGCTCGGGCAGGTCGTAGAGCTCTTCATCGCGCCGTGCCCCGAAGAACAGGCGGACCCGGCGGTTGGTGTTCCACAGGGCCATGTCCTCCAGGATCGCCTTGATCGGCGCCAGACCGGTCCCTCCGGCGATGCACAGCACGTCGCGGGTCGACATCGTGGTGCAGAACATCGTCCCCATAGGGGGGCCCAGGCGGACGGTGTCGCCGACCCGGGTGTGGTTCACGAGGGCGTTCGACACCCAGCCGGCCGGTATGGCGCGGACGTGGAGTGTCAGGGTGTTGTCCGGCCTCGGTGCGCTGGCTATCGAGTAGTGCCGCCACACACGCGGCCATCGTTGGGTCTCCAGGGACAGGTACTGCCCCGGGCGGAAGTCGTACGGCGCGTCCGGCTCCAGGGTCAGGACCGCGATGTCCCGCGTCCGCCGCTGGTGGGCGACCACGCGGGCCGTCCACCAGGCCGGCGCCAGCTGCGCGTCCTGTTCGGCGGCCTCGATCATCGTGCCGGCGACCAGCTGGTACGCGGCCAGCCAGGCCATGTCCATGTCGGGCGTCCAGCCCGGGCCCGCGAAGCGTTTCAGGGCCGAGATCAGGCAGCGCCACACCACGTCGTAGTGCTCCGGCTTGGCGCCGAACTTGCGATGGTCGCGGCCCAGCTGGCGCAGGTAGTCGGCCAGACTGTCCGGGTGGTCGGCCGCGGCCACCACCCGGACCAGAGCCTGGAAGAGGCGGTCCCGCTGGGCGTCCATCATCGGCGGGAACATGTCCCGGACGGCGGGCGCCTCGGTGAAGACCAGCGCGTAGAAGTGTGCGACGACCTTGTCGGCGATGTCCCCCACCAGAGCGAAGCTGTCCCGGATCAAGGCCGGGACGCGTGCCGGGTCCAGGTCGGTGCCGCCTGCGGCTTGCTGCCCCATTTCTCCGCGCCCCCAAAGCCTTCCACCGGGCCCCGTGATCTCTGTGTCACGAAGTGGATACCCAGTGCAAGCGACTACGTTAGGCTCCGGCCGCGTCGCGGAACGTCTAAGTCCGCTGGAAGTCCGGTCCGGTACGGGGAGAAATGTCCGCTATGGCGCGGGGAAAAACCCTGGAAGTCCGCAGAGGGTCCGGGGCGCCGGGAGAGTCCGGGCACGCAGCGGGGCGCGGGGGCGGCGCTAGCGGCCGCCGGGGCGCGGTGTGCGGTGTGCGGTGGGTGCGGCCACGGGCGCTAACGCGAGGGCTCTTGGCGCATGAGGGTCACGCGGCGGCTCAGTATGGCCTCCGCGGTGGCGCGTCCGTCCGGCCAGCGGCGGACGGCGATCCAGTCGTCGGTGAGGGGTCGTCTCAAGGGGTCGGCTGCCATGGAGAGCAGCAGGTTGGGGCCGTAGGTGGCGCGGAGCGCGCCGACGCCGGACTCGGCGCTACAACCGCCGTCGCCGGCTTCTGTTACCAACGCCGGTATGAGGTCGGCGCCGGCGGCTTCCTGCAGGATCTCGAAGGCCTTCTGGTGACCCTCGGTCCAGCCCAGCGCCCGGAGCCGCTGCGAGCCCATCGGAGCTGCTTGTGACACGTATGCTGTCCCAGCTTTCACTGTTCTGTCCGGTTCAACTCGACCGGGCGCAGGTCCGTCGCCTGTCCCGGTATCTACCGAAATCCCGGAAGATCGCTTCATGGTACGTACGCCTCTGACGCGTTGTCGCCAGAGTTTTGCCCTGCCCGTCTCCCGCCACCACCCGTGGAGGAGACGCTTCGCGTCACAGTCATATGGGCTGCTCAGTCCTGAGGGGAAGCCCCTTCCAAGGACTCCGTGGACGCGTCTCGTTGAGCTGCCACCCGCTGGCGCAGTGCCAGTCTCGCCAACCACAACTTGCGCGAGGGCCACACTTGTTCCACCGCCGCGTTCAGCGCGGCGCCGAGCAAAGTGGCCAGGGCGGTGACATAGAGCCACACGAGGATCGCCACGGCCGCGGCGAGGCCTCCGTACAGCGAATTGGACGCGTTGGTGCCGGAGAACGTGGAGGAGACGTAGTCACGGAGCAGCGCCGATCCGCCGAGCCACAGCAGCAGGGCCAGGACCGTGCCCGGCAGGTCCTGCGACCACGGCGTGCGCACCGGCACCGCCAGGTGGTACAGGGTGTTCAGGAAGGCCGCCAGCACCGTGAGCACCACCGGCCAGTACGCGGCGTGGATCAGTCCGGTCAGGCTCGGGAAGACGCCCACCAGGATGTCCGGCCCGATCACCAGCAACGGCAGCGCCACCGAGCCGAGCACCAGGCCCAGCAGGTACATCCCGAAGGCCAGGAACCGGGTGCGCACGATGCCGCGGCGCCCGGACAGCCCGTAGGCGATGGTGATGGTGTCGACGTACACGTTCATCGCCCGCGACCCGGCCCACAGCGCCAGGACGAACCCGATGGAGATCAGGTCCGGGTGGCCGTTGGCGAGCAGGTTGGTCAGGAGCCCGTCGAGCTTCTCGATGCCCGGCCCGGAGAGCATGGTGCCGGCGCCGTTCAGGATGTGCTGCTTGATCTCGGTGATCCGGCCGGCGCCGATCCAGCCGTTCAGATAGCCCAGGGTGCCGGCCAGCCCGATCGCCAGCGGCGGCAGCGACAGCAGGGCGAAGAACGCCGCCTCGGCCGCCAGCCCGGTGATCCGGTAGCGCATGCAGATCGAGAAGGTGATCTTCGTGACCGCCCACCAGTTCCGCAGCTGCGCGCGGAAGCGCTCGCGCGGCGACGGCCGGGCGGCGGCGGGCTCCGGGGCGGCCGCTTCGGCGCCGGCGGACAGGTCGAGCACTGGGCGCATGCGCTGGTCCTCGGGGCCGACGACGGGAGGGAGGGGAGGTTCGCTGGACAATCTGTCGTTGTTACCGGTTGGTAGGCGAGTGGGGCGATCGGGTACTACGTTAACGGCAGCAGGCCCCGTTACCCGCATCACGCCGAACGGAGATGACCGGAACCATGCCCGAAGGCACGCTGACCGGACCCGCCGACGAGCCCCTGAACCAGGCCCGTCCACTGGCCGGATACAACGCCTACAGCGCGGACTCCTCCCTGGTCGAGGCGGTGACGCGGCTGTTCGGAGACGGATCGTCGACCCATGCGGAGCTCCTCGGGCTCGGTGCGCTGGCCGGTTCCTTCCAGGCCCGCGAATGGGGCCGGCTGGCTGAGGTGAACCATCCTGTGCTGGTTACCCACGACCGCTACGGGCGACGCGTGGACGAGGTGGAGTTCCACCCGGCCTGGCACGAGCTGATGACCGTCGCCGTCGGCCACGGCCTGGGCGCCGCGCCCTGGCAGGAGGACCCCGCGACCCTCCGGCACACCGCCCGGGCGGCGAAGATGCTGGTCTGGGGCCAGACCGACGGCGGCCACCTGTGCCCGGTCTCGATGACGTACGCGGCCGTCCCGGCCCTCCAGGCCGCCCCCGCGCTGGCCGCCGAGTGGACCCCGCGCCTGGCGTCGAAGACGTACGACTTCGGGTTGCGGGAACCCGCCACCAAGGCCGGCTGCCTGGCCGGCATGGGCATGACCGAGAAGCAGGGCGGCTCCGACGTCCGCGCCAACACCACCGCCGCGACCCCGGTCCCCGGCGCCGACGGCGAGTACACGCTGGTCGGCCACAAGTGGTTCACCTCCGCCCCGATGTGCGACGTGTTCCTGGTCCTGGCCCAGGCCCCCGGCGGCCTGAGCTGCTTCCTGATCCCGCGCGTCCTGCCGGACGGCACCCGCAACTCCTTCCGCCTGCAACGCCTGAAGGACAAGCTGGGCAACCGTGCCAACGCCTCCTCCGAGGTCGAGTTCCACAACACCCGCGCGTGGCGCGTCGGCGACGAGGGCCGCGGCGTGGCGACCATCATCGAGATGGTCGCCATGACCCGCCTGGACTGCGTCACCGGCTCGGCCTCCCTGATGCGCGCCGCACTCGCCGAGGCGGTCAACCACACCCGCCACCGCAAGGCCTTCGGCAAGCTGCTCGCCGACCAGCCGCTGATGCGCACCGTGCTCGCCGACCTGGCGCTGGAGTCCGAGGCCGCGACGCTCACCGCCCTGCACCTGGCGGCGGCCACCGACGCCGCCACCGGCACCGCCGCCGACGAGCAGTCCCGCCTGTTCCGCCGCATCGGCCTCGCCGTCGCGAAGTACTGGGTGACCAAGCGCTGCGCGCCGTTCGCCGCGGAGGCGCTGGAGTGCCTCGGCGGCAACGGCTACGTCGAGGAGTCCGGCATGCCGCGCCTGTACCGCGAGGCCCCGCTGAACTCCATCTGGGAGGGCTCGGGCAACGTCAACGCCCTCGACGTCCTGCGCGCCCTCGCCAAGGAGGCGGGCACGTGGGACGCGTTCCTCGCCGAGGCCGGCGCGGCCCGCGGCGCCGACGCGCGGTTCGACGCCGCGTTCAAGGAGCTGCAGGAGGAGATCACGGAGGTCGACGAGGCGGGCGCGCGCCGCTTCGTGGAGCGGATGGCGCTGGTGCTTCAGGGCTCGCTGGTGCTCCGCTACGCGCCGAACGCCGTCGCGGACGCGTTCGTGGCGTCGCGGCTCGGCGGGGACTGGGGCCGGACGTTCGGGACGCTGCCGCGCGGGCTGGAGGCCGGCGCCATCGTGGACCGCGCGCTGGTGCTCTAGACGCTGCTCCAGACGCTGAAGCAGCCGACGCACATGATGACGAGCGCCGCCGCCATGTACCCGGCGGCGCGCCGATCATGAGGGAGGCGTCACGCCCCCGGTGCCACCAGATCCCTGTACTCGGGGTTCTTCTCGATGTACGCGGCGATGAACGGGCACCACGGCGCCACCTTCAGCCCGGCCTCGCGCGCGTCGTCGAGCGCGGCCTTCGCCAGCCGCCCGCCGATGCCGCGGCCTTCGAAGCGGGGCTCGACGCCGGTGTGCGGGAGCACGGCCACGCCGTCCTCCACGGTGTAGGTGAGAACCCCGGCGAGCTCGCCGCCGAGGCGCGCTTCGTACCGGTGGCGCTCCTTGTTGTCGATCACGGTGACTTCGTCGTTCACAACCCGCTCCCGGCTCGCTCTACGATCTTCAGTAGTGTGCGCATCAGCGTAACGAAATCAGCTTTTATGCCCGGCGGGCTTGCAGGAGGCGACAGTGACCGTGGACGGCGAGGGGCTGCGGATCCACCCCGAGGTGATCGAGGCCCTGGAATCGGACACGCCGGTGGTGGCGTTGGAGTCCACGATCATCAGCCACGGGCTGCCGCGGCCGGACAACCTGCGGGTGGCCCGGGAGATCGAGCAGACGGTGCGGGACGCCGGAGCGGTCCCGGCCACCATCGCGGTGGTCGACGGCAAGCCCTGCGTCGGGCTCTACGACGAGGAGCTCCGGCTCATCGCCGAGTCCGACGACGTGGTCAAGCTCGGCGTGCGCGACCTCGGCGTGGCCGCGGCCAAGAAGCTGCACGGCGCCACCACCGTGGCGGCCACCGCGTCGCTGGCCGCGCAGGCCGACATCGACGTCTTCGCCACCGGCGGCCTGGGCGGCGTGCACCGCCACGCGCGCGACACCTGGGACGAGTCGGCGGACCTGACCGCGCTGTCCCGGATCCCGATGGCCGTGGTGTGCGCGGGCGTGAAGTCGATCCTGGACGTCCCGGCCACGCTGGAGCGGCTGGAGACGCTCAACGTGCCGGTCTACGGCTACCGCACCACCACCTTCCCCGGCTTCTACCTCGCCGACTCCGGCCACGCGCTGGAGTGGAGCTTCGACTTCGCCGAGGAGGTCGCCGACGCGATCCTCGCGCACTGGCAGCTGGCCTGGCCCGCGGTGTCCTCCGGCGCGCTCGTGGCCAACCCCATCCCGGTCGAGGAGCAGCTCGACCCGGCGCTGCACGACCGGATCCTCAACGACGCGCTGACCGCCGCCGAGAAGCAGGGCGTGGCGGGCAAGGACGTGACGCCGTTCCTGCTGGAGTACTTCCACCGGGAGACCGGCGGCGAGTCGCTGCGCGCGAACGTGCTGCTGGTGAAGCGCAACGCCGAGCTGGCGGCCCGGATCGCGGCAGCGATCATCGACGCCGCGCCCGCGCGCTAGGACCGGGGGACCGAGGAGCGTGGCCGGCTGGGAGCCCGACTCGGGCGCGGATTCGGGCGCGGGCGCGGATTCGGGCGCGCATTCGGGCTCGGCCCCCGGCGCGGGCCGGGCCGGGAGCTCGGGCTCCGGCCCGGCGGGCCCGGAGGCCGCACCGATCATCGTCGTCGGCGACCTGATGGTCGACGTGCTGGCGCAGCTCGGCGGCCCCCTGGTGGCCGCGTCCGACAGCCCCGGCCGGATCTCGATGCGCGGCGGCGGTTCGGCGGCCAACACCGCCTGCTGGCTGGCCGCCACCGGCTCCGAGGCGTTGTTCGTGGGCTGCGTCGGCGACGACCTACCGGGCCGCGAGGCCGCCGAGGCGCTGCGGGCCACCGGGGTGCGCACCGCGCTGAAGGTGGACCCGTCACGTCCCACCGGAACCGTCGTCGTGCTCGTCGACCCGGCCGGGGAGCGCACGATGGTGCCGGACTCCGGCGCCAACTGCGCGCTGACCCCGAGAGACCTGCCGCGGGCCGAGTTCCAGCCCGGACGGCACCTGCACCTGTCCGGCTACACGGTCCTGAACCCCGACACCCGGGCGGCCGGGATAGCCGCACTGGACCTGGCACGGCGGCACGGCATGACCACGTCCGTGGACGTCGCCTCGGCCGGGCCGCTGGCCGCCGTCGGCCCGGACTGCTTCCTGGACTGGATCGGCAACCCCTTCATGCTGATCGCCAACCGCGACGAGGCGGCCGTGCTGACCGGCATCGACGACGACCCGGTCGCCGCCACCCGCGCCCTGACCGAACTCTGCGACCAGGTGGTGGTCAAGCTCGGCGCGGACGGCGTGGTGCGTCACGACGCGTTGTTCGACCGCACGATCCGGGTTCCGGCCGAACCGCTCGCAGCGGGGGAGCTGGTGGACACCACCGGGGCTGGCGACGCGTTCGCCGCGGGGTACCTGGCGGCGTGGATGCGGGACGCGGATCCGGAGGACGCGTTGGCCGCCGGGTGCCGGTTGGCGGCGCGGGTGATCCGGAAGGTCGGCGGGCGGCCTTAGGGGTTCGGCCAGAGGGTTGATACGACCCGGCCACGCCGGGCCTTCACCTACCGCCGCCGCGAATACCCCAGCACACCCACCACAGCCAGTACGGCCCCGATCAACGTGACCCCACCACCGATCAGCAACACGTCCGTGTACGTATGCGGCATCGCCAACGCGCGCATCATGTAGCGGCCGGTGAACAGCGATCCGCCGATGAACAGCGCGAAGCCGGCGATCGTCAGTCGGTCCCGGTTGCTCTCCACGGCGCCCCCACGGTCAGCGTGTTGTTACACCACCAAGCGTAGCCGCCTGCCCGCCGCTCGGATCCGCACAGTCTGTCCCCAGCTCAGAAGCAGCCGGTCGCTCTCGATGCCGTCGCCGAACACCACCAGCGACTCGCCTTCGGCGCGGACCGCCAACTCCTGCCCCTCCGGCAGGACACCCTCCGTGAGATCGGCCCCGGTCGTCGGCGACGGCCAGGCCTCCCGCACGAACCACCCCAGCTCCGGGTCCGTCGGTCCGGGCAGGGTGATCGGGTGGGCGCGCTGCCGGGCGACCGACAGCAGCCAGCCGGTCGCGCCGGTGCCCGACCCGACCAGCAGGCCCGAGGAGGAGTGGCGCTCCTCGGCGCCGTCCGGGGTCGTGATCAGGTAGCGAGCGGACTGGTGGCCGGAGTGGCCGAGGTAGACCTCGTTCAGGGCCACCAGCGACTCGCCGTCGTCGGTGGATGCCGCCACCATCGTGCGGGCCTCGACCTGGGCCTTGCCCGCACCGACCCTCCCGAGCAGGGACTCGAAGTCGCGGGGGGAGTGGCGGACCAGGACGCCCATGTTGCCGCCCGGGTTCGGGTCGACGCCGATCACCGGCTGGCCGTCCAGGTACTTCGCGGTGTTCGCCACCAGCCCGTCCTGGCCCACCACCACGACCACGTCCTCGGGCTCGAACAGGAACCGCGGCAGGTCGGAGCGCTCGACCGTGCCGCGGCGCCACTCCTTCGGGATGCCCGCCGAGACCGCCTGCACCGCCGCGCTCAGCGACTCGTGCCGCTTCTTCACCGCTGACAGCGAGACGCCGCGTCGCTTCTGCACGAACTCGGCCTGGCCCCACGTCCCCTGCTCGGCGACGATCTCGTCACGCTCGCTGTGCCGGTGCACGAGGACCACGCGCGGTGCGACGGACATCGCGCCGCTACTCCGAGCCCGACGCCGACGTGCCGCCGGCCGGGCCGTTCGCCAGCTTGCTCAGCAGCCCGGTCACCACGTCCGGCGTGAGGTTCACGGTGCCGATCTCCGGCAGCTGGCCGGCGAACTCGCGCAGCGCCAGCGCGTAGAGCACGTCGCGGTCCAGGTCCGCGTACGCCGCCAGCTTCGCCGCCTCGGTCTCGGCCTGCGCCGCGCCGACGGCGCGCAGGTCCTCGACGTTCGCCGACGAGCGCAGGCGCAGTGCGTCGGCGTCGGCCTCGGCGACGGTCCGGGTCCGCTCGGCGTTCGCCGCGGTCGCGATCCGCGCCCGCTCCGCCTCGCCCTCGGCCGCGATGCGGGCCCGCTCGGCGTCGCCCTCCGCGGCGATGCGCGCGGCGGCCGACTGCTCGGTGGCGCGCCGGCGCGCGTTCGCGCCCTCCTGCGCGACCAGCTGTTCCTCGCGGGTGGCCAGCTCGATCCTGCTCTGCAGCTCGTTCTCGCTGATCGCGCGCTCGCGCTCGACGGCCAGCGCCCGGCGCTCGAAGCCGGCGCGGTCCGCCTCCTGCTGGATCAGCTCCCGGGTCGGGGTCCGCAGCGCGCGCTCGACGTCGGCCTCCGGCTTCACCGCCACCACCCGCACGCCGACCACGCCGATGCCGGTCTCGGCCAGGCGCTCGTCGGACGCCAGGCCGCCGGCCACCAGCTCCCGGACCGCCGCGGTCCCGGTGGCCAGCGCCTCGGCCAGCTCCATGGTGGCGATCAGGGTCAGCGCGTGCTGCTGCGCGAGCTCGGTGAGCAGCACCGCGACCTGCTCCAGCGGTGTGGCCCGCCACTGGCCGGTCTTCAGGTCGACCGCGAAGTCCAGGCGGCGGGTGGCCAGCTCCGGGTCGACGAAGCGGTAGGTCATCGACGCCTGGACGGTCACGTCCTGGAAGTCCTTGGTGCGGGCGTGGAACAGCATGGGCAGCTCCCGGTCGTCCACCGGCACCTCGGCCAGCACCGCGGTCAGCGGCCGGAACCAGAACGCCTGACCGGTCCCCTCATGGGCGGCCTTGCCGCGGCGCAGGTGCACCACGTGGTTGGTCGGGCTGCCCCGGAAGTGGCTGAGGAACAGCCGCTTCGTGATGTCCGCCATCGATCTCCCCCAGAAACTCAACGTCGGCCCGAGGCCGATACCGGGCCTGGCCACGGCTGCTGCGACGCTAGCGGCTCGCTTCCCTTATCGTCAAGATGACGAAATTAGGGGGCCGCGGTCGTGATCACCCTGGCGGCGGGCGCGGCGTGCGTCCACCCTCGTCCCAGGTGGGATCGTCGCACCTGCGAAGGTCGGTCGGTTCAACGTCCGGATGGTCGCGCCCATGGGTATGGGCCCGCGCGGCGCCTTCGACGTGGCGATTCGCGGGGTCCGGGCATTCCGAATCATTCCGATGGGTGACATCGGCACGACTATCGGCTAAGAACCCTCAAGTCCCGGCGGGCCCCGGCCGACGACAACAACATGAGCATTCCTACACACATGACCGGGGCCGCCGCACCCGTCGAGACGCTTCCTGCCCCCGCCCCGTCGCCGGTGGCGAACACGCTGGCCGCGGCCGCCGCGGGGACCCTGCCCGACTCCTACCTGTCGCTGCGCGCCGGTACCCAGGCCCGGGGGTTGCACGGCCAGTTGGTCCAGCAGCTCGGCCGGATGATCGTGGCCGGCGAGCTCGGCGCGGACCGCCCGCTGGTGCCGGAGGAGATCGGCCGCCGCTTCGAGGTCTCCCGCACCGTGGTCCGCGAGTCGCTGCGGGTGCTGGAAGCCAAGGGCATGGTCACCGCGCGGCCCAACGTCGGGACCCGGATCCGGCCGGTGCCGGAGTGGAACCTGCTGGACCCGGACGTCATCGAGTGGCGCGCCGCCGGGGTGGCCGGCCTGGACCAGTGCCGCGAGCTGGCCGAGCTGCGCTGCGCCTTCGAGCCGCTGGCCGCGCAGCTGGCCGCCGGGCGGCTCGGCGAGGCCGCGGGCGCGCGGCTGGCCGAGCTGGCCGCCGTGCTGAAGCAGGCCGCCGCCAACGGCGACCAGGCCGGCTACGCCAAGGCCGACGGCGAGTTCCACGCGCTGCTGGTCGCCGAGTGCCCGAACCGGATGGTGGAGCACCTGGCCCGGGTGGTGTCCGGGGCGGCCGAGAGCGCCGGGATGCGGCGCCGGTCCTGCGGTCCGATGAACGACGCGGCCGCGGCCTCGCACCAGCGGCTGGCCGACGAGGTGGTGGCCGGCGACGGAGCGGCGGCGGCCAGTGTGATGCGCGCCATGCTGGCGGCGCAGCTGGAGGAGCAGGCCCCGGCGTACGGACTGCCCGGACAGCGCGGCCAGTGACCATGGCGTGAGCGGAGCGTGAGCGTCATGTGCCGGTCGGTGACCGGGGGCGCGTAGAGTGGTGTGAGGCACCGCCTCGGAGGCGCGCGCGGAGTGTGCGCGCCCGGCGGTGCCCACCGGGTCGATGTTTAGCGCAGATCACCGGGTATCCGGTGCCGGGGGAATACATCGGCGTGCCACAATGCTATGTCGCGTGCAATGCGGAACGACCGGGTGCGACCGGCCGAGTCCGCGGCGCGATCGGAATCTTCCACACGAACCCGACACAGAGCAAGACGGCCCCCGACCGGGGACCGTACACCGGCTCACGTCGGAAGCGGGTGGTTGCCATCCAGTAGCGAGAGGGTTTTCGTGTCGGCCAGCACTTCCCGTCCACTGCCCGCCGAGATCGCCGAGTCCGCCCACCTCGTGGCGCTCATCGAGCGGGGCAGGGCGCAGGGACACATCGCCGCAGACGAGGTGCGGCAAGCCTTCGAAGAGGCGGACATCCCGATGGCCAAGGCCAAGAGCGTCATGCGGGCCCTGACCACCGTTCTCCACGAAGAGGGCGTTGACCTGACGGTCAACGCCGCCCAGTCGGCCGGGGTCGCCCGCAAGCGCGTCGCCGCGGCCGCCAAGACCGCGGCCAAGAAGACGACCACGGCCACCGCCGCCAAGTCCGCCACGGCCAAGAAGGCCGCGGCCAAGCCCGCGGCCGCCGAGGGCGGGGACGCCGAGGCCAAGAAGACGGCCACGGCCACCGCCGCCAAGCCCGCCGCGGCCAAGAAGGTCGCGGCCAAGAAGACCGCCGCGGCCGGCGACGCCGACGGCGACGGGGCCGAGGCCGGCAAGGGCCCGGCCAAGAAGGCCGCCGCGAAGAAGGCGGCCGCCGGCGCCAAGAAGGCCGCGCCCGGCAAGAAGGGCGAGGACGAGGACGGCGAGGACGTCGAACTCGAAGAGGACATCGATCTGGAGCTGGACCTCGAGGACGAGGACGGCCCGGACATGGAGGCCGCCGAGGGCGAGGAGGACGGCGACGACGCCTCCGAGGCCGAGGGAGCCGCCGCCGCGGGCGAGGACAAGGAGGAGGGGTTCGTCCTCTCCGACGACGAGGACGACGCCCCGGCCCAGCAGGTCGCGTCGGCCGGTGCCACCGCCGACCCGGTCAAGGACTACCTGAAGCAGATCGGCAAGGTCCCGCTGCTCAACGCCGAGCAGGAGGTCGAACTCGCCAAGCGCATCGAGGCCGGCCTGTTCGCCGAGGAGAAGCTGAACGCCGACGAGCCGCTGTCCCCGGAGTTCCGGCGCGAGCTGGACATCATCGCCGAGGACGGCCGCCGCGCCAAGAACCACCTGTTGGAGGCCAACCTCCGCCTCGTGGTGTCGCTGGCGAAGCGGTACACCGGGCGCGGGATGCTGTTCCTGGACCTGATCCAGGAGGGCAACCTCGGCCTGATCCGCGCGGTGGAGAAGTTCGACTACACCAAGGGCTACAAGTTCTCGACCTACGCGACGTGGTGGATCCGCCAGGCGATCACCCGCGCCATGGCGGACCAGGCGCGGACCATCCGCATCCCGGTGCACATGGTCGAGGTCATCAACAAGCTGGCGCGCGTGCAGCGCCAGATGCTGCAGGACCTCGGTCGCGAGCCCACTCCGGAGGAGTTGGCCAAGGAGCTGGACATGACGCCCGAGAAGGTCGTCGAGGTCCAGAAGTACGGCCGGGAGCCGATCTCTCTGCACACGCCGCTCGGTGAGGACGGCGACAGCGAGTTCGGCGACCTGATCGAGGACTCCGAAGCCGTGGTGCCGGCCGACGCGGTGTCGTTCACCCTGCTGCAGGAGCAGCTGCACTCGGTGCTGGACACGCTGAGCGAGCGCGAGGCGGGTGTGGTGTCGATGCGGTTCGGGCTGACCGACGGCCAGCCGAAGACGCTGGACGAGATCGGCAAGGTCTACGGGGTCACGCGCGAGCGGATCCGGCAGATCGAGTCCAAGACGATGTCCAAGCTGCGGCACCCGTCGCGGTCCCAGGTCCTGCGGGACTACCTGGACTAGGACGACTAGGCGGGCAAGCAGCGCCGCGAAGGGGGCGGGGGGGGACGCTCCGGGGCCCTC
>NZ_BAAAQM010000002.1:307943-324570 GCF_039531675.1 Catenulispora subtropica
CGACTTGGAGCGTCACGCTCCGGGCCCTTCGCGGCGGCGCCACTGCTTCAGATGATCTCGCGCAGGACCGACTGCTCCACGGCGCTGCTCGTGGGGCAGGCGGTGGCGATGTCGCAGGAGGCGGGGTGGAGTCGGGCCGTCCTCTGGTGGACCACATCGACGGCGCGGCGTTGCCGGGTGACATGACGGCGGCGTGAGGGCCGTCTGCCGGCGCGGCCCACTTCGTGTGGCGCCCTTCACAGCCGAAGACCCCGGCGCCGTTTGGAGCCGGGGTCTTCCGTAAGTTCAGCAGTAGTCGTTATGTGACGCTCGGTCATGAGCCTGCTTAGGAGTGCATCGGGGACGGGGGGCGCTGCCGGATTCAGCGCTCGTCGTCGGCGGCGATCTTCTGGGTCTCGACCAGCTGGTCCGAGAAGTCGTGTATCTCGATGGCGACCTTGGCCAGGCCCTCGTTGTACTTCTTGCCGTGGTGAGCGCAGAAGAGGAGCTCGCCGCCACCCAGGACGACGCGCACGTAAGCAGCGGCACCGCAGCGGTCGCAGCGGTCGGAGGCCTTCAGCGGCTCGGTCTCAGTCAGGACTGCAGTGGTCACGTCGCACCTGCTTTCTGTGTGGTACCCGGAACAACATCAAAGCAGGCGTTCCGTGTTCCCGCGCTAGTGATTCGGCGTCGAAAGCGTCACGTTCGCTCAGAGCGTACGGGGAAAGGGCCCTGATCCTCAGGAAACTGAACGATAAGTGGTGATGAGGGCACGGTGGGTAGCGATCCGCTCGTCAGTGTGTTGCGCCGGTCACATGGACTCACCGGGGGGAGGGGCCCGGTACGCTGGCCCTGCCGTCGCTACCATTGGTACGAAACTGTGTTCGAGTGACGTGACGTGGCGTGAGTCGATCTCGAGTCGACGAGGGAGAGGATGGTCCGCAAGTGAGTGCGCAGGGCAGGCCCGCGCCGTCCGCCGACAAGGACGGTTCGTACACCGCGCGGCACCTCCTCGTCCTCGAGGGTCTGGACGCGGTGCGCAAGCGGCCGGGGATGTACATCGGCTCGAACGACGGCCGCGGGCTGATGCACTGCCTGTGGGAGATCATCGACAACTCCGTCGACGAGGCGCTGGCCGGGTTCGGGGACCGGATCGAGATCGTCCTGCACAAGGACGGCTCGGCCGAGGTGCGGGACAACGGGCGCGGCATCCCGGTGGACGTGGAGCCGAAGACCGGGCTCAGCGGCGTCGAGGTCGTGATGACGATGCTGCACGCCGGCGGCAAGTTCGGAGGCGGCTCGTACGCGGCCTCCGGCGGTCTGCACGGCGTCGGCGCCTCGGTGGTGAACGCGCTGAGCTCGCGGGTGGACATCGAGGTGGACCGGGCCGGCTCGGTGCACGCCATGTCCTTCCAGCGCGGTGTGCCCGGGGTGTTCGCCGGCGACGGGCCGGACTCGAAGTTCAAGGCCGAGTCCGGGCTGCGGAAGGTGGGCCGGGTCTCGCGGGCCAAGGGGGCCTCGCCGACCGGCACCCGGACCCGGTTCTGGCCGGACAAGCAGATCTTCCTGAAGGACGCCGAGTTCGTGCTGGAGGACCTGCACGCCCGGGCCCGGCAGACCGCGTTCCTGGTGCCGGGGCTGACCATCGTCGTGGTGGACGAGCGGGACGGCGGGCACAACGAGGAGGTCTTCTCCTACGCCGGCGGCATCTCGGAGTTCGTGGAGTTCCTGGCCCCGGACCGGCCGATCACCGACACCCTGCGGTTCACGGGCTCGGGCAAGTTCACCGAGACCGTGCCGGTGCTCGACGAGCAGGGGCACATGACCCCGGCCGACATCGAGCGGGAGCTGAGCGTCGACGTGGCGTTGCGGTGGGGCACCGACTACGACACCGTGGTGCGCTCGTTCGTGAACATCATCGCCACCCCCAAGGGCGGCACCCACCTGGTCGGATTCGGCAAGGGGCTGCTGAAGGCCGCCAACGAGCAGCTGCGGGCGGTGAAGCTGCTCAAGGTCAACGACGACGACGTGATCCGCGAGGACGTGTTCGAGGGGCTGACCGTCGTGGTCACGGTGCGGCTGGCCGAGCCGCAGTTCGAGGGCCAGACCAAGGAGGTGCTGGGCACCCCGGCGGCGAACCGGATCGTGGCGCGGGTCGTGGAGAACTCCTTCCGGGAGTTCCTGACCTCGGCCAAGCGCGCCGACAAGCCGATGGCCCGCGCGGTGCTGGAGAAGATCGCCAACGCCGCCCGCACCCGGATCACCGCGCGCCAGCACAAGGAGGCGCAGCGCCGGAAGAACGCGCTGGAGACGTCGGCGCTGCCGGCCAAGCTCGCCGACTGCCGCTCGGACGACGTGGACCGCTCGGAGATGTTCATCATCGAGGGCGACTCGGCGATGGGCTCGGCCAAGGCGGCGCGGAACTCCGAGTTCCAGGCGCTGCTGCCGATCCGCGGCAAGATCCTCAACGTCCAGAAGTCCTCGATCGCGGACATGCTGAAGAACGCCGAGTGCGCGGCCATCATCCAGGTGGTCGGGGCGGGGTCCGGCCGGTCGTTCGACATCGACCAGGCCCGCTACGGCAAGGTGATCCTGATGGCGGACGCCGACGTCGACGGCTCGCACATCCGCTGCCTGCTGCTCACCCTGTTCCACCGGTACATGCGGCCCATGCTGGAGGCCGGCCGCGTCTACGCGGCGGTGCCGCCGCTGCACCGGATCGAGGTGATCGGCGCCGGCCGGGCGAAGAACGAGTTCGTCTACACGTACTCCGACAACGAGATGAAGCGCACCGTCGCCGAGCTGCTGAAGAAGGGCAAGCGGATCAAGGAGCCGATCCAGCGCTACAAGGGCCTGGGCGAGATGGACGCCGACCAGCTGGCCGAGACCACGATGGACCCCCGGCACCGCACCCTGCGCCGGATCACCGTGGCCGACGCCGAAGCCGCCGAGAAGGCCTTCGACCTGCTGATGGGCAACGACGTCGCGCCCCGCCGCGAGTTCATCATCAACTCCGCCGCGGTCCTGGACCGGTCCCGGATCGACGCGTAGCGATGCCGACCCCGCCCGCGGCCCCCAGCACCGTGCTGCCCGGCGGCCGCGGCGCCGTCTGTCGGGCGGTGATGGACTGGCTGGCGGACGCCGCGGCGCCTCGCACCCTCCTGGTCACCGGCCCACCCGGCGCGGGCAAGACCTTCACCCTGGCCTGGGCCGCCTCCGAGCTGGCGGTCCTGGCCGAGGCGGTCGACGACGAGCGCTTCGCCTGGGTCTCGGCCCGCGGGCTGACGCCCCGGGTCCTGGCCTGGCTGCTGGCCGGACAACTCGGCGTGACGGTCGGCAGCGCGCCGGAGCTCGGAGCGGCGCTGGCCGCGCGGTTGCGGGGGAACAGGGCTTCGGCGCCGGCCGACGGGGTCGCGGCGACGGGCTCCGGGTTCGGGCCGGGAGTCGCCGCCGAAGGCGGCGGGGTCGCGGTGGGGCTCGGGATCGGGACGCAGCGGGGCTCGGTGGACGGGGCTGTCGGGCCGGGGGCAGGCCGGGTGCCGAGTGCCGGAGCCGGTTCGGCGGACGGTGGTTCGGTCGACGGTGGTTCGGTCGACGGTGGTGCGGGTTCCGCGGGCGCCGGGCCGGAGGCTGGCGCTGTCGGTTCTGCCGGCGCCGCCGGTCAGGCGCTCGCCGGTGACGCGCCCATAGCCGGCGACCAGCTTGTCGGCGGCGCCGTCGAGGACGTGGCCGCGGACCTGCCCTTCGCCGAGTGGGCGAACCTTCCCGCGAGCCGGTCGGCGACCTGGGACCTGTTGGCCAGCACCGCCGCGGCCACGTACGAGGTCGGGCGGTGGTCGCGGGTCACGATCCTGATCTCCGAGCTCGATCTCGCCGGGCATCTGCGGGACGGGTCGGCGCGGGCGGCGGTGATCTCGGAGTTGCTGGGGCCGTTGTTGGCGGTCCCGGGGGTGCGGGTGATCGTGGAGTCTCGGGAGACGGACCTGCCGGGGGCGGTGGCGGTCATCGACCTGGGGGAGCCGAAGTGGACCGACAAGGCGGAGTTCGCCGCCTGGTTGGACGATCTGGTGCCCTCCGGGGGCGCGGCGGCTCCGCAGGCGTATCCGAACCCCACCAAGGCGCGGGAGATCCTGAGCCTGGCCGCGAACCGGCACGCGGGACTGCTGGCGGCCAGCGACGAGCGGCCGTGGAAGCTGGCCGCGGTGCCGTTCGACGTCGCCTTCCGGGAGGGCATCGCCGACCAGATCGTGCTGGAGCCGGCCAATCTGGTGCTGGTGCAGCAGCCGGCGTTGTCGACGGCGATCGACGCGCTCGGGGCCGCGGTCGCGCCCGGCACGCGGGCGGCCTGGCGGGTCGCGGGTCAGGCGCTCACCAACGCGGTCGGCGTTCCCGAGCGGGCCGCCGTCCTGCACGGTGCCGCCCTCGCCGTCGGCGACCACGCCCTCGCGGAGGCGGTCGCGCCCTACACCCGCGGCACCCGGCCCTCCGACGGCGCGCCGGTCGGTGATCCCGTCCGCTGGCTCACCCGCTGGGCCGGCTGGCGCCCGCTGCCGCCGGACACCCCGCGTCCCATGCCGTGGCCGGGGCCGGTGGCGGCGCTCGCGGTGACCGTGCCGGGACCGGCCCCCGTCGTGCCGAATCAGGACTCTGAGGATGCCGCCGAATCCGAGGCCGATGCCGGGGATCAGGACGGCGGAGCCGCCGAGACGGTCGCAGAGGCCGAAGGCGCCGAGGGTGTGGAAGGCGCCGAGGGCGCCGCGCCGGCCGCCGCGGAAGCCGAGCCGAAGGCCGACTCCGAGCCGAAGCCCGAACCAGAGCCCGAACCAGAGCCCGAGCCCGAAGTCCTGGTCGCCATCGACGACCTGGCCCGCGCCTACCGCCTCGATCCCCGGGACGGCCGCATCGTCGCCCGCCCCGCGGCGCCGGTCATGGTGAAGGCCCGCACGGCCGCGGTCGTCGACGCGGCACCCAGCCTCGTGCTGACCGACGCGAGCCGCCGGCTGGCCGCGCTCGGTCCCCGGGCACCGCGCGGGGCGGTGGCGGCGGTGCGCGACGTCCTGCCCGACACCGCCGTGACCGCCGTGGCGGTGGCCCGTGAAGCGCTGGTGTTCGGCGCCGGGGACGGCCGCGTCCACGTCTGGGACGTCGGTACCGAGGAACTCATCGCGGACCCCGAGGACCAGCACTCCGGAGCGGTGACCGCGGTCGCCGCCATCTGGATGCCGGACGCCGACATCCTCTTCGCGCTGTCCGGCGGCCTCGACGGCACCTTCCGCCTCTGGGCGGTCCCGGCCGACGCCAGCCTGCTCCCGGTCGAGGACCGCGGTGTCCCGGTCACCGCCGTCACCGCCGCGATGACCGCGGTGGGGCCGGTCGCGGCGGTCGCCTGGGCGGACGGCCACGTCACCGTCTGGGACCTCGCCGAGGCCCGCACCGGGCGCCCGATCCCGCTCGGCTGGACCCCGACGGCGCTCGCTCTCGGGGCCGACGGCCTGCTGGTCGCCGCCGGGGAGGACGGTCTGATCGCGATCGACGTCCACCTCGACGCCTTCTTCGAGGCCTGACAGTCCGGGGTCCTCGCCCGAGGCCGGTCGCCGGCCCGCGGTCCCGCTCCGGCCGCCTCGGCCCGCAGTTCGCGGCCGCGGCGTGGATCTAGAGCAGGCCGTCCCGCAGCGCGGCGATCTCCTCCGCCGTCACCCCGTGCGCGAGCAGGTAGTTCTCCGTGCTTCCGAACGTGGTCCGGACGTGCGCCAGCGACCCCGTGATCAGGTCGGCGTCGATCGCGAACCGGTACACCACGTCGCCCGGATCCGCCTTGAGCATGGTGTCCGACTCCATGTAGTCGGCGACGATCGCCTTCTCGTCGACGCCGAGCACGTCCAGCACCAGCGCCACCAGCAGTCCGGTGCGGTCCTTCCCGGCCGTGCAGTGCACCAGCGCCGGCAGTCCGCCGGGCCGGGCCAGCGCCCGCACCGCGTCCGCGAACGCCGTGCCGCTCTCGTCGAGCCACGACAGGTACACCCCGAAGAACGTCACCGCCGGGTCGTTCTCGGCCTCCAGGCTCGGCGGCGTGTTGACCCGCACCACGTCCAGCGTTCCCAGCGCGTCCGGCCAGGCGGCGATCTCGAAGCCCTGGCGCAGGTCGATCACGGTCCGCAGGCCGATCGAGGCCAGCCACTCCCGGTCGGCGTCGGTCAGCATGTTGAGCCGCGCGCTGCGCAGCAGGCGCAGCGGTCGCACTTCCCGTCCCGACTCCGTCCGGAGTCCCCCGACGTCCCGCGCGTTCCGGGCCCCCACCAACGGAAGTTGTGTCATGTCCCCGGATCCTAGCGAGCGTCAGCCGATCTTCTCGACGGTTTCCACCCGCAGCTCCAGCGGGTTCGCCTCGGTCTTGCCGCAGCTTTCGGGCCGTCCCACCGGCGCGTGGGCGCCCTGGACGAAGACCTCGTACGCCCGGCCGTCCTCGTGCTCGACGACCACCGTCCACGCCGGCTCCGGCTCGCCCGCGGTCTTCTCCACCGCCCTGACCCGGACCGCCGGCGTCGCCCACTCGTCGAGCTCGGCCCGCACCGCCAGCTCCGCCGCCTGCCCCGGCCGCCCCCACGTCGACCGCCCGCGGTTCCGCTCCGGGAGGACCCGCCCCCGGCGGGCCTCGGCCAGCGCCCGGGTGGCCAGGGCCGCGTCCAGACGGCCGTAGAGGTACCCGGACGGCAGCACCACGCCGGTCGGCGCGAACTTGTGCCCGCCCAGGTGCGTGATCTCCCAGACCGCCGGCGGGCCGCCGGCCGCCGCGCACGCGGCCGCGTCCAGCGCCTCGGCCGAGATCACGACCCGGCGGCCCAGCGTCGCGCAGCAGGCGTCCCGCTTGCCGTTGCTGCAGATCCCGAGGATCGGCGTGTCCAGGAACGTGGGGTCCAGGGCCGCGACGGCGCCCCGGTCGCCCGCGTCCAGGGCCGGGAAGTCGACCTTGAGCAGGTCGGTGGGGTAGGCGATCTCGCCGGTGGCCAGCCAGGTGCGCTCCGGGTGCGTGGAGGCGGCGAACCAGCGGCGGCGCGGCGGCTCGTGGTCGCGGCGGTCGTCCGGACGCCGGATCAGGCACAGCCGCACCCCGGTGCCCGCGGTGCGGCCGTCGAGCTCGGCGCCCAGCTGCGGGTCCAGCCGGCTCTCCCGCGCGGCCACCCGCCCCCACGGGCCGGGCTGCTCCAGCAGCAGCCACGCGCTGTGGGTGGCGGCCGTTCCGGTCACCGGCTCACCCAGCTCGCGCGAGAGGGACGAACACGCGTGGGGCTGGGGTGTCGGGAGTTGATCGTCACGCATGCGTACGAAACTACCTTCCCGGCGATTCCCGTACAGCGCTGGCCATCAGGCGGACGCGGGGTCACCATGGTGCCGAGAGGAAGATCGGGGGACGCACTGAGGCAGGTGTGAGCAGCATGGCCGACACTCAGCAGCCCGACGAGAAGACCCAGGCCGGGACGGCGCCCGAAGCGCGCCGCTACGGGTTCCCCGCGGTCTACGCCCACGAGGTGTGCGCGGTCCGCACCGTCGCCCGGGAGGACTGGGACTCCTCGGAGCCGGGACGGGTGCAGCTGCTCCGGTGGCGCGCAGGGTCCGGGGTGCTGGTCAGGGACATGCCGCTGAACCGGCTGTACGTCTGGGCCCGAGCCGGCCGGGTGAGCTTCGGCGACAAGGCCGGCAGGACGGTGGACATCGTGCTGCTCGGCGAGCCCGAGACCGAGGGCCTGGTGCTCGGCACGCCCTGGCCGTCCACCTACAACCGCACCAATACCGCGTCCAACGTGGCCCACGGCGTGGTCGCGGACCTGAAGAACACCGTGACCTTCCCGGTGTCGTTCCCGCGCATGATGCGGGTCAGCGGCGAGCGCAACGCCGTGCTCGACGCCCTGGTCGGCTGGTGCCAGCGCGAGGTGCCGGGCATCCACATCCTGCGCGGCTGGCCCCGCGGGTCCGAGCGCCCGACGCGCCACCAGGTCAGGGGCCTGCCGCACAAGGGCCTGCTGGGCGAGCCCGGGTGGCTGCCGGACACCGTGGGCGCCCATCCGGCCGGATGGTCACCGTTCCGTAACGATCGCAACGTCGAGGACGTGACCGCTCGTCCTAGACCGCATGAGCACCCTTCAGGAGCTTGAGCTCGCGGCCGGCCGGCCGAAAGAGGTCTACGGCGAGGACGCCAAGATCGTCTGTGACAACCTGGTCCGGATCTACAAGACGGACGGTATCGAGGTCCAGGCTCTGCAGGGCCTGGACCTCCTGGTGCGCGGCGGCGAGCTGGTGGCCATCGTGGGCGCCTCGGGCAGCGGCAAGTCCACCCTGCTGAACATCCTGTCCGGCCTGGACACCCCGACCGCGGGGGTGGCCCGGGTCGGCGGCTACGACCTGCTCACCATGAAGGGCCGGGACCGGCTGCGCTACCGGCGCGAGACCGTCGGCTTCATCTGGCAGCAGACGGCCCGCAACCTGTTGCCGTACCTGAACGCCGCGGACAACGTGGCGCTGCCGATGGGCTTCGCGGGCAAGAAGCGCAGGTTCGCGCGGCGGCGCGCCGACGAGCTGCTGGAGATGCTGGGCGTGGCCTACTGCGCGAACCGGCGGCCCGGGCAGATGTCCGGCGGCGAGCAGCAGCGGGTGTCGATCGCGGTGGCGCTGGCCAACGACCCCGAGGTGGTGTTCGCCGACGAGCCGACCGGCGAGCTGGACAGCGGGACCAGCCAGCAGGTGTTCGACGCGCTGCGCACCGCGAACGCCGAGCTCGGCGTGAGCATCGTGGTGGTGACCCACGACCACGAGGTGACCGAGCAGGTGCAGCGCACCGTGGAGATCCGCGACGGCCGCACCAGCACCGAGGTGCTGCGCCGCGGCGGGGAGGCCGGAGGGCCGGCCGAGCAGTTCGCGGTCCTGGACCGCGCCGGGCGCGTGCAGCTGCCGCGCGAGTACATCGACGATCTGCGGATGCGGGACCGGGTGCGGCTGACCAAGGATCCGGACCACATCGGGGTGTGGCCGGACCTGGGGTCCGCGGGCCACGCGCCGGACCGAGAGGGGGAGTAGCCCGTGCGGGACATGATCGAGGTCGAGGGCCTGACCCGGACCTTCGGCTCCGGCGCCAACGCCGTCCACGCGGTCGACGACGTGTCGTTCACGGTCCCCGAGGGGCAGCTGTGCGCGGTCGTCGGCCGGTCGGGGTCGGGGAAGACCACCCTGCTGAACCTGATCGGCGGCCTGGACAAGCCGGACGGCGGGCGGATCAGCGTCGACGGCAAGCAGCTCGCCGGCCCCGGCCGCAACCTGGGGGAGAAGGAGCTGGCGGCGCTGCGCCGCGACCTGTTCGGGTTCGTGTTCCAGTCGTTCGCGCTGATCCCGATCCTGTCGGCGGCCGAGAACGTCGGCATCCCGCTGCGGCTGCGCAAGACCGCGGTCGCCGAGCGCGAGGCGCGGGTGGAGCTGCTGCTGAACATGGTCGGCCTGGGCGGGCACACGAAGCAGCGGCCCGGCGAGATGTCCGGCGGGCAGCAGCAGCGGGTGGCGCTGGCGCGGGCGCTGGCGAACTCCCCACGGGTCCTGATCGCGGACGAGCCGACCGGGCAGCTGGACTCCGAGACCGGCCGCGCGGTGATGCGCCTGCTGCGCGCGGTGGTGGCGGCGGAGAACGTGACGGCGCTGGTGGCCACCCACGACCCGCTGATGATGGAGCTCGCCGACCGGGTGATCACGATCGGCGACGGCAAGCTGGTGGCGGACACCGAGGCCGGAGAGGCGGCGCCGGGCTTGTCGGCGGCAGCCGGAGCGGCGGTCTGACGCCATCCCAGACCCCGGGGCTTCCTCGGTGGCCCCCGAGGAAGCCCCGGGCCCGGCAGGCAGATCCCTTACCCACCCGTCCCCCGGCCCCGCTCCTGCGGAGCTGCGGACCGAGTGATGCGTAGGGGACTCTGTCCTGCCGATGAGGGGAGCGCCGTCGGTTCCGCGGCGGGGCGCCCGGTTCTGCCTCACCGGACCGGGTGCGACACGGCCCGCCGCGTGGCCGGCTGCCGGCGCCGGCGGTGCTCCCCGCCTCTTGGGGAAGGGGCCTTGGCTGCTCAGGCATGTCTCAGGCAGCCAAGGCCCCGGGCCCGGAGCGGGTTGCGGATCAGCTGGTCTCAGCCGGGCTCAGCCGGTCTCAGCCGGGCTCGTCACGAACGCGATCGGCGCCTCCACCGGCGTTCCGGACCCGTCGCGCCGCTGGTCGACCGGCGGCAGGGCGAGCGGGGAGCCGTTCTCCGAGCTCGCGTACGCCGGGGCGTTCACCGCCCACGCCGCCACCAGGCGGTGTTCGCCCTTCAGGAAGCGCTGGCAGCGGACGCCGCCGGTGGCGCGGCCCTTCGTCGGGTACAGCGCGTACGGGGTGGCCTTCATCGTGGTCGCGGTGTCGACCAGGGCGTCGTCGCTGCCGGCCATGGAGATCACCAGACCGTCGCGGTTCGGGTCCACGGCGCCGAAGAAGATCACCGACGCGTCCTCGCCCAGGCTGATGCCCGCCATGCCGCCGGCCGGGCAGCCCTGCGGGCGGACCAGGCCCGCCGAGTACTTGAGGACCTGGGCGTCGTCGGTGATGAAGACCAGCTCCTCCTCGCCGGTGCGCAGTTCGACGGCGCCGGCCAGGCTGTCGCCGTCCTTGAGGGTGATCACCTCGAACGTGTCGCGGTTGCGCGGGTAGTCCGGGACCACGCGCTTGACCACGCCCTGCACCGTACCCAGCGCCAGTCCCGGCGACTCGGGGTTCAGCGAGCACAGGCACAGCACCCGCTCGTCCTCCTCCAGCCGGACGAACTCCGACGCCGGGGCGCCGCCGGCCAGGCTGGGCGCCGCCTTCGAGGCGGAGGCCGGCAGCACCGGCAGGTCGATGACCGGGAAGCGGATCAGGCGGCCGCTGGTGGTGACCGCGCCGACCTCGCCTCTTATCGTCGAGGTCACCACCGAGGCGATGGCGTCGTTCTTGCTGCGTTCGCCGCCGGTGCCGAGGCCGGTGACGCCGGAGCCGGTGCGGGCCAGCAGGCCGGTGGCCGACAGCAGGACCCGGACCGGGTCGTCGGAGATCTCCAGCGGCTGGGCCTCGAACACCGGCATCGCGCCCTCGACCAGGACGCTGCGGCGCGGGGTGGCGAACTGCTTGGAGACGGCGTTCAGCTCGTCCGAGACCACCTTGCGCAGCAGGGCGTCGGACTCCAGGATCGCCGTCAGGTCCTTGATCTCGCCGGTCAGCTTGTCGCGCTCGGCCTCCAGCTCCATCGAGTCGAACCGGGTGAGGCGGCGCAGCGGCGTGTCCAGGATGTACGTGGCCTGCTTGTCCGACAGCGCGAAGGCGGCGATCAGGTTCTCCTTGGCCGCCGCGGCGTCGTCCGACTCGCGGATGATGCGGATCACCCGGTCGATGTCGACCAGCGCGATCAGCAGGCCCTCGACCAGGTGCAGCCGGTCCCGGCGCTTGGTGCGGCGGAACTCGGTGCGGCGCCGCACCACCTCGAACCGGTGGTCGAGGTAGACCTCCAGCAGCTCCTTCAGGCCCAGGGTCAGCGGCTGCCCGTCGACCAGCGCCACGTTGTTGATGCCGAAGGACTCCTCCAGCGGCGTCAGCTTGTAGAGCTGCTCCAGCACCGCCTCGGGATTGAAGCCGGCCTTGACCTCGATGACCAGCTTCAGGCCGTTGAACCGGTCGGACAGGTCCTTCAGGTCGGTGACGCCCTGCAGCTTCTTGCTCTGCACCAGCTCCTTGACCTTGGAGATGACCTTCTCCGGGCCGGTGTTGAAGGGCAGCTCGGTGACCACGATGCCCTCGCGGCGCGCCGTCACCTTCTCGATCCGGGCGGTGGCGCGCATCTTGAACACGCCGCGGCCGGTCTCGTACGCGTCCCGGATGCCCTGCTCGCCGATGATCTGCCCGCCGGTGGGCAGGTCCGGGCCCGGGACGAACCGCATCAGGTCGTCCAGGGTGGCGTTCGGGTGCTTGATCAGGTGCCGGGCGGCGGCCACCACCTCGCCGAGGTTGTGCGGCGCCATGTTGGTCGCCATCCCGACCGCGATCCCGGCCGCGCCGTTGACCAGCAGGTTCGGGAACGCCGAGGGCAGGACCGTCGGCTCCTGCTCCTGCCCGTCGTAGTTGGGCCCGAACTCGACCGTGTCCTCGTCGATGGAGTCGGTCATTATCATCGCCGCCGGCGACAGCCGCGCCTCGGTGTACCGCATGGCGGCCGGCGGGTCGTCCCCGCCCAGCGACCCGAAGTTGCCGTGCCCGTCCACCAGCGGGATCCGCATCGCCCAGGACTGCGCCATGCGCACCAGCGAGTCGTAGATCGCGGTGTCCGAGTGCGGGTGCAGCTTGCCCATCACGTCGCCGACGACGCGCGCGCTCTTCACGAACCCGCGGTCCGGCCGCAGGCCCATCTCGTTCATCTGGAACAGGATCCGGCGGTGCACCGGCTTGAGGCCGTCCCGCGCGTCCGGCAGGGCGCGCGAGTAGATGACCGAGTACGCGTACTCCCGGTACGAGTCGGAGAGCTCGTCGGCGACGTCGACGTCGATGATGCGCTCTTCGAAGTCCTCGTCGGGCTCGGGGGTGGTGCTGCGGCGTGCCATCTCTCGTGCGGCTCCTGCTCTTCGCGCTGCGATGCGGGTGACGCCCTATTGTTGCGCGTCGGGCCGACAACCCGGCGCAGGAGGTTCCCACTTCCGTGGGCCATGAGTCCCGCGGGAGGCCGGTGAGGTGTCAGGATGGACTCATGCCCAACTCGCAGTCGTCCCCCTCCGCCCGCCCCGCCCATCACGGACTGCTCGCCGCGATCGAGCGCAGCGGCTACTACCCGGCGCTCGTCGCGGAGGCGGTCGAGGACGCGGTGGGGTCCGAGGCGGTGCTCGGCCACCTCGTGCACCAGGAGACCACGTTCGACGCCGACGAGGTGCGGCGGCACGTCACCGTGCTGGCCGTGACGCCGACGCGGCTGATCGCCGGGCACACCGACGAGTACGGTTCCGACGACCCGATGGCGCCGGTGCCGCCGGGGTCGCCGGAGTCCGCGGCCGGCGCCAAGGCCTACGCCACCACCTCCACCGAGACCGTGCCCCTGCACCGCATCTCCTCGGTGGTGGTCAGCCGGGTCGTGGAGGACCCCGCCGGCCACAAGCCCGGCACGCCGCCGCGCGAAGTGGTGCTGACCATCGGCTGGGGCGTGGTGAGCCGCCTGGACCTGGAACCGGCCAACTGCGGCGACCCGCACTGCGACGCCGACCACGGCTACACCGGCACCGCCACCGCCGACGACGTCATGATCCGGGTCTCGGCCGAGGCCGACGGTGCGGACGCGGTCAGCGAGACCCTGGCCTTCGCCCGCGCGCTCACCGACGTGGTGACGGAAGCCGGCGCCCGGACCGGGCGCTGAGGGCGCGCGGCGCGTGAGCGACACCGATCTCGTCCTGCCCGCTTACGGTCGCGGCGCCCTGTCCGACCTGCTCCCCGCCGTCCTCGCCGCCCTCGGCGTCGACGACGCCCCGAACCCGCTCGGTCTGCCGGCCACCCGCCGGGCCTGCGTGTTCCTGGTCGACGGCATGGGCGCCCGCCTCATCGAGCGCAACGCCGGCACCGCCCCCTTCCTCGCCGCCGCCCTGGCCGCGAACCGCGCCCTCACCGCCGGGTTCCCCTCCACCACCGCCGCCAGCCTCGGCTCGCTCGGCACCGGCCTGCCCTCCGGCGCCAGCGGCATGCTGGGCTACCGGGTCCTGGTCCCCGGCACCTCCCGCCTCATCAACCTGCTGAGGTGGGACTTCCCGGTCGACCCGGTCGAGTGGCAGCCGCGGGAGACCGTCTTCGAACGCGCCGGGCGCGAGGGCATCGAGGTCACCCAGGTCACCGCCGCCCGCTTCCAGGATTCCGGCCTGACCCGCTCGGTGCTGCGCGGCGGCGCCTTCACCGGCGCCGAGTCGCTCGTCAGCCGGGTCGCCGGCGCCCTGGACACGCTCCGGGACGCCGCCGACCGCGACGCGCGCGCCCTGGTCTACCTCTACTACGCCGATCTGGACGCGGCCGGCCACGTCGGCGGCGTCGCCTCCGAGACCTGGCGCGAGCAGCTCGCCACCGTCGACGCCACGGTGCGCGAGCTCGTCGAGCGGCTCCCGGCCGGCACCGCGCTCTACGTCACCGCCGACCACGGCATGGTCGACATCCCCGCCGACCGCCGCGTCGACTTCGACGAGGACCCCGAGCTCCAGGTCGGCGTCCGGCTGCTGGGCGGCGAGGGCCGGGCCCGCCACGTCTACGCCAAGCCCGGCGCGGCCCGCGACGTGCTCCAGATCTGGCGCGAGGCGCTGGAGGACGTGGCCGTCGTCCGCTCCCGCGAGGAGGCCGTCTACGAGGGCTGGTTCGGCCCGCCGGAGGCGGTGGCCGCCGACCTCGCGCCGCGCATCGGGGACGTCGTCGCCGCCCTGCTCGACGACTGGGCCGTGGTCGCCACCCGCCGGGAGAAGCTGGAGTCCCGGCTGTTCGGCATGCACGGCTCGCTGTCAGCGGCCGAACAGGAAATCCCCCTGCTGGTGTTCGTAGCGGGGGAGTGAACGGGCGCCCTAGATCAGATCACGATTCAGTGCCAGGATGGCGCCCATGCGCCAACCTCGTACCTCCCCCCTGATCTGCGTGGACCAGCTCGCCGCCGACGTCGCCTGCGGCACCGCGCCGATCCTGCTCGACATCCGCTGGAAGCTCGGCGAGCCGAGCGGATACGGACACGGGGTGTATCTGGAGGGGCACGTCCCCGGCGCGCGCTACGTCAGCCTCGACGAGGACCTGGCTGAGCACCCTGACTCGCCGGTCGGACCGCGCGGCCGGCACCCGCTGCCGGACCCGGGGCGCTTCGCCGCCGCCATGCGCCGCGCCGGCGTGCGCAGCGACCTGCCGGTCGTCGTGTACGACGACGGCGACGGCACCCAGGCCGCCCGCGCTTGGTGGCTGCTGCGCCACCACGGCCACCCGGACGTCCGGGTCCTGGACGGAGGGTTCACCGCCTGGCGCGCCGCCGGGCACGCGGTCGAGGACGGCGAACCGGAGGCCGAGGCGGCCGCGGGCGACTTCCAGCCCCTCGTCCCCGGGATCTTCCCGGTGCTCGACCACGACGGGGCCGCCGCCGTCGCCGAGGCCGGGATCCTGCTCGACGCCCGCGCCGGCGCGCGCTACCGCGGCGAGGTGGAGCCGATCGACCCGGCCGCCGGGCACGTCCCGGGCGCGCGCTCCGCGCCGACCACGGACAACCTCGCCGAGGACGGCCGCTTCCTGCCGGGGGCGGCGCTGGCCGATCGGTTCGAGGCGCTCGGCATCAAGCCCGGGCACGTGGAGGACGTCGCCGTGTACTGCGGTTCCGGCGTCACCGCCACGCACGAGATCCTGGCGATGGCCGTGGCCGGCATCGCGCCGGAGGGCGTCGCGCTCTACGAGGGCTCGTGGAGCGGCTGGTCGTCCGACCCGGCCCGCCCGGTGGCCACCGAATAGGGACTGCGACGCGGAGCGTCTCCTCGACGGGTGGTGGCGGGCGAATCCTGAGACGCATATCACCACATCGTCGGGCCGGCCCGGTTCCGTCCCCGGGCCCGTCGGTGCTAGCTTAGGCATGCCTTACAGAGGTAAGGCGAACCTTAGTGAGCGCGAACGAGCCAGAAGGGGCGGGACACGGTGCTGTCGGACGCCTTCCCGAGTTTCCTGATCGGACTCCGAGAGGGGCTGGAGGCCGGACTGGTCGTCTCCATCCTGCTCGCCGCCCTGATCAAGGCCGGCCGCCCGGACCGGGTCGGCCCGGTGTGGCTCGGGATCGCCGCCGCGGCGGCGCTCAGCCTGTCCTTCGCCGCGGTGCTCACCTTCACCTCCGCGCACCTGCCGCCCAAGGCGCAGGACGTGTTCGGCGGCGTGCTGTCGCTGCTGGCCGTCGGCTTCGTCACCACGATGGTGTTCTGGATGCGCCGGGCCAGCGCCTCGATGTCCGGCGACATCAAGGCGCGGCTGGCGGTCGCGCTCGGCTCCAGCACCGGGGTGCTGATCTTCACGGCGTTCGCCGCGGTGGCCCGCGAGGGCCTGGAGACCTCGCTGTTCCTGTGGACCACGGCGCAGACCGCGCACGAGAAGAGCGGCCCGGCGATCGGCGCGGTCTTCGGCATCGCGGTGGCGACGCTGCTGTGCTGGGGCCTGTACCACCGGGCGCTGAAGCTGAACCTGACCAAGTTCTTCAAGATCACCGGACTGGTGCTGGTGGTCATCGCGGCCGGCGTGGTCGCGTACGGCCTGCAGGACCTGCAGGAGAGCGGCGTGGTCGGCGGCTTCACCTCCTACGCGTGGGACCTGACCGCCCACCTCGACCCCAACGCCTGGTACTCCACGCTGGTGGCCGGGACCCTCAACATCACGCCGAAGATGACCTGGCTCTCGGTGGCCGGGTACGTGGTGTACCTCGCGCCTGTGCTGTACTTCTACCTGCGGCCGCAGACACCCAAGACGTCCAAGACCGCCGAGGCGGCCCCGTCGGCTTCGCGCCCCAGCCCCACCGCGGAGTCGGCGGTCACCCCGGCCGCCTCGGCCCCTGTCCCCTCCGGGCCGCCGGCCGCGGCCGCCCCGGCCGCGATGCCC